>NZ_JABWRE020000001.1:933701-1243269 GCF_014268815.2 Pseudomonas urmiensis
ATCACCGCCGTGCGCCACATCATGCAGCGCTGCCCGACGCCGGTGTTGATGTTCTCCTCGCTGACCCATGAAGGCGCCCGGGTGACCCTCGATGCGCTGGATGCCGGTGCGGTGGACTACCTGCCGAAGAACTTCGAAGACATCTCGCGCAACCCTGACAAGGTCAAGCAGATGCTCTGCGAAAAGGTCCACACCATTTCGCGCAGCAACCGCCGCCTGGGCAGCTACGCCGCGCCTGCGCCGGCTGCAAGCCCAGCGTCGAGCAGCCACGCGCCTTCCAGCAGCTTTGCCAGCAGTGCTCCGGTGCGTGCTGCCGCGCCTGCACCTGCACCTGGGCGTAGCGCCGCGGCTCCCGCTGCAACGCACTCGCCCGCGCCCAAGCGCAAGCCGTACAAACTGGTGGCGATTGGGACCTCGACCGGTGGCCCGGTGGCCCTGCAGCGGGTGCTGACCCAGCTGCCGGCCAACTTCCCGGCGCCGATCGTGCTGATCCAGCACATGCCGGCAGCCTTCACCAAGGCCTTCGCCGAACGCCTCGACAAGCTGTGCAAGATCAGCGTGAAGGAAGCCGAAGACGGTGATGTGCTGCGCCCAGGCCTGGCGCTGCTGGCCCCGGGCGGCAAGCAGATGATGGTCGACGGCCGTGGCACGGTGAAGATCCTGCCGGGTGACGAGCGTCTGAACTACAAGCCCTGCGTGGACATTACCTTCGGCTCGGCAGCCAAGTCCTACGGCGACAAAGTGCTCTCGGTGGTACTCACCGGCATGGGCGCGGACGGCCGCGAAGGCGCGCGTTTGCTCAAGCAAGGCGGCAGCACCGTGTGGGCCCAGGATGAAGCCAGCTGCGTGATCTATGGCATGCCCATGGCCATCGTCAAGGCCAACCTGGCCGATGCGGTATACAGCCTGGACGAGATCGGCAAGCACCTGGTCGAGGCCTGCGTCTGATGGATGTCTTGAGCCTGATTGGCCTGATCCTCGCCTTCGTCGCCATCGTCGGTGGCAACTTCCTCGAGGGTGGCCACGTGGGTGCGCTGCTCAATGGCCCGGCGGCGCTGATCGTGCTGGGCGGCACCCTGGCGGCGGCGTTGTTGCAGGCGCCGTTGTCGTCGTTCAAGCGCGCGCTGCAGATTGTCCGCTGGATCATCTTCCCGCCGCGGGTAGACCTGGCTGGCGGTATCGATCGGGTAGTCAACTGGAGCCTCACCGCTCGCAAGGAAGGCCTGCTGGGGCTGGAAGGGGTGGCCGATGGCGAACCTGATCCGTATGCGCGCAAGGGCTTGCAGTTGCTGGTCGATGGCGCTGAGCCGGAGGCTATTCGTAGTATCCTTGAGGTCGACTTCCTGACCCAGGAAGGCCGTGATATCCAGGCCGCCAAGGTATTTGAAAGCATGGGCGGCTACGCGCCGACCATCGGCATCATCGGCGCGGTGATGGGCCTGATCCATGTGATGGGCAACCTGGCCGATCCTTCGCAATTGGGCAATGGCATCGCCGTGGCCTTCGTTGCCACCATCTACGGCGTGGCCAGTGCCAACTTGATCCTGCTGCCGATCGCCAACAAGCTCAAAGCCATCGTCATGCGTCAGTCGCGCTATCGCGAGATGCTCCTCGAAGGCCTGCTGTCGATCGCCGAAGGCGAAAACCCACGCTCGATCGAGCTGAAGCTGCAAGGCTTCATGGAGTAAGCCATGCGTCGCCGTCGTCACACCGAGGAACACGAGAATCACGAGCGTTGGCTGGTGTCATATGCCGACTTCATTACCTTGCTGTTCGCCTTCTTCGTGGTCATGTACTCGATCTCCTCGATCAACGAGGGCAAGTACAAGGTCATTTCCCAGGCCCTGCTCGGGGTGTTCAACGACCCTGAGCGGAGCATGAAGCCGATCCCGATCGGCGATGAGCAGCCGCTGAGCGTGAGGCCGGCCGAGCCTCTGATCAAGGACAGCGAGCAGACCGACGCGGGCCTGGCGCAAACCAGCAACGATCCTTTGCAGACCATCAGCGACGATGTGCGCGAAGCGTTTGGCGACTTGATCAAATCTGACCAGATGACTGTGCGTGGCAATGAGCTGTGGGTCGAGGTCGAGCTCAACTCGGCGTTGCTGTTCGGCAGTGGCGATGCCATGCCCAGCGACGTTGCCTTCGAGATCATCGAGAAGGTGGCCAATATCCTCAAGCCGTTCGCCAACCCGGTGCATGTCGAAGGCTTTACCGACAACATGCCGATCCGGACTGCCCAGTACCCAACCAACTGGGAACTGTCGGCCTCGCGCGCGGCGAGCATCGTCCGCCTGCTGGCGATGAACGGCGTCAACCCTGGGCGGATGGCCTCGGTGGGCTATGGCGAATACCAACCGGTGGCGAGCAACGACAGCGCCGAAGGGCGTGCGCGTAACCGCCGGGTGGTGCTGGTGATTTCGCGCAATCTGGAAGTGCGCCGCAGCCTCACCGGTACCGGCAGCGCCAATGCCACGCCGGATTCTGCGTTGCGCCGCGCTGGCACACAAAGTGCACCTGCAACGCCTGCAGCGGCGGGAGGGGGCTAGCCCCGTCAAATCCCCGTCACCCACATTCACACCGTTCCCGGCAGGGCAGGCGGCCATACCGGGAGGAAGCAAGGCACCATGAGAGTCTGGGCAGTAGCCAATCAAAAAGGTGGCGTCGGCAAGACCACCACTACCATCGCTCTGGCCGGGCTGCTGGCCGAGGCGGGCAAGCGCGTGGTCGTGGTCGACCTTGACCCCCACGGCTCGATGACCAGCTATTTCGGGCACAATCCCGATGCGCTGGAGCACAGCTGCTATGACCTGTTCCTGCACAAGGGCACGGTGCCTGATGGGCTGCCGGGGCAATTGCTGCTGCCGACCAGTGATGAGCGTATTTCCCTGCTGCCTTCGAGTACCGCGCTGGCCGTGCTCGAACGCCAGTCGCCAGGGCAGAGTGGCCTGGGCCTGGTGATCGCCAAGAGTCTGGCGCAGCTGTGGCAGGATTTCGACTTCGCCCTGATCGACAGCCCGCCTTTGCTCGGCGTGCTGATGGTCAATGCCCTGGCCGCCAGTCAGCAGCTGGTGATTCCGGTGCAGACCGAATTTCTCGCGGTCAAAGGCCTGGAGCGGATGGTCGGCACCCTGGCCATGGTCAACCGCTCGCGCAAGCAGGCGCTGCCCTACCAGATCGTGCCGACTCTGTTCGATCGCCGTACCCAGGCTTCCTTGGGCACGCTCAAAGTGCTGCGCGATACCTACGCCGAGAACGTCTGGCAGGGCTATATCCCGGTCGACACGCGTCTGCGCGATGCTAGCCGGGCGGGCGTCACGCCTTCGCAGTTCGACGGCAAGAGCCGCGGGGTGGTTGCCTATCGCGCCTTGCTCAAGCACTTGCTCACCTACAAATCCGCACTGCAGGTGGCCTGATGAACTCAGCCCGGCCCATTACCAGCAAGCCGCAGTTGGCCTTGCAGTCCTATCTGGACGGCTTGCTGCAGGAAGCTACCGAGACGTTCGAGGCGCCCGCTGCAGAGCCTGCGCCGAGCGAAGACTTCGAGGCTGCGGTACGCGAAGAGCAGGCCCGCGACGCCCAGCGTCAGGTCGAGCCTGCGCCAACGTTAGCCTCACGGCCTTTTGCCGAGCCGCAACCCAAGGTGCTCGCCACGGTGCTGGCGCCTGCCGCGCCAGTGGCAGAACCTGTGGTCACCGTGGTCGAGGCCCAGGTGGTGGTCGAAGCCAGTATTCCGGTGCTCACCGAAGTTCAGGCGCCTGAGCCAGTCGCGCCGTTGGTCGAAGTGCACCTGCCTGCGCCCAACGTTCCAGCGCCGCCAGCGACGGTTGACGGCCGGCCGCAGTGGGCCGCCGAGCCTTTCGAATGCTTGCTGTTCGATGTCGCCGGGCTGACCCTGGCGGTACCCCTGGTATGCCTGGGGTCGATCTATAGCCTGGCCGGCCAGGAGTTGACGCCACTGTTTGGCCAGCCGGACTGGTTCCTCGGCATCCTCAGCTGCCAGGCGGGCAATCTCAAGGTGCTGGATACCGCGCGCTGGGTGATGCCGGACCGCTACCGCGATGACTTGCGCCAGGGCTTGCAGTACGTGATTTCTGTCCAGGGCTATGAGTGGGGGCTGGCGGTGCATCAGGTCAGCCGTTCGTTGCGCCTGGACCCGAACGAGATCAAGTGGCGCAGCCAGCGCGGGCAACGTCCGTGGTTGGCCGGCACGGTGATCGAACACATGTGTGCCTTGCTCGATGTCGCTGAACTGGCCGAGTTGATCGCCAGCGGCGCCGTCAAGCAGTTGCACGCCAAACACTAATAAATGACGGCCGCTGCTGCCGCGGCCACACCGAGCACACCGCCGATGGCGGATTTTGAGGGGTAGGGGAATGAAAAAGTCGTCCGCACAAGGTTCCGAAGATCCGATCCTGCAGTGGGTAACCTTCCGCCTGGACAACGAGTCCTATGGCATCAATGTCATGCAGGTGCAGGAAGTCCTGCGTTACACCGAGATTGCTCCGGTTCCGGGTGCGCCGAGCTACGTGCTGGGCATCATCAACCTGCGCGGTAACGTGGTCACCGTGATCGACACCCGCCAGCGCTTTGGCCTGGTGCCGACCGAAGTGACCGACAACACCCGTATTGTCATCATCGAGGCCGACAAGCAAGTGGTCGGCATCCTGGTCGATAGCGTCGCGGAAGTTGTCTACCTGCGTCAGTCGGAGATCGAGACCGCGCCAAACGTGGGTAACGAAGAGTCGGCCAAGTTCATCCAGGGCGTGTGCAACAAGAATGGTGAGCTGCTGATTCTGGTCGAGCTGGACAAGATGATGACCGAGGAAGAATGGTCCGAGCTGGAGAACATCTGAGTTGATTTTCGAGGTTGCTGTCATCTTCCTGGCGCTGTTGTGGGCGCTGAGCCTGTGGTTTTTTCTCAACTACAGCAAGCGTCAGCGTGAGCTGGCCGCCCAGCAGGCTCAAGGTGATGCGCTGCGCGACCAGCGCATCAAGGACCTGGCCAAGCGCCTGGACGACTACCAGAATGGCACGGTGCGCATGGGTGAAGCGCTCCATGAGCTGCGTGCGGTGGTTGCGCCGTTGCCGGATAAACTCCAGCAGCTGGAGCAGCGTGACCCGAATGACGTGACCTTCACGCAGGCGGCCAAGCTGGTGGGAATGGGCGCCAGCGTCGAGGAGCTGACTCAAACCTGCGGCTTGACCCAGGCCGAGGCGCAACTGATGAGTAAGTTGCACCGTGGCGAGTGAGCAGAACAGGCGACCAGGGTCGCCTGTTTTCATTTAGGTATTGATCCACGCATGCTGGCCACCGACTTTGGCAAAGCGGCTGAGGGGCAATAGCTCTTTTTCAACGAGCATCCAAGCCTGTAGATTCACGTACAACCAGCTTTTGGTGCGGGGCATGCCATACAGCTTTCTGACCTGGCGCAGTCGGTACAGATCGGGGAGCAATCGGTCAACCACATCGGTGAACAGGGCCGGCCCGGTGAGGCAATTCAAGCGACTGGCATACTCATAAAATCCTGTTGGGTCTTCAGCCAGGCTTGGCTTTGTACGATAGAAATCCGGTTCATTCTGATAGCGTGCATGCATTTCATCAGAAATGGCCACCAAGGTCGGGTTACCTGGGTGGCTGCCGATCATGCTGGTATTGTACTGAAAGTGCATCCCTAGTTTTTCATTGGACATCGCCGGATGAAGCAGCAAGCCGTTTTTGCTGGTCGCCAGCTCCACTTCATCGATCGCCTCTGCCACGCACGCTCCGGCGCCAATACAGCCCAAGCGATTGCCGCTTGCGGCCAGTAACTCATCATCCAGGTCCATGTACAAACCGCCCTCATGGTGCAGCATTGGGTAGCGCAGTACATCGCAGGCTGACGGGTAGTTGGTGGCAACTCCTGCATTGCCATCCAAAGCGTCCTGGTACTGAGCGAAATACTTGCTTTGCTTGAATGAGATGAAGAAAGGTTGCTCCTCCAGTGTATGAACTTGCAGGTCAGGGGCCTTGCTCTTGAGTAGACGCAGGTTTTCCGTGTGCGCGACGGCGTCTGCGTTGGACAGGTACAACCGATACTGATAGGCGCCGCCCTTGAGCCGCTTGGCGTTCTTGGCAATATTTTCCAACAGCTCTGTATCGATGACCTTGTCTCCGACCCAGAGCGAGGTGATTGTCTTGGGAATCGCCTCGCCACGTATTGGCACAGGTAGCTCTAGCGGTATAGGTAGGTCTACCCCCAGACTGCGCAGGGTGGTGATCCGCATCGGATTGGTGACGGTTCGAGCATGTGGGTCAGCGCGTTTGACGTCGAATTCACCTGGAGTAGCCTGGTAGTAGGATGCGTCGACCTCATTGAGGCGGCTTTGCTCAATGAACAGATCGAACTCCATGTCATAGACCAGCTCCAGCTCGACTAGGTAGTTGCCTTCAATGATCTCCACAGCACTCAGCCGGTCGGGCATACCTGTGTACTGAGGAATGCGTGAAACCGGACTTGCTCCAGAGGGCAGCTCATCCAGTGGGGCAGTGGGATCGGGGCTGTGGAAGTAGGGCGCGACATCCAGTTCGGGCAGCCGCGGCGGGTAGCTCGGGCCCAGTGGGTAGCCTATCTGGTCGTTGACTCGGCTCGGCAAGACAAAACCATCGGCTTTGACCCGGAAGACTTCTGCACTTTTGGTCAGGCTCTCCACTGCCAAGGGCGTGGCATTGAACAAACCGTAAGCAATGTTGCTGACGCCATCGGCCTTCGCCTCCAGCGTCTTGCCATTGATCGCCTGATCCAACCCCAGGCCTAGCTGGGCTATGCCACCGAGCGCGAGCAGCGGGGCCAGGCCAGGTATTACAAACGTCATTGGCAGTAGCAGATTGAGCGCAGAGGTGAGATAGCCACGCCATCTGGCCTTGGTGACCTCGCTATTGCTGGTGATGATGAAGTCGGCATCGGCGTAACTGCGCTGCTGTTGTCGCAGCGTCACAGCCATGAACAGATCGCCGGTTAGCCGTGGGTTGTACTTTACCGGTCGGTAGTTGACATAGTCGCGTGGCGACCAGCGTCCATCAGTAGTAAAACCTGGTCGATCAGAAGACAGTCGATGGACGGCAGGGTAATCGCCCATGCCCGCCAGGGCTGTGTCAAGGCCACTGAAGTCGAGGCCATCTGGTCCATCGGCGAGGTTGAAATACTGTTTGAGCGCTTGACGTTTGGCGGAGGACTGACACTGTTCGCCGAACCAGTCCTTGAGCAGGTTTTGGTTGGCAAACTCCAGAAACGGCGAACTGTTGCCGGGTAGGTACAGCAGGCTCAGGTCAGTCTCGCCGTCGTTGATGAACAGAAGGTCTGTTGCGGCATACCCGTAAACGGTCAAGGTGCTCAAGCGCAGTTTGCGTCCTCGTGGTATCAGCCTCGCGGCACGCCAGACCAGCTTGCGTGCCATGTCACTGAGACTACCTTCGCTGACTTGCTTATTGCAGGCAGCAATGAAGTTGAGCTTGTTGGACAGGCGATGACTGTCCAGATGTTGTTGCCAATAACGGTCGAGCTGCGCTCGATAGCGGGAGTGAAAATCGAGCTTTTCGATAAAGCGCTGGAATTTTTCCGCGGGTATGTGTACCTGTGTGGCGGGCTCGTAGCGCATCGGGTCGGTGCGGCGGAACAACCCATTGAACACTTCAAACGCGGCGCTGTTATCGAACGGCCCGAGCGGCGCCAGGTGCTCGACGATCTTGATTGGGCCATTGGGCAAAGTGCCCGCCCAGGGGGCCGAAAACAGGGCGCCGATGGCGTCGTTGTTGGATTCGCCTTGCCAGTTGCCCAGCACCGCCTGAGTCAGGCTCAGGCGCTGCGTGATCAGCGCCTGATAGCGCTGCGGGCCATCAGGGCGATAGTGCAAGGTAACCACATCGATCCGGTCTGGATCCAGGGCCTGGCCGTTGCTCGATGCCCAGTCGCGTACGGCCTGAGCGGCCTCACGGTCAGGACGAGGGAAGTTCGCCAAGTGGTCGCGTACGTACTGTACGCCAGCGCTGCTGATGAAAGGTACGGGCATGTCGGTCACCGGGTTGGAAAGTGAGCCGACAGGTTTGCCGATCTGGTGGGTGCCGCAGCGGTAAATAATGCCGCCACCCGCGATCTGTTAAGTGCGTGTGTCTCAGGCCGTCCGCCAACTGTGCGCATGGCCAATCTCGGCAAGCTTGCCCAGTGGCAATTGGCTGTGCACCAGTTTGACGAACTGGCTCAGATCGAGGGTCTGGTGCAGATCGCGCAGCGGTGAGGTGACCAGTACGCACAGTTCGCGCAGCTGGCTCAATGACGGCAGCTGCTGGTCGATTACATCGTTCAGGACCGCCGGTCCGGTCAGGCGGCTAAGGCGGCGGGCATAAGCGTTGAATGCCATCGGCTGCAGATCGGGGTCAGGCCGTACATCGTAGAAGGTGGGGTCTTGTGCATAGCGCCGCAGGATCTCCTCGGAGATCGCTTCCAGCGTTGGGTTGCCCGGATGACTGCCAATCAGGCTGTTGTTGTACTTGAAGTACATGCCCAGCTGGTCGTTCGATACCGGTGGGGCGAGCAGCAGCTCTCGCGCACTGGCACGCAGCTCAAGTTGTCCCAGCAAATGTTCGCGGCCCTTGACCGAGGGCGACGGCAGTAGGCGATCGTCAGCGTCCAGGTAGATCCCGCCGATCTCGTTGAGTAGTCGATAACGCAGAATGTCGCTGGCCGAGCTGAAATTGGTTGCAGCACCGCCATTACCTTCGATAGCCGCTTGGTACTGGGCAAAGTAGGGCGAGCGCTCAAAGTGCTGAAAGAACGGTTCGTCTTCCAGGGGGCGCACGATAAGATTTGGCGCCTTGGCCATGAGCAGTGCACGGTTGTTCTGATACGCCTGGGGATTCATCCGTGACAGGAACAGTTGATAGCGGTAGCGGCTTGCGCTCACCACCTGGGCGTTGTGTTGCAGGGCGGCAAGAAATGCCCCATCGAGAATGCGATCACCGACCCAAAGGCTGGAGATCAGTCGAGGAATAGCTGTGCGGGTGACGTTATCGGGAGGCGCAAGTTCGATCGGCAGATCCAGTCGAATACCTAATGCATGCAGGCTGCGCATGCGCTGTCGGTCGGTGACGGTGCGTCCGGCAGGTCGCCTTACCAGGGCGCTGGCGGTATTGCTAGTGGTGATCCATCTGGGTGGGTTGAGCAGGGCCAGCTCGTCAACCTTGATGAAGCTGTCGCTATCGAGGTCGTAGTAGACCCAAGCGTTCACCGGGCCGGTGGCCTCATCGAGCAGCGCCGAAAAGCGCGGGGTGAACTCGGCGTCAATGTGAGTGCTCAGCGCCGCCCCAGCGGTGGCACTCACCACTTCATCCTGGCGAAAGGCGAGTTCAGCCGGTGGCAGTTCGAGCTCGGCGGGCGGGCTACTGGTGCGCGGGGCCTGTTCAAGCAGCTCGCGTAGCCGTGGCGACATGTAGCAGCCTGGCCGACGGTAGCGAAAGATTGCCTCGGGGCCGCTCAGGATGCCTGCGGCCAGGGGCAGCGCATTGAACAGGCCGAATGTCTGGTTAACCACCCCTTCGGCTTTATCGGCGAGCATCTTGCCATTGATGGCCTGATCCAAACCCAGGGCGAACTGCGCCAGACCGCCGGCCACCAGTAGCGGTGTAAGCTCCGGCACCACTAGCACTACAGGTGCCAGCAAGGCTATCGCGACATTCAGATAACGGCCCCATTTGCCCTTGTCGATCTGCTGATTGCTGATGATCTGCTGGTCGGCATCCTGATAAGCGCGATCCTTGTAGCGTTTGGCGAGGTACTCGAACAAATCGCCCTGGATCGGCGGGCTGTACTTATCGGCTTTGTAGTTGATCATCTCATTGGGTTGCCACAAGCCGCTGGTGGCCAGGCCGCTGTGGTTGCTGCTCAGTCGGTGCGGCTTGGGGTACAGGCCAAGCCCTTGCAGAGCAGTCTCAAGACCACTGAAGTCCAGACCATCGGGCCAGTCGGCGCGGGCGAAGCAATCGAGTAGCGCGGTGCGTCGAGCGGAGTCCTGACACTGTTGGGCAAACCAGTGCTTCATGGCCGATTGGTCGGCGAACTCGTGCAAAGGAGAAGCGTTGCCGGGCAGGTACAGCAGGGTGAAATCACTGTTCGAATGCTTCAGGCAGAGGATCGCGGTGGCGGTGTAACCGTAGACGTTGAGCAGCGACGCCTGCAGTGTTGCGCCGCGCTGGCGAATCAACCCCAGCGCCTGCCAGGCCAGGCGCCGCCCTTGTTCCGACATGCTGCCTTCCTCGACCTGTTTGTTGCAGGCGGCTATCAAGCTGATCTTCAGAGCACGCTGGTACAGAGGCATGCGATGCTGCCAATAGCGGTCGAGACTCTGCTTGAAGTGCTGATGAAAATCCAAGTTCCAGATAAAGTCCTGGAAATCTTCGGCACGGATGCCTATATGGTTGCTTGGGCTATATTCGGTCTCTGCCCGGTGCGTGTACAGACCATTGAACACCAGGTACTCGGAGTAGTTGGACAATGCCCCAGGCCGATGCAGATGGTCGACCAGCCTGGCCGTGTGACTTGGCGCAAGCCCAGCCCAATCGCCGTAATGGAAACCGTGGTAACCCTCGGCAGGTTCGCCTTGCCAGTTGCTCAGCAGCGCCTCGACCAGATTCATTTTCTGACTGACCACGGCATTGTCATGCCATCCCGAGTCACGGCTATTGGGCGCGTTCTGGTAGTGCAGGGTGACCACATCGATGTCGCGCGGGGCGGTGGATACGCCGCGCTCGTGCAACCAGTCTTTTAGCAGGGTTTCGGCATGCTGGTCCGGGCGCGGGAAGCCGTCGAGCGCTTCGCGCACTAGGTCAGCGGGAGAGGGGTTGAGATAAGGCATGGCTAGCTGAACCTGAGCTGGGAAAACTGCAGGTTCGGCCAAGACCCAGGCCAGCAGGTGCTAGATAGTGCTACGCCCGTTCGGCAGGCCCAGCAGCGGTGGGGTGATATCGCGCTCGCTGGCCGCGTCATCATTGAAACCCGCCGGGACCTTGCCGCGTAGCTGCCAGGCGAAGGCAATGATTTCGGCGATGGTCAGGTACAACGCTTCGGGAATCTGTTCGCCCAGCTCCAGGCGTGCCAGCAGGCGGACCAGCTCGGCGTTCTCGTAGATTGGCACTTCGTGTTCGCGGGCGATCGCCAGGATCGCTTCGGCCAGGGCGTCATCGCCCTTGGCGCTGAGGGTGGGCGCCTGCTGGCCGTCATAGCTCAGGGCGATGGCCTGACGTGGCGGTTGCTTGCTCATGCGGTTTCGTCCACCCAGCGTTGCTCCAGTCGGGTCCGAGGGCCTTGCGGCGGGATACCGGGGCGGCACTCCAGATCCCCTACATCCAGGCCACGCTGGAGCAGACGCTCTCGCAGGTGGCCCAGTTGGCTGTCGATCAGCTCGGCGGTGCGCGGTAGCTCCGCCCACAACTGCCCGGACAGCCGGCCTTGGCTCAGTTGCGCCTGCACCTGCAACGGGCCAAGCGGGGCCAGGTCGAATGCCAGCTCGATGCGCCATAGCGATTGCTGTGGATCACGTTGCTCACGCTGCGGGTCGGCTTGCTGCTGCGGCGTCTCCTCGCGTTGCAGTTTGACCTGCAAGGGGATGAAGTCCTGGCCATGACGCACGGGGATCTCGGTTTGCCAGGTGGTCTGCAGGTTGCCGTTATCCAGCGTACCGGTCTGCTGCAAGCTGGACAGGGCATGGCTTTGCAGGCGCGAGATGGCGGCGGCGGCCAGGCGCAGCAGCTGTTGCAGGTCGGCCTCCTGCTCAAGGTTTTGCAGCAGGCGCGAGGGCAGCGGAAAGCTACCCGGTTGTGGCCGCGGGCTAACCTTGTCGAGCATCCCCAAGGCACTGCGCGCCATGCCAGGCAGCACTTGGGCCAGGGTGTTAGCGGCAATGGTCGGATTGAGCATTGGGTTGCCCGGCACGCCGGGCAAAGCTTGCGCCACCAGCCTGACCAACTGCGCCTTGAGGTCGGGCACGATGCCTGCGCTCAAGCCGCCCAGCAGTTTCGCCTCGAGAAATGCGCCGCTGTTGTTCAGCGCCTGCGCCACCGCCTTGGCATCGCCCAGTTGACTGGCCTGCGGCAGGCTGGCCAACAGGCGCTCGGCGCTGGCGCGCAGTTCGCCAGTGCCACCAGGGCTGCTGGTCAATTGTTGCAGCGCGTTCAATACCCCTGGCAGCGATGCCTGTCGGCTCTGTTGCGAGGCCAGCTGCTGGGAGACCAGCAATTGATCCTGACGACCGCTCAGCGGCACGAAACGCAAAGATTGATCGCTTTGCACCAAGGCGCTGAGCAGGCTGCCAACCGCCAGTGGCCGGGGGCTTTCGATGCTCAAGGTGGCGCCGGCCTGGCTGCTGTTGAGCAGGCTGACCAGCGAACGGAAACTGGCCGCCTCGCCCGGATTGACCGGCAGCGCCTGGTTAGTCAGCACTTTGCCTTGCAGCAGGGTGCCCACCGGTATTTGTGCGGTGTCCAGGCGGGTGAGGGTGCTGACGTTGCTGGCGTTGGCCTGCTGCACCATGACCGCCAGGCGGTTGCCGTCAGCCTGGCTGACCATCAACTGAGTGCCGGGTGGCAGTGGCTGGCTGGCAGTGGTCTGAACTTGGCTCTGGGTACCGTTGGCCAGGGTCAGGCGCAGCAGCAACTGGAAGTCGACGCCCAGCTGGCGCAAGGACATTACCTCGGCCTTGGCCGTTTCGCCAGGCGGCACGAGACCGGGCTGCGGCTGCAGCAGGCGCAGCAGTTCGCCGGTCATGGCGGCCTTGGCCGCTTGCGGGCCTAGCGCGGTTTGTGCGCCGAGACTATTGATTTCGGTCATGATTGTATACAACCTGTGGAGCCAGCCCTCTTGGCAGCGAGTCGTCGCATGTAATAATGCCGCCCGCGCCGCCCGCCACTGCCCACTATAACGGCAGGGCAGGGGGTGACTTGAGATATTGGCCGAGACCCGACACAGAATAAGGCGAAACCGTGACCCTGGACCTTCAAGCCACTGGCCTGGCCTGCGAGCGCGACTGGCGCCTGCTGTTCGAGCACCTGGATTTTCAGCTGCGCCCTGGCGACATGCTCCAGGTCAGCGGCCCTAACGGCAGCGGCAAGACCAGTCTGCTGCGCCTGTTGGCGGGGTTGATGCAGCCGACTGCCGGACAGATCCTGCTCAATGGCCAGCCGTTGACCGAGCAGCGCCATGCCCTGGCCAGCATCCTCTTGTGGATCGGCCATGCCGCTGGCATCAAGGACCTGCTCACTGCCGAAGAGAACCTCGCATGGCTGTGCGCCCTGCACCAGCCCGCCACCCCCGAGGCTATCTGGCAGGCGCTGGCAGCGGTGGGCCTGCGCGGCTTCGAGGATGTGCCGTGTCACACCTTGTCGGCCGGCCAGCAGCGCCGCGTGGCGCTGGCTCGACTGTATCTGCACAGCCCACCGCTGTGGATCCTCGACGAACCGTTCACTGCCCTGGATAAACAGGGTGTGGCTCAGCTTGAGGCGCATCTGGCGGCCCACTGCGAAGCCGGTGGCACGGTCGTGTTGACCACCCATCACACCCTCGAGCGCAAGCCGTCCGGTTATCGTGAACTGAATGTGGGGCAGTGGGCGGCATGAGCGTATTTGTCCTGTTGTTGCGGCGCGAGGCCCGCTTGTTGTTCCGCCGCCCGGCGGAGTTGGCCAACCCCTTGGTGTTCTTCGCGATCGTGGTCGCCTTGTTTCCACTGGCGGTCGGCCCTGAGACACAATTGTTGCAAACCTTGTCGCCGGGGCTGGTCTGGGTCGCCGCTTTGCTGGCGGTATTGCTCTCGCTGGACGGGCTGTTTCGCAGTGATTTCGAGGACGGCTCGCTCGAGCAATGGGTGCTGTCGCCGCATCCGTTGCCGATGCTGGTGCTGGCCAAGGTGCTGGCGCACTGGATCTTTTCCGGGCTGGCGCTGGTATTGTTGGCTCCGCTACTGGCACTGATGCTCGGTCTGCCATCGAGTTGCCTGCCGGTGTTGCTCGCCTCGCTGCTGCTGGGCACGCCGATACTGAGTTTGCTCGGTGCGGTGGGCGCGGCGCTGACGGTCGGTCTCAAGCGCGGCGGTTTGCTGCTGGCGTTGCTGATCTTGCCGTTGTATATCCCAGTATTGATCCTGGGCAGTGGCGCCTTGCAAGCGGCGTTGCAGAATATGCCGGCGACCGGCCATTTGTTGTGGCTGGCCAGCCTGTCTGCCCTGGCTGTGACCTTGGCACCCTTTGCGATAGCGGCCGGCCTGAAGATCAGCGTCGGCGAATAACGAGATCTGGGCCTACGGATTGACGCCTAAAGCCCAGCCAAGACCGGATGTACCCTGATGAAAATAAGCTGGACGTGGTTCCATAAGCTCGGTTCCCCCAAATGGTTCTATGCCATCAGCGGCCGCATGCTGCCGTGGCTGACCATCGCTGCCATCGCGCTGCTGGCGGTGGGCATCACCTGGGGCCTGGCGTTCGCCCCGCAGGACTACCAGCAAGGCAACAGCTTTCGCATCATCTATATCCACGTGCCTGCTGCCATGCTGGCGCAGTCGTGCTACGTGCTGCTGGCGGTGGCCGGCATCGTCGGTCTGGTATGGAAGATGAAGATCGCCGACGTCGCCCTGCAGTGCGCGGCGCCCATTGGCGCCTGGATGACTGCGGTGGCATTGCTGACCGGGGCGATCTGGGGCAAGCCGACCTGGGGTAGCTGGTGGGTCTGGGATGCCCGCCTTACGTCGATGCTTATCCTGCTTTTCCTGTACTTCGGCATCATTGCGCTGGGCCAGGCGATCAGCAATCGTGACAGCTCGGCCAAGGCCTGCGCGGTGCTGGCGATCGTCGGCGTGGTCAATATTCCGATCATCAAGTACTCGGTTGAGTGGTGGAACACCCTGCACCAGGGCGCGACCTTCACCCTTACCGAAAAGCCCGCCATGCCGGTCGAGATGTGGCTGCCGTTGCTGCTGACGGTGCTGGGCTTCTACTGCTTCTTCGGCGCGGTGCTGCTGCTGCGCATGCGCCTTGAAGTGCTCAAGCGCGAGGCGCGCGCCAGTTGGGTCAGGGAGGAAGTGTTGAACAGTCTGGGTCAGAGGGCGGTGCGATGAGCTTTGCCTCGTTCGGCGATTTTCTCGCCATGGGCCACCATGGCCTGTACGTCTGGTCGGCCTACGGCATCTGCCTGGCCGTGCTGGCGCTCAATGTCGCGGCGCCACTGCTGGCCCGACGTCGCTACCTGCAAGAAGAGGCGCGCCGTCTGCGCCGGGAGAACAACCAGTGAATCCGCAGCGCAAGAAACGCCTGTTGCTCATCCTCGGCCTGCTGGTCGGTGTCGGCATCGCCCTTGGCTTCGCCCTGAGTGCCCTGCAGCAGAACATCAACCTGTTCTATACACCGACCCAGATCGCTAACGGCGAAGCGCCACAGGACACCCGCATCCGCGCTGGCGGCATGGTCGAGAAAGGCTCGGTACAGCGCTCGTCCGATTCGCTGGACGTACGCTTCGTGGTCACCGACTTCAACAAGTCGGTGCCAATCACCTACCGCGGCATCCTGCCTGACCTGTTCCGCGAAGGGCAGGGCATCGTCGCCCTGGGCAAACTCAATGCCCAGGGCGAGGTGGTGGCCGACGAAGTACTGGCCAAGCACGATGAGAAATACATGCCGCCAGAGGTCACCAAAGCCCTCAAGGAAAGCGGCCAGGCGGCAAATGGCGTGGAGCGCAAACCATGAACGCAGCCTTGGTAATCCCTGAACTGGGCCAGCTGGCGATGATCCTGGCGATCTGCTTTGCCGTAGTGCAGGCCAGCGTGCCGCTGCTCGGCGCCTGGCGCGGCGACAGCCTGTGGATGAGCCTGGCGCGCCCTGCGGCCTGGGGCCAGTTCGCCTTCCTCAGCTTTGCCTTCGCCTGCCTGACCCACGCCTTCATGACCGACAACTTCTCGGTCGCCTATGTCGCCAGCAACTCCAACAGCGCCTTGCCTTGGTACTACAAGTTCAGCGCGGTGTGGGGCGCGCACGAGGGCTCGCTGCTGCTGTGGGCGTTGATCCTCGGCGGCTGGACCTTTGCCGTATCGGTGTTCTCGCGCCAGTTGCCACAGGTGATGCTGGCCCGGGTGCTGGCGGTGATGGGCATGATCAGCGTCGGCTTCCTGTCGTTCCTGATCATCACCTCCAACCCGTTCCAGCGCCTGTTGCCGCAGGTGCCGACCGATGGTCGCGACCTCAACCCCTTGCTGCAGGACTTCGGCCTGATCGTCCATCCGCCGATGCTCTACATGGGCTATGTCGGGTTCTCGGTGGCCTTCGCCTTCGCCATCGCCGCCTTGCTCGGCGGCCGCCTGGATGCGGCCTGGGCGCGTTGGTCGCGGCCGTGGACCATCGTCGCCTGGGCCTTCCTCGGCGTCGGTATCACCCTGGGCTCGTGGTGGGCTTACTACGAGTTGGGCTGGGGCGGTTGGTGGTTCTGGGACCCGGTCGAAAACGCCTCGTTCATGCCCTGGCTGGTCGGCACGGCGCTGATCCACTCGCTGGCCGTCACGGAAAAGCGCGGGGTGTTCAAGAGCTGGACGGTGTTGCTGGCGATTGCCGCCTTCTCGCTGAGCCTGCTGGGCACCTTCCTGGTTCGCTCCGGGGTGCTGACCTCCGTGCACGCGTTTGCCGCCGACCCTTCACGCGGCGTGTTCATCCTGATCTTCCTGCTGTTCGTGGTCGGCGGCTCGCTGACCTTGTTCGCCCTGCGCGCGCCAGTGGTCAAGAGCCACGTAGGTTTCGCCCTGTGGTCGCGTGAGACGCTGCTCCTGGCCAACAACCTGGTGCTGGTGGTGGCCGCGTCGATGATCCTGCTCGGCACCCTCTACCCACTGGTGCTCGATGCCCTGACCGGCGCCAAGCTGTCGGTCGGCCCGCCGTATTTCGATGCCTTGTTCCTGCCGTTGATGGCGCTGCTGATGGTGGTGCTCGGTGTCGGCGTACTGGTGCGCTGGAAAGATACCCCCGGCAAGTGGCTGGCAAGCATGCTGACCCCGGTACTGATTGGCAGCGCGATCCTCGCGCCGGTCGCAGGGTTTATCGCCGACGACTTCGACTGGCCGGCGCTGGCGACCTTCGCCCTGGCGGCCTGGGTGGTTCTGGCCGGGCTGCGCGACATCCTCGACAAGACCCGCCACAAAGGCCTGGGCAAGGGCCTGCGCGGCCTGTCGCGCAGCTACTGGGGCATGCACCTGGCGCACCTGGGCCTGGCGGTGTGCGCCCTGGGCGTGGTGCTGTCGAGCAACAACAGCGCCGAGCGCGACCTGCGCATGGCGCCGGGCGAGAGTGTCGAGCTGGGCGGCTATCACTTCCTGTTCGAAGGCGCCAAGCACTTCGAGGGGCCGAACTTCATCTCCGACAAGGGCACTGTGCGGGTCTCGCGTGATGGTCGGGAGATCTCCGTGCTGCATCCCGAGAAGCGCCTGTACACCGTGCAGCAGTCGATGATGACCGAGGCCGGCATCGATGCCGGCTTCACCCGTGACCTGTATGTCGCCCTCGGCGAGCCGTTGGAGAACGGCGCCTGGGCGGTGCGGGTGCACATCAAGCCTTACGTTCGCTGGATCTGGCTGGGCGGTCTGTTGACCGGCCTGGGCGGCTTGCTGGCGGCCTTCGACCGGCGCTACCGCGTCAAGGTCAAGACCCGGGTGCGTGATGTCCTGGGCGTGTCTGGAGCAACTGCATGAAGCGTTGGATCATGGTCGTGCCATTGGCGGTGTTCCTGCTGATGGCGGTGTTTCTCTACAAGGGGCTGTTCCTCAAGCCCGACGAACTGCCTTCGGCAATGATCGGCAAGCCGTTCCCGGCGTTCTCCCTGGCCTCGGTGCAGGGCGAGCGAACCCTGACCCAGGCGGATCTGTTGGGCCGCCCGGCGCTGGTCAACGTGTGGGGCACCTGGTGCCCATCGTGCAAGGTCGAGCACCCGTACCTGAACCAGTTGGCCGAGCAGGGCGTGGTGATTCATGGCGTCAACTACAAGGACGACAACGCCGCCGCGCTGAAATGGCTGGCCGAATTCCACAACCCCTATCAGCTGGACATCCGCGATGAGCAGGGCAGCCTCGGGCTGGACCTGGGCGTGTATGGCGCGCCGGAGACCTTCCTGATCGATGCCAAGGGCATCATTCGCTACAAGCATGTCGGCGTCGTCGATGCCACGGTGTGGCGCGAGCAGTTGGCGCCGCTGTACCAGGGCCTGGTTGATGAGGCCAAGCCATGAAGCGGGGGCTGGCAGCCGCTGTGCTGGGGCTCTTTCTGGGCTTGGGCCTGGCCGGGGTGGCCAGGGCGGCCATCGATACCTATCAGTTTCGTGACGACGCCGAGCGCGAGCGCTATCAGCAACTGACCAAGGAGCTGCGCTGCCCCAAGTGCCAGAACCAGGACATCGCCGACTCCAACGCGCCGATCGCCGCCGACCTGCGCCGGGAGATCTTCCGCATGCTCGGCGAAGGCAAGAGCAATCAGCAGATCGTCGAGTTCATGGTCGACCGCTACGGCGATTTCGTGCGCTACAAACCGGCCCTGAGCGGGCGCACCTGGCTGCTCTGGTTCGGCCCAGGGATCCTTCTGCTCGGTGGCTTCGTGGTGCTGGCGGTGATCGTCCGTCGGCGTCGGCGCCCAGTGGCCGCTGGCTCCCAGGAGCTGTCTGCCGAACAACGCGAACGTCTCGCCAAACTGCTGGAAAAAGAACGTACCCATGACTGAATTCTGGCTTAGCGCGGGCCTGCTGTTGCTCGCTGCCCTCGGCTTTTTGCTGATCCCGATCCTGCGTGGCCGTCGTCGCCAGCAGGAAGAAGACCGCACCGCCCTCAACGTGGCCCTGTACCAGGAGCGGGTTGCCGAATTGACTGCACAACAGGCTGCCGGCGTGCTCGATGCCGAGCAACTGGCGAGCGGCCGTGATGAAGCGGCGCGCGAGCTGCTGGCCGATACCGAAGAGGCCCAAGCGCCGCCCCAGGGCCATCTGGGCAAGGCACTGCCGCTGCTGGCGGCGGTACTGGTGCCGGTGATGGGGTTGGGGCTGTATCTGCATTTCGGCGCTGCCGAGCAGGTCGAGCTGACCCGCGAATTCGCCGAGGCGCCCAAGTCCATGCAGGAGATGACCAGCCGTCTGGAGCGAGCGGTTCAGGCGCAGCCGGATTCTGCCGAGGGCCTGTATTTCCTCGGTCGCGCCTATATGGCCGATCAGCGCCCGGCGGACGCTGCGCGAACCTTCGAGCGCGCGGTAGCCTTGGCAGGCCGTCAGCCCGAATTGCTGGGGCAGTGGGCGCAAGCCTTGTATTTCGCGGCTGACAAGCAGTGGAGCGCGCAGGTGCAGACGCTGACCGACGAAGCCCTCAAAGCTGATCCAAAAGAAGTGACCAGCCTGGGGCTGCGTGGCATCGCTGCGTTCGAGGGCGAGCGCTATCAGGAGGCTATCGATTATTGGCAGCGCTTGCTGGCGCAACTGCCCGAGGGTGATGCCTCGCGAGCGGCGTTACAAGGGGGGATCGATCGCGCCGCCGAGAAACTTTCCGCTACTGCTGGCAAGCCTGCGCAAGCGGCGCCTGCAGCGCGTTTGAAAGTGCGAGTTGAACTGGCCGCGGCGCTCAAGGACAAAGTCCAGCCGGGCGATACCGTGTTCATTTTTGCCCGCGCCAGCAAAGGCCCGCCCATGCCGGTCGCGGCCAAGCGGGTGACCATTGCGCAATTGCCAATCGACGTCGAGTTGTCCGATGCCGACGCGATGATGCCGCAGATGAAACTGTCCGATTTCAGCGAAGTCCAACTGGTTGCACGCGTCTCGCGCGCAGGCCAACCGACCCAAGGTGAATGGGTTGGCCAGAGCGCGCCGCTGAGCAACCGCACTGCCGGCACTCAGCACCTGACCATCGACAGCCCCGACCGCTAAGAGAACCCCGTCATGAACAGCACCGTCCGCTTGACCCTGATCACCCTGGCCCTGGGTCTGTCTGCGTGTACGGTGCGCGAGCCGGTCGAGCAGCCATTGCCACCGATCGAAAGCGTACCGCCGCGTCCAGGCCCGGCAGTCAAGCCGCTACCGGGCAGTCAGCCGGGTACCCAGCCGAGCAAACCAGCGGCGATTCCCAAGCCGATGCCGCGCACCTCGGCCAGCTTCGCACCGCCACCGGGCGGCGCCAGCCACTGGGATCCGAAGCTGGGCGTGTATGTGCTGGAGAAGAAACCCAACACCTTCTACCGCCAGCGCACCTACTACCGCTATGACGGCGGCTGGAGCTGGTCGCTGAGCCCGGATGGGCCGTGGCAGGAGACCGATAGCAGCGGTGTGCCGGGCGGCCTGGGGCGTGCCTTCGCCCAATAGGGACACCGCTAGAATTAGCCAACCAATACAGTACAGTCAGCGCCTAATTCTCCAATTGACTGTACTGACCACTAACCGCGCATAATCCCCCCTCGCATTGAGCCGGAGGGGTGCATGAGCAAGACAGTCCTGGTACTGGTTGAAACCGTCGACGATTACCTGCCATTGCTCGAACAGGCCGGCTACCGCCTGATTCGCGCGCCATCGCCACAACTGCGCGCCGACGCCATCGTGCGCCATGCCGGCGAGATCGATGCAGTCCTTACCCGCGGGCCACTGGGCCTGACCGCCGCTGAAATAGACGCCCTGCCCAAGTTGCAGATCATCTGCGTGATCGGCGCGGGCTACGAGCAGGTCGACTTGCCTGCCGCAGCGGCGCGCGGCATTACCGTGACCAATGGCGCTGGCGCCAATGCGCCTGCCGTCGCCGACCACACCCTGGCCCTGCTGCTGGCACTGCTGCGCGATATCCCCCGCGCCGATGCCAGTACCCGCCGCGCTGAGTGGAACCGGGTCATCAGCCCCTCGGTGTCGGGCAAGCGCTTAGGGATTCTCGGCCTGGGTGCGGTCGGGCTGGCGATTGCCAAGCGTGCATCGCTGGGTTTTGACATGCCCATCAGCTACCACAGTCGTACCCCGCGTGAAGACGTTGCATACAGCTGGTACGACAGCCCGCAACACCTGGCCGAGGCGGTCGATATTCTGGTGGTCGCCACCCCGGGCGGTGCCAACACCCACCATCTGGTGGACGCGCAGGTGCTTCAGGCGCTGGGTGCCGAGGGCTATCTGGTCAATATCGCCCGCGCCAGCGTGGTCGACACCCAGGCGCTGGTCGAAGCCTTGCAGCAAGGCACGATCGCGGGCGCTGCCTTGGATGTGTTCGATGACGAGCCGGCAGTGCCCGATGCGCTCAAGGCGCTGGGCAACACCGTGCTGACGCCTCACGTTGCCGGGCAATCGCCGGAAGCTGCACGCGATACCGTGGCCCTGGTGCTGCGTAACCTGCAGGCATTCTTCGCTGGCGAGTCGGTATTGACCCCAGTTCGTCCTTGAGCTTTTTCGTTTTCCGTCCGTGGAGCTTTTTGCATGCAACTTGAGATCTTCCAGGTAGATGCGTTTTCCGCCCAGCCCTTTGGTGGCAACCCGGCAGCGGTGATCCCCCTTGAAAACTGGCTGCCCGATGAGCTGCTGCAACGCATTGCCGAAGAGAACAATCTCTCCGAGACCGCTTATTTGGTGAAAAACCAGGCGGGCTATGACTTGCGCTGGTTCACCCCGACGGTGGAGGTCGACCTGTGTGGGCATGCGACCTTGGCGGCAGCCTGGGTGCTGTTCGAGCAGCTGGGGGAGCAGGCGAAGGTGTTGCGGTTCAATACCCGCAGCGGCGAGTTGCGCGTCAGCCGTGGCGCTGATGGCTTGCTGGCGATGGATTTCCCGGCCAAACAGCCGGTGGCGGTCGAGACGCCGTCGGGCTTGCTCGAAGCGCTCGGCCTGAGCCGCGCTCGCGGGGTCTATCGCACAGACGATTATTTGGTGGTGATTGACGATGCCTCGCTGATCGAGACCCTGGCGCCGGACTTCGTCGCGTTGGCCGGGTTTGATGTGCGCGGGATCGCGGTGACCGCGCCGGGCCGTGGGTATGATTTCGTCACCCGTTGGTTCGGGCCGCGCGTAGGGGTCAATGAAGACCCGGTGACCGGTTCTGCCCACACCTCGCTGGCGCCATACTGGGCCGAGCGCCTGGATCAGAGCAGCCTGAGCTGCGAGCAGGGTGGCGCGCGCAAGGGGCAATTGCACTGCCAGGTGCCTGGTAATGGCCGGGTGATCATCAGTGGCAAGGGCGCGTTGTATCTGCGCGGGACAATATTCATCTGACCATTGAGGCGGGTAGGCGCTTGGCTTGCTCCTTCAAGCGCTTCCCCGTATCGGCAATAACCGCTCGAATAAACCGCCACGCCCCTCTGCTCGCCCTCCAGGCAAGTGCGCTACAATCCGCCCCTTGTACCCAGTTCAATGATTTTGAAGGAAAACCATGACGTTCAAGGCGCCGGACAGCCTCTCCGAGCAGATCGCCCATTACCTGGCCGAGCGGATCATCCGCGGCGAGCTGGCGCCGGGCGAACGCATCCAGGAGCAAAAAGTCACCCAGGCCCTGAACGTCAGCCGCGGCTCGGTGCGCGAGGCGCTGTTGATCCTCGAACGTCGCCATCTGGTCGCGATCCTGCCGCGTCGTGGCGCCCATGTGACCACACTCGACGAGCGCAGTGTGCGCAGCCTGTGCGCGCTGATGGGCGAGTTTTACATCCTGTTGGGCAATGCCGTCGCGCAGAAATGGCGGACTGACAGCGACCTGCTGCCGTTCCTGGCGATTCAGCAGCGCCTGCAGCAGGCCTACAGCAGTACCGACATCAAGACCTTCGTCGCCGAAAGCTTTGCCGTGATGCGCGCCGCCTATCCGTTCGCCGACAATCCGTACCTGCAAGAAACCGTAGAAAACCTGCAGCCGGCCATGAGCCGCGCCTATTACCTGGCCCTGGATCAGCGCCAGGCGAACATGCTCGATTACCTCGAGCTGTTCTCGCGCCTGCTCGAGGCTGTGGTCGCGCGCGATCTGCCGCGCATCCGCGAGGTGCTGGTCGCCTACTGCCAGCGCAGCTGCGAGCTGGTGCTGGCGGCGTTGGCGCGGACCTGATCGATGCGCCTCAAGTGCATTCGCCTGGCCGGGTTCAAGTCGTTCGTCGACCCGACCACGGTCAACTTCCCCAGCAATATGGCCGCTGTGGTCGGGCCCAATGGCTGCGGCAAGTCCAACATCATCGATGCGGTGCGCTGGGTGATGGGCGAAAGCTCGGCGAAAAACCTGCGTGGCGAGTCGATGACCGACGTCATCTTCAATGGCTCGACCAGCCGCAAGCCGGTCAGCCAGGCCAGCATCGAGCTGGTGTTCGATAACAGCGACAACACCCTGGTCGGCGAATACGCCGCCTACGCCGAGATCTCGATCCGGCGCAAAGTGACGCGCGATGCGCAGAACACCTATTACCTCAACGGCACCAAGTGCCGTCGGCGTGACATCACCGATATCTTCCTTGGCACCGGCCTGGGCCCGCGCAGCTACTCGATCATCGAGCAGGGCATGATCTCCAAGCTGATCGAGGCCAAGCCTGAAGAACTGCGCAACTTCATCGAGGAAGCAGCGGGCATCTCCAAGTACAAGGAGCGCCGCCGCGAGACCGAGACACGCATTCGCCGCACCCAAGAGAACCTGGCGCGCCTGACCGACCTGCGCGATGAGCTGGAACGCCAGCTCGAACGCCTGCACCGCCAGGCCCAGGCCGCCGAGAAGTACCGCGAGTACAAGGCCAGCGAGCGTCAGCTCAAAGCGCACCTGTCGGCCCTGCGCTGGCGCGATCTGGACCAGCGGGTGGGCCAGCGTGAAACCATCATCGGCGATCAGGAAGTGGCCTTCGAGGCCCTGGTGGCCGAGCAGCGCAATGCTGATGCGAGTATCGAGCGCCTGCGTGATGGCCATCATGAGCTGTCCGAACGCTTCAATCAGGTGCAGGGGCGTTTTTATTCGGTGGCCGGTGATATTGCCCGCGTCGAGCAGAGCATCCAGCACGGCCAGCAGCGCCTGCGTCAGTTGCAGGATGATCTGAAAGAAGCCGAGCGCACCCGCCTGGAAACCGAGTCTCACCTGGGCCACGACCGTACCTTGCTGGCCACCCTCGGTGAAGAGCTGGCGATGCTCGAGCCGGAGCAGGAAATGACCCTGGCCGCCGCCGAGGAGGCCGCCGCCACCCTGGAAGAAGCCGAGCTGGGCATGCACGGCTGGCAGGAGCAGTGGGACAGCTTCAATACCCGCTCGGCCGAACCCCGGCGGCAGGCCGAGGTTCAGCAGTCGCGCTTGCAGCAACTCGAATCCAGCCTTGAGCGGCTCTCTGAGCGCCAGCGCAAGTTAGGCGAGGAACGCGACCAGCTTGGCGCCGACCCGCAGGACGCCGCTACGCTTGAGCTGACCGAGCAGGTTGCCAGCAGCGAGCTGCTGCTCGAAGAGCTGCAGATGGCCGAGCAGGAGGTGGTCGAGCGCCTGGAAGGAGTGCGTGAGCAGCTCCAGCAAACGACTCAGGCACATCAGCAGTTGCAGGGCGATCAGCAGCGCCTGGGCGGTCGCCTGGCGTCTCTCGAAGCCTTGCAGCAAGCGGCCCTGGAGCCTGCCGCTGGCGCCGCCGACTGGCTGCGCGGCCAAGGCCTTGAGCAACGCCCGCGACTGGCCGAGGGGCTGCGCGTCGAGTCGGGTTGGGAGCTGGCGGTGGAAACTGTGCTGGGCGCCGACCTGCAAGCGGTGCTGGTGGATGACTTCACCCAGCTTGATTTCGCCGCGCTCGAGCAGGGCGATCTGCGCCTGCTGCTGGCTGTAGGCGAGGCTGCGCGGCTGCCGGGCAGCCTGCTGGACAAGGTCGAGGGGCGCACTGACTTGAGCCCCTGGCTGGGGCAGGTGCGTCCGGTAGAAAACCTGGAGCAGGCACTGGCTCAGCGTGCCGGATTAAGCGAAGGGCAGAGCCTGGTCAGCCGCGATGGTTACTGGGTGGGGCGGCATTTCTTGCGGGTCAGCCGCGCCGGTGAGGCCGAAGGTGGCGTGCTGGCTCGCGGGCAGGAAATCGAGCGCCTGGCCCAGGAGCAGCTGGAGCAGCAGGCCCTGCTCGAACAACTGGAGCAGCAGCTTCAGGGGCAGCGCGAGCAGCAGCGGGATTTGGAAGAGCAGCGCGAGCAATTGCGCCGCCGCAGCCAGGATGAGAACCGCCAGCAGGGTGAGCTCAAGGCCCGCCTGTCAGCTGGCCGCGCCCGCGCCGAACAGTTGGAACTGCGCCGCCGCCGTCTCGAAGAAGAGCTCACCGAGCTAAACGAACAACGCGCCATCGAGCATGAGCAGCTGGGTGAGGCCCGGCTGATTCTGCAAGAGGCCCTGGACCTGATGGCCCAGGATACCGAGCAGCGCGAGCAGTTGATGGCCCGTCGCGATACCTTGCGCGAAGGCCTCGATCGGGTCCGCCAGGAAGCGCGCCAGCACAAGGATCACGCCCATCAACTGGCGGTGCGCCTGGGCTCGTTGCGCGCCCAGCATGACTCCACCCGCCAGGCCCTGGAGCGTCTCGAGCAGCAAGCCGCGCGCCTGAGTGAGCGCCAGGAGCAACTGAGCCTGAACCTGGAGGAGGGCGAGGCGCCGCAAGAGGAATTGCGCCTGAAGCTCGAAGAGCTGCTCGAACGGCGCATGAGCGTCGATGAAGAAATGCGTCTGGCGCGCCTGCACATGGACGAAGCCGACCGTGAATTGCGCGACGCTGAGAAGCGCCGCACCCAGGCCGAGCAACAGGCCCAGTTGCTGCGCGGCCAGCTTGAGCAGTCACGCCTGGAATCCCAAGGCCTGGTGCTGCGCCGCACCACCCTGCAGGAGCAGTTGCTCGCCGATGGCTTCGACCTGCAAGGGGTGCTCGCCACCCTCGAAGCCGACGCCAGCGAACAGGGCACCGAGCAGGAGCTCGAGCAGGTCGAGGCGCGCATCCAGCGCTTGGGGGCGATCAACCTGGCGGCCATCGAAGAGTACCAGCAGCAGTCCGAGCGCAAGCGTTACCTGGACGCTCAGGATGCCGATCTGGTCGAAGCGTTGGACACCTTGGAAAACGTCATTCGCAAGATCGACAAGGAAACCCGCAACCGCTTCAAGGATACCTTTGATCAGATAAATGCCGGTTTACAGGCACTTTTTCCAAAAGTTTTCGGTGGCGGCAGTGCTTACTTGGAACTGACGGGCGAAGATTTACTCGATACTGGGGTGACGATCATGGCGCGCCCGCCGGGCAAGAAAAACAGCACGATCCACTTGCTGTCCGGCGGCGAAAAAGCCCTGACCGCCCTGGCGTTGGTATTTGCCATCTTCAAACTCAACCCGGCACCGTTCTGCATGCTCGATGAAGTCGATGCGCCGCTGGACGATGCCAACGTCGGGCGGTACGCCCGGCTGGTCAAGGAAATGAGCGAGACCGTGCAGTTCATCTACATCACCCATAACAAGATTGCCATGGAAATGGCCGATCAACTGATGGGGGTGACCATGCACGAACCGGGCTGTTCACGTCTTGTTGCAGTTGATGTGGAGGAAGCAATGGCCATGGTTGATACCTGATGAGCGAAGATAGGGCGTTTTCTGTAGGTAAAACCCCCTGTCATGTGCGACAGACGGTGTAAAGTTGCCTTTGGTCGTGCTAGCTTAATGTCACGTGTATTTTGCGTGGGTAAAACGCCTGTCAGAACATAGAGTTGGCGCCACGTGTTAAAGGGCTTTGAACCCTTTGTTTTCAAGCATATTTTTTATAGAGGCACGGGATTACATGGAAATCGGTCTGCGCGAGTGGCTGATC
Source organism: Pseudomonas urmiensis (assembly GCF_014268815.2). NCBI lineage: Bacteria > Pseudomonadati > Pseudomonadota > Gammaproteobacteria > Pseudomonadales > Pseudomonadaceae > Pseudomonas > Pseudomonas urmiensis. The sequence goes on from NZ_JABWRE020000001.1 coordinate 960,499, forward strand.
GTCATCGGCATCATTGTCATCGCCGGTATTCTTTTCGACGGCTGGCGACGCATGCGTGGCGGCAAGGGCAAGTTGAAATTCCGTCTGGATCGCAGCTACTCCAACCTGCCCGATGAAGAGGGCGGCGCCGAGGTGCTCGGCCCTGCACGCGTGCTCGAAGGCCAGCACAAAGAGCCCGAGCTGGACGAAACCGACCTGCCTTCGATGAGCGCCCCGGTGCGCGAACGCGAGCGTGAGCGCGAAGCCAAACCGGCCAAGGCGGCCAAGCGCGGCAAACGTGCCCATAGCGAGCCACAGCAGGGCGACCTGAACCTGGCGGCCGACTCGCGTGAACCCGACCTGTTCGCCGATGCCGACGATGACTACGCCGCCGAGAACAGCCGCAGCAGTGGCTCGTCTTCGTCCAGCAACAGCTCGGTCAAAGAGTTGCCGCCGGCTGAAGAAGTGCTGGTGATCAGCGTCATCTCTCGTGATGAAGGCGGCTTCAAGGGCCCAGCCCTGCTGCAGAACATCCTTGAGAGCGGTCTGCGCTTCGGCGAGATGGACATTTTCCACCGCCACGAAAGCATGGCTGGCCACGGCGAAGTGCTGTTCTCGATGGCCAACGCGGTCAAGCCGGGTATCTTCGACCTGGATGACATCGACCACTTCAGCACCCGGGCGGTGAGCTTCTTCCTCGGTCTGCCAGGCCCGCGTCATCCCAAGCAAGCCTTCGATGTGATGGTTGCCGCAGCGCGCAAGCTGGCCCATGAGCTCAATGGCGAGCTCAAGGACGATCAGCGCAGCGTGCTGACCGCGCAGACCATCGAGCACTACCGCCAGCGCATCGTCGAGTTCGAGCGCCGCGCGCTGACCCAGAAGCGCTGATCGCTCAAAGCTGTAACACCCGAGCGGGCGGATCCTGCCTCGATCCCGCCCGCGAATGATTCAAGCGCAAGAGCAGCCCCGGGGCTGCTCTTTTGCTTTGCAAGAGAAGATGACCATGAACGCCGAATCCCGAATCCATGAACTGCGTGCCGAGCTCGATCAGCACAACTACCGCTATTACGTGCTCGATGAACCCAGCGTGCCGGACGCCGAATACGACCGCTTGTTCAATGAGCTCAAGGCGCTGGAAGCCGAGCACCCGCACCTGGTAACCCCCGACTCGCCAACCCAGCGTGTCGGCGGTGCGGCGCTGGCGGCATTCAGCCAGGTGCGTCATGAGATCCCCATGCTCAGCCTGGGTAACGCCTTCGAGGAAACCGACCTGCGCGAATTCGATCGGCGGGTGGTGGAAGGTCTCGATCAGCCAGGCGCGGTCGACTACAGCTGCGAGCCCAAGCTCGATGGCCTGGCGGTCAGCCTGCTGTACCGCGATGGCCAGCTGGTGCAGGGCGCTACCCGTGGCGATGGCAGCACCGGTGAAGACATCAGTGCCAACGTGCGGACTGTGCGCAACATCCCGCTCAAGCTGCAGGGCAGTGGTTGGCCGGCGGTGCTGGAGGTGCGTGGTGAAGTGTTCATGAGCAAGGCCGGCTTCGACCGGCTCAATGCCGCGCAAGCCGAAAGCGGCGGCAAGACCTTCGCCAACCCACGCAATGCTGCCGCTGGCAGCCTCCGTCAGCTGGATTCGAAAATTACCGCCAGCCGCCCGCTGGAGTTCTGTTGCTATGGCCTGGGCCAAGTGTCGGAAACTATCGGCGACAGCCATATCGGCATTCTTGAGCAGCTCAAGGCCTGGGGCCTGCCGATCAGTCGCGAGCTCAAGCACGCCGCAGGCATCGAAGAGTGCCTGGCCTACTACCGGGACATCGGTGCCCGGCGCAATGATCTGCCCTATGAGATCGATGGCGTGGTGTTCAAGGTCAACAACCTGGCCTCCCAGCGTGAGCTGGGCTTTCGCGCCCGCGAGCCGCGCTGGGCGATCGCCCACAAGTTCCCGGCCATGGAAGAGCTTACCGAAGTGCTCGATGTCGAGTTCCAGGTCGGCCGTACCGGTGCGGTCACGCCCGTCGCGCGCTTGAAGCCGGTGAAGGTGGCCGGCGTGACGGTGTCCAACGCGACCTTGCACAACATGGACGAAATCGCCCGCCTGGGCCTGCGCATCGGCGACACGGTGATCATTCGCCGGGCCGGCGACGTGATCCCCCAGGTGATGCAGGTGGTGCTCGAACGCCGCCCCGAGGATGCCCGCCCGGTGCAGGTGCCCAGCCAATGCCCGGTGTGTGGCTCGCAGGTCGAGCGCACCCAGCTGGTCAAGCGCAGCAAGGGCAAGGAAACCACTAGCGAAGGCGCGGTGTATCGCTGCGTCGGCCGCTTGGCCTGCGCTGCGCAGCTCAAGCAGGCGATCATTCACTACGTTTCGCGCCGTGCCATGGATATCGATGGCCTGGGCGAGAAGAGCGTCGAGCAACTGGTCGACGAAGGCCTGATCCGCTCGCCAGCCGACCTGTACAGCCTCAAGTTCGAGCAAATTGTCGAGCTTGAAGGGTTTGCCGAGGTGTCCAGCAACAAACTCCTCGAAGCGATTGAAAACAGTAAGCGGCCGAGCCTGGCGCGCTTCATCTATGCCCTTGGCATTCCTGATGTCGGCGAGGAGACTGCCAAGGTCCTGGCGCGCTCGCTGGGTAGTCTGGCGCGCGTACAGCAGGCGTTGCCGCAGGTGCTGACCTATCTGCCCGACATCGGCCTGGAAGTCGCCCACGAGATCCACAACTTCTTCGAAGACCAGCACAACCGCGACGTCATCCAGCAGTTGCTCGCCAGCGGCATGCAGTTGCAGGAAGAAGGCGAGCTGGCCGCGGAGTTCGCCGCCAGCACCACCTTGGCCGGGATGATCGCCAAGCTCGATATCGCCTCGGTCGGCCCGACCGGCGCTGAAAAGCTGGTGGCCAAACTCGGTAGCCTGGACCAGATCATCCAAGCCGATGGCATCGATCTGCGCCAAGCCCTCAATAGCAAACAGGCCGATGCCGTGCGCGAGTTCTTCAAGAGCGAGGCCAATCAACAGTTGGCGCGTGCTATCGAAGCGCAGTTGCAGGCATTTGGCATGCACTGGGCCAGCGAGAAGAAAGTGGTCGAAGGGCTGCCCCTGGCCGGGCAGACCTGGGTGCTCACCGGCAGCCTGGAGCGCATGAGTCGCGACATCGCCAAGGACAAGCTGGAAAGCCTCGGGGCCAAGGTCGCCGGTTCGGTCTCCGGCAAGACCCACTGCGTGGTCGCAGGCCCAGGTGCCGGCTCCAAGCTGGCCAAGGCCAGCGAACTGGGGGTCAAGGTGCTGGATGAAGACGCGTTTATCGCCTTCTTGGCCGAGCAGGGCATCGCCGTCTAATCGCCCGACGGGACAAGTCATTGAGAAATGATGGTTTTTTCTTGAGGCAGAGGTTGTAACTTCGCCTCAGACCGGTACAATGGCGCGGCTCGTCACACGGCGAGCAGCGTAGTGGTGGCCCCATCGGTCCCCCCGCATTGATTACCCGTTTACCTGGTCAGGCCCGGAAGGGAGCAGCCAAGGCGGGGACATCGAGTGCCGGGGTGTGGCTGGTGGGGCCGCCTCCATTTCAGGGGTCGGAAAACGCTCCGTCTCCTTGGCCTGATAGTGTTTTCGCCGCCTCCTTGCGAAGAATTTTCATCACTTGCCTGCGTGGTAGGTGGCTGATCGTGTCTGACTTTTCGCAAGTTTGCCTGCGAGGTGGCCGGTTCAAACGACGGCATCCCTAACGTCTAGCTCCGCATCTGACTGCGCTCAACAGCCAGCACGCCAGCAGCCGACAGTTTCAGCAGTCGCTGAAATTTCGGACACGCCAGATGGTCTTCCTCTGGACACGCCGCCGCATGACGCAGCCCCTTGCTCATGGCCTGCAAGCGCTTGATCCGTGCATCGATCTCGTCAGCCTTGGCCACTAACATTTCGCGGTTCACCTGCAAATCGACCAGCATGCTCGCCACTTCATCGAGCGAGAACCCGGCTGCCTGGCCCAAGGCGATCACCGCCAGGCGATCCACCACGTCGGCAGCGAACTGGCGGCGCTGGCCTTTGCCTGCGAGCGACTTGAGCAAACCTTTGTTCTCGTAGTAACGCAGCGTCGAAGCCGGTACTCCGGTGCGTTTGGCGACATCGGCGATGTCCATGGGTGGTCCCTTGACTTGAAGTTGACTTCAACTTCTATGCTGCGCGGCATTGGGCCTTTCCGTCAATCTGCCAAGGGTTTCGCCATGACTGCTACTACCTTCATTACTTACATTGCGCTGATCGGTATCGGTGCCACGTTGGTCATGGACCTGTGGACGCTGCTGCTCAAACGGCTGGGTGTGGCCACGCTCAACTACGCCATGGTCGGGCGCTGGGCCGGGCATTTGCTGCAGGGGCGCGTGTATCACCCGGCCATCGCCAAGGCTGCGCCGGTCAGGCATGAGTTGGCCTGGGGATGGGCGCTGCACTACGCGACTGGGTTGCTGTTCGCAGCGCTGCTGGTCGGCCTGGCCGGGGAGGGCTGGCTACGCACGCCGTCCCTGCTGCCTGCATTGGGCTTCGGCTTGGCTTCGGTGCTGGTGCCGTTGTGTGTGGTGCAGCCGGCGTTTGGCGCAGGTCTGTTTGCCAACAATACTCCCACACCGTTGCGAAACTGCCTGCGTAGCCTGACCACGCATGGCGTATTTGGTCTGGGCCTGTACCTCAGTGCGTTGGGGCTTTCAGTGAGTTGAGCCGCTGACGATCTGACCCGCAGCATCCTGGCTGGTGTAGCGCTGGACTATCCGTTCGACTTCTCCGGACTGCTTGATCCGCACCAGCGCCCTGAGCAGTGCCTGAGTGGGCAGGGTTGGATCGTTGCGCACCATGCAGCCCAACGATTGCTCCTCGAGCACGCTCTGTGCGCGCAAGCGCTGCGCTGCAGGGAGTTGGCGGTTGAACCAGTGCAATGACAATTGGTTGCTCACGGCATAGCGGTAACGTCCGGCCTCGAGCTTTTGCAGGGCGAGTTGCTGGTTGCGGCTGTCTTCGCGGCGCAGCCGGCCTTGGCTGAACAGCGGATCGAGGGTCGGGTAGCGATAGCCCAGCACCGTGCCGATGGCCTGTGCTGGCAATTGCTCTGGGTTGATGGGGGCCAGGTCGGCGCTGCGGCTGACCAGCAAATCGCGCTGCTGGATCAACGGCACGCTCCAGACGTAGTTGCCCGGCCGTTCGATCAGCCAGTGGGTGGCGACATAACAGCGCACGTCGATATCGCCGTCTTCAAGCGCCTGTTGCAGGCGCAGGCGAGCCATCAGGTGATACTCGGCGCGTACCCCGGCCTCGCGCGCGGCGGCTTGCATCAGGTCGAACAGAATGCCTTCGACCGGCTGTTGGTGCTCGATGCGGATCAGTGGCATGCTCCAGCTTTCGGCGACCGAGAAGCGCAGCACCGGCTGTTGGGCCAGGCTGTGAGTGGAGCACAACAGCAGGATCGCCAGGATTCGCCGCACGGTTTTCCTCCCTGATTACTCCCTAGGGTCTGAGCCTAGTCGTGCGTTGCTTAGCTTAGACGAGATTGGCCGGGTGCAATTTTGCCCCCGCTCCGCTAGCATTAGCGATCTTCCGCTCGTTCAGTTTGCGATGGTTTTTTAATGAGTTATCAGGTTCTTGCACGAAAATGGCGTCCGCGCTCGTTCCGCGAAATGGTCGGCCAGACCCATGTGCTCAAGGCTTTGATCAACGCCCTGGACAACCAGCGCCTGCATCACGCCTACCTGTTCACCGGCACGCGCGGGGTCGGCAAGACCACCATCGCGCGGATCATCGCCAAGTGCCTGAACTGCGAAACCGGTATTACCTCGACCCCCTGCGGCACCTGTTCGGTGTGCCGGGAGATCGACGAAGGGCGTTTTGTCGACCTGATCGAGATCGACGCCGCCAGCCGCACCAAGGTCGAAGACACCCGCGAACTGCTCGATAACGTGCAGTACGCGCCGAGCCGTGGGCGTTTCAAGGTCTACCTGATCGACGAAGTGCACATGCTCTCCACGCACTCGTTCAACGCCCTGCTCAAGACCCTGGAAGAGCCGCCGCCGTACGTCAAGTTCATCCTCGCGACCACCGACCCGCAAAAGCTGCCGGCGACCATCCTGTCGCGCTGCTTGCAGTTCTCTTTGAAGAACATGAGCCCGGAGCGGGTGGTCGAGCACCTGAGCCATGTGCTCGGTGCCGAGAACGTCCCCTTCGAAGAAGATGCCCTGTGGCTGCTTGGGCGCGCGGCCGATGGCTCGATGCGCGACGCCATGAGCCTGACCGACCAGGCCATCGCCTTCGGTGAAGGCAAGGTATTGGCCGCTGATGTCCGGGCGATGCTCGGCACGCTCGACCATGGCCAGGTGTACGGCGTCCTGCAGGCGCTGCTCGAAGGTGATGCGCGGGCGCTGCTGCAAGCGGTGCGTGATTTGGCCGAGCAGGGGCCGGATTGGAGTGGCGTGCTGGCCGAGATGCTCAACGTGCTGCACCGCGTAGCCATTGCCCAGGCGCTGCCTGAGGCGGTGGACAACGGCCAGGGCGACCGCGAGCGGGTGTTGAGCCTGGCTTCGGCGCTGCCCGCCGAGGATGTGCAGTTCTACTACCAGATGGGCTTGATTGGCCGCCGCGATTTGCCCTTGGCGCCGGACCCGCGCGGTGGCTTTGAAATGGTCCTGCTGCGCATGCTCGCGTTCCGCCCCGCCGATACCGACGACGCGCCGACCCCGGTGCTAAAGCCAGTGGGGATCAGCCAGGCCACAGCTGATTCTGCAAAACCGGTGGCAGCGCCAGCGTCGGTCGCTGAACCGCCGGCCCTGCCAGCGCCGGTCGAGGCGCACGAGCCCGTTGCAGCGCCTGTGACGGCGCAGCCTGCGGTGCTGGAGCCGGTTGCCGCGCAGCCGGTTATCGAGCCTGAGCCCGCGCCAGAGGCGCCGGTTGCCGTCCAAGAACCTGCGCCAATTGAGGAAGAGGTTGTCGATCTGCCGTGGGAGGAGGCGACAGTGCCGGCCGAGCCGGTGCTGCAAGCGCCTGCTCCAGTCGCGCCGCCTGCGCCGCAAGCCGGGCCGCCAAGCGATGACCAGCCGCCGTTCGATCCCTCTGCCTATGACGCTGTTGGCATGGATCGGGACGACGAGCCGCCGCTGGATGAAGATTACTACGCGCCCGAGTCTGATCCGGCAGGCTTCAGCTACCTGGATGAGTTGGCTGAGCATGTCCATGAGGCTGAAACCGCCCCGGTTGCCGAGCCTCTGCCAGCCTCCAAGCCGGCCACCGGTCTTGCGCTGCAATGGCTGGAATTATTCCCGCAGTTGCCTGTGTCCGGCATGACAGGCAACATCGCGGCAAACTGTACCCTGATCGCTGCCGACGGCGATGACTGGCTGCTGCACCTGGACCCAGCCCAGGGCGCACTGTTCAACTCGACCCAGCAGCGGCGACTCAACGAGGCGCTCAACCAGCACCTGGGCCGCACCTTGCAGCTGCGCATCGAGCTGATCCGCCCCGAGCAGGAAACCCCGGCGCAAGCTGCGGCGCGCAAGCGCTCGGAGCGTCAGCATGAGGCTGAAGTGTCGATCGAGCGTGATCCGCTCATCCAGCAGATGATCCGGCAGTTCGGCGCGACCGTGCGTCAGGATACTATTGAGCCTGTAGAGGCCCTGGTCAGTCAGGGCGATTGAACCGATATCCGTGCGGCCGGCAGCGTGCTTGGCCGCATCACATGACCCAATCGAGGTGTACCCCATGATGAAAGGTGGCATGGCCGGCCTGATGAAGCAGGCGCAGCAGATGCAAGAAAAAATGGCCAAGATGCAGGAAGAGCTGGCCAACGCTGAAGTGACCGGGCAATCGGGCGCGGGCCTGGTCAGCGTGGTGATGACCGGTCGTCATGACGTCAAGCGCATCAGCATCGATGACAGCCTGATGCAGGAAGACAAGGAAGTGCTCGAAGACCTGATCGCAGCCGCCGTCAACGACGCGGTACGCAAGGTCGAGCAGAACAGCCAGGAGAAAATGGGTGGCATGACTGCTGGCATGCAGTTGCCGCCAGGCTTCAAGATGCCGTTCTGATCCAGCGTTGCGCAAATGCGCTGTTTGATCTGACCTCATCGCGGGGCAGGCCCGCTCCTACACGTTTGCACAATTTCTGTAGGAGCGGGCTTGCCCCGCGATAGGGTCACAACGTCCAACAACGATGCCACGCTCAACGTGCCCGTAAAAGATAACGCAGCACGTTTTTAACTTGAACGGTTAGTTAATAAACTGACTTCAGCTGTTTTGCGACAACTCCACGGATCGTCGATAGGCCGCTGCAGTTGCCGCTTCGACCAAGTCGCGCAACTTCTCCCCATTCTCAAACACTTCAATCGCCGCCGCCGTCGTGCCATTTGGCGAAGTAACCGCCAGACGAAGTTCGGCGAAATCGGCATGCCGCTGTTGCAAAGTTGCTGCGCCAAACGCAGTTTGTGCCGCCAGGGCGCCTGCTAATTCAGCAGTAAGTCCAAGTTTGACCCCTGCTTGCGCCAGTGCCTCGCTGAACAAGTGATAATACGCCGGGCCACTGCCGCTGATGGCTGTAACCGCATCGAGCTGGCTCTCTGTCGTGACCCAGGATGCCAAGCCAACCGCTTCGAACAACTGGCCGATCCTGGTGCGCTGACTCGCCTCCAGCTCGTCGCCTGCATACAGCCCGGTGCAACCGGCTCCGGCCAGCACTGGAGTATTAGGCATGGCTCGCACCACCGGGCAGCGCTGCCCCAGGGCTGCACTCAAGGTCGCCTGGGTGACCCCGGCAGCCACCGAAATCACGCAGGCTTGCGCACATTGCCGATCGCTGAGCCCTGCCAGGGCCTCACTGGCATAAGCCGGTTTGACGGCCAGCACGATCAGCTCGAATGCCTCGTCGGGCACATCGGCCAGACGCGTATAACGACCGTCGCCGCCAGCGCCAGTTAGCCCCGGATCGACGATGCTCAACTGCTCGATCAAGCCTGTGGCCAGCCACGCATCGCCCAATGCAGCGCCCATGCGGCCATACCCAATAAACAGCGTTTTCACCGGCAAGTCCCCTTGGTTGTTGTTGTGATGTCTTTTCAGAGTAAGGGCTTTTTAAATATGGGTGCAACTGGGTGCAACCACAAAAAGCAAAAACAAAAAAGTGTTGAGGTTTGGCAACTTGGTGACTGCGCAGTCGTGCGCACCGCTATGGCGCTATACGCAATTTCCGCTGTAAAACTTGAACCAAAACAGCGCATTTCCACTGTCTTCTGAAAATAATTGCGGGTTAAACGTTTAATCTGGGTTGTACCTTTTTTAGAGCTTTCACTAAGATCCGCTGGCATGGGTGCAACCTGGTTGCTCTTTGCCTTGCTCCACCCTGTGCTCGCCGACATAACATCAAAAAAACGGAGACTCGCATGACGCCGTCCAGTGCAACCCCCACCGCGACCCAGGGGCGCGGCCGCGCTTTGGTCGCCAGCCTTACCGGCAGTTCCATCGAATGGTTCGACTACTTCCTCTACGGCACCGCCGCCGCGCTGGTATTCAACAAGCTGTTCTTCCCCAACTTCGATCCGGTGGTCGGGTTGTTGCTGGCTTACCTGTCGTTTTCTCTGACTTTTTTCGTACGGCCCATCGGCGGAGTGATTTTCGCCCACATCGGCGACCGTATCGGTCGCAAGAAAACCCTGGTCATCACCCTGTCTTTGATGGGTGGCGCCACGGTGCTGATCGGCTGCTTGCCGACCTACGAGCACATCGGCGTCTGGGCGCCGATCCTGCTGATCGCTCTGCGGGTGGTACAGGGCTTGGGCATCGGCGGGGAGTGGGGCGGGGCGCTGCTGTTGGCCTACGAATACGCTCCGGCCAAGCGTAAAGGCCTGTTCGGCAGCGTGCCGCAGGTGGGGGTTACCGTCGGCATGCTGCTGGCGACCATGGCGGTCAGCCTGATGGCCATGTTGCCTGAAGAGCAGTTCCTCAGCTGGGGCTGGCGAGTGCCGTTCGTGCTTAGCGCTGACCTGGTGTTCCTCGGCTTGTGGATTCGTCACGGCCTGGATGAAACACCGGACTTCAAGAAGGCCAAGGAGTCGGGCAACGTCGCCAAGATGCCCCTGGTGGAAACCCTGCGCGACCACTGGCGTGAAGTGCTGATCGCCGCTGGCCTGAAGGTGGTGGAAACGGCACCTTTCTATATCTTCTCGACCTTCGTGGTCAGCTACGCGGTAAGTACCCTGGGCTATGACAAGGTCAGCACCCTGAATGCGGTGATGATCGCCGCGGCCGTGGCTTCGCTGATGATTCCGCTAATGGGCTGGCTGTCGGACAAGGTCGGGCGCAAGGCCGTCTACATCGGTGGCATCTTGCTGATGGCGGCGTTCATCGTGCCGTACTTCAAACTGCTCGATACGCGCAGCACCTGGGGCCTGATGGTCGCTACGATCATCGCCTTCGGCGTGCTCTGGGCGCCGATTACTGCGGTGTTGGGCACCATGAGCTCGGAGATCTTCTCCACCCGCGTGCGCTACACCGGCATCACCCTCGGCTACCAGTTGGGCGCAGCACTGGCTGGCGGCACCGCACCGTTGATCGCCACCTACCTGCTCAGCCGCTACAACGGTGACTGGCAACCGGTGGCCCTGTATCTGTTGGGCACTGTCACTATCTCGCTGATTGCGGTGCTGGCCGTGCGCTCACCCAAGCGCGACGACCAAGACCCAGCCCTGCGTGGGGCGGTCAAGTCGGCCTGAGTGACGGCCGGTGGAAAAGGCCCGGCCTGGGGTGAACGCGGGCCGGGCAGCCAGTGTCAATTGCAACAGCAGGTAGGACAGTTGCCGCTGCGCTGTAGCTGATTTGACGCTGCCTGCCTTGGCCGGTATAAACCGCCTCTCATTGAACTGTCAGGCCTTTCCCATGAGTTTCAGCCCCCTCATCCGCCAACTGATCGACGCCCTGCGCATTCTGCCGGGCGTTGGTCAGAAAACTGCCCAGCGTATGGCCTTGCAGTTGCTCGAGCGCGACCGCAGCGGCGGCCTGCGCCTGGCCCAGAGGCTGACCCAGGCGATGGAAGGCGTTGGCCATTGCCGCCAATGCCGGACCCTGACCGAGCAGGAGCTGTGCCCGCAGTGCGCCGACCCGCGCCGCGACGATACCCAGTTGTGCGTGGTGGAAGGGCCGATGGATGTCTACGCGGTCGAGCAGACGGGCTATCGCGGGCGTTACTTCGTGTTGAAGGGGCATCTGTCGCCGCTCGATGGCTTGGGGCCGGAGGCGATCGGCATTCCGCAGTTGATGGCGCGGATCGAGGAACAGGGCAGTTTCAGTGAAGTGATCCTGGCGACCAACCCGACGGTGGAGGGCGAGGCGACCGCGCACTACATCGCCCAGTTGCTCAATGAGAAGGGCCTGGTGGCCTCGCGGATCGCCCATGGCGTGCCGCTGGGCGGCGAGCTGGAGCTGGTGGATGGCGGCACCTTGGCCCATGCCTTCGCTGGGCGTCGGCCGATTTCGCTGTGAGGCTGTAGCGGCCTCTTCGCGGGCAAGCCCGCTCCCACAGGTAACGCATAGACCTTTAGCTTTGCGCTGTGTCTGTGGGCTGGGCGTCGAGTGATTTCCCACAGGCACCGCGCAGACCTTGAGCTTTGTGCAATCCCTGTGGGAGCGGGCTTGCCCGCGAAGAGGCCGTAACTGACACCCGTCAAACCTTCATCCGTGGCATCTCGATCCGGTGCTCATGCACCCGCCGATACAGGGTCGCCCGGGAAATCCCCAATGCCCGGGCGGCCTCCCCCGGCTTCCAGCGATGGCGAATCAACGCATCGAGCAGCACCTGTCGCGCCGGGCTGGAAGCACTGGCCTGGGCAGCAGGTTCGACCTCTCCACGCACCTCTTGCGGTAAATCCTCAAGCCGCAGTTGGCCGCCATCACACACCGCACAGGCATAGCGCAGGACCTGGCGCAATTGCCTGAGATTACCCGGCCAACGATAGGTCAGCAGCGCTTCCAACGCGGCATCGGCCAACATCACTTCAACGCTGCAAGCCTGCGCCTCCTCAGCCAGCATGCGATGAATCAGCCCGAGCCGATCAGCCCGCTCACGCAGGGGCGGCAGCTCGAAGCGGGCATTGGCCAGGCGAAAGTACAGGTCCTCGCGAAAGCGCCCCTCGCTGACCATCGCCGCCAAATCCCGGTGGGTGGCGCAAATCACCTGGATATCCACCCGCTCACGCCGCGCCGCACCCAGGGGCGCGACTTCGCCTTCGGCCAGTACGCGCAGCAGGCGGGTTTGCAGGCTCAGCGGCATATCACCAATCTCGTCGAGAAACAGCGTGCCGCCATCGGCCTGTTGCAGCAGCCCTTGCATGCCTTTGCTCGATGCCCCGGTGAAGGCGCCGGCGACATAACCGAACAGCTCGCTTTCGATCAGGCTTTCTGGAATCGCTGCGCAGTTGAGGGTGACGAAGGGGCCAGTGCGGCGTTGGCTTTGTCCATGTAGCTGGCGGGCAAACACCTCCTTGCCGGCGCCGGTCTCTCCTTGCACCAGCACCGCCAGGTTGCAGTCCTTGACCCGCGTGGCCAGGCGCAGGTGCTGCTCGATGCGTGGGTCCTGGGTGTGTTGCGGCGCCTGGGCGCGTGGACGCAGGCAGCGCGGCGCACTGACCCGGCCATACAGTTGCCAGCCGGGCAGGCGCTGGGCACTGGCGTCACTGGCGCGACGTAGCTGATCGAGGTCGAATAGCTCGCCGATATGTTCCGGCAACCGCCCGTGGCGCTCGAGCAAGTGCTGGCGTGCCAGGCTGTTGAGCGCCTGCAGGCGGCCATCGCCATCCCAGGCCAGCAGGTAGTCTGGCTGGCTCTCGACATAGCCGGGCGTGCCATGGGCGCGCATCACCCAGTGGCCCTGGCTGCTGTGCATGAAAAAGGCGTTTTCGATCTCCCGCGCGGTCTGCTCCACCAATTGGCGAATCAGATGTTGGCTGCGGCGGTCATCTGGCGATTGCAGGGCCGACACATCGACCACCCCGAGCAACTCGCCCTGTGGGTCGAAAACCGGTGCTGCGGTGCAGGTCAGGCCAATGAAGGCGGCGCGAAAGTGATCGCGCTTGTGCACGGTGACCGGTGCCTTGTTGGTCAGCACTGCCGCTACCCCGCAGGTGCCTTCCTCGCCTTCCGACCAGCAGGTGCCCAGGTACAGCCCGGCCTTGCGGCAGTCGTTGCGAATCGCCGCTTCCACCCGGTAGTCGATGGTCCGCCCTTGGGCGTCGGTGAGCAGTACGCAATAGTCGGCACCGCTCACCCGGCCATGCAAGCGCGCTACCGCGTCGCTGGCGATACGCAGGAACAGTTCGGCGCGCTCGCGGCATTCGTTGAGCAGGTTCTGCGAAAGGATGCGTGGCCCTTGCTGGGAGCCGGGATCGAGACGGTACAGGTCCATGGACCGACGCCAGGAGTCGAGGATCAGCGCAGGCACCGGCGCCTGGGGCAGGCGATCGGCGTTCTTCACTACCCGGCTGACACAGTCGACATGGGCTCGGGAGTTCGCGGCAAGCATTGGGGCCTCCGGTTCTCGTGTTCTTGTCGTTATGCGGCCATTAAGCGCTTGTGGGCGAGCGGCGACAAGCGCCACGTGCTTGCCGGTGGCGCTGAGACGCTGCGTCTCAGCGTCTCGCCCAGCGCCTGGCCTGACCGGTACGCAGCGTCTCGCAGCGGCTGGCGCAGGGGCGGGTCTTGTCGCGCTGGAAGCGCTCTGGCTCGGCATCTGGCGCGTGTAGTTGCAAAGCTGGCACCGCCCTTGCTCTAGCCCTGGCAAACAAGAAAATGAGGTGCGCCATGCCGCGACCCGCGCCAATCGTCGGGATCATTGCCAACCCAGCTTCGGGCCGCGACCTGCGTCGCCTGACCGCTAACGCAGGGCTCTATTCCAGTACCGACAAGGCTTCGGCCATCCAGCGTCTGCTCGCAGCCTTCGGCGCCACCGGTATCGCCCAGGTGCTGTTGCCAACCGATATGACCGGGATCGCCGCCGCTGTGCTCAAGGCCAGCGGCGGCCCAGTTGCCCGCGACCAGCATTGGCCGGCGCTGCAGGTGCTCGATCTGCCACTGACCCAGACGGTCGCCGATACCCGTCTGGCCACGCGCTGGATGGTCGAGCGCGGCGCCAGCCTGATCGCGGTACTGGGCGGCGATGGCACGCATAAGGCGGTGGCAGCCGAGGCCGGTGACGTGCCGCTGTTGACCCTTTCCACCGGCACCAACAATGCCTTCCCGGAGCTGCGCGAGGCGACCAGCGCCGGCCTTGCGGGTGGCCTGGTGGCCAGTGGTCGCATTCCCTCCAGCATCGGCCTACGTCGCAACAAGCGCCTGCTGGTGCGCGTGCCCGAGCAAGGCCTGTGCGAATGGGCGTTGGTCGAAGTGGCCGTCTCCCCACAACGTTTCGTCGGCGCGCGCGCATTGAGCCGCAGCGAAGACTTGGCAGAAGTGTTCGCCTGCTTCGCCGAACCCCACGCGATTGGCCTGTCGGCGCTCTGCGGGCTGTGGTGCCCGGTGTCGCGCCAGGCCGCTGAAGGCGCCTGGGTGCGCCTGCATCCCGGCGCTGAGCAGGCCCTGTTGGCGCCGCTGGCCCCCGGCCTGCTGCAAGGCTGCGGGATCACCGCCAGCGGCGCACTCACGCCCGGCGTCGCCTACTCATTGAGCCTATCCAGCGGCACCCTGGCCCTGGATGGCGAACGCGAGATCGAGTTCGCCGAACACGACACCCCCACCATCACCCTCGACCATCAAGGCCCGCTGACCATCGACGTCGAGGCCGTGCTGGCGCATGCCGCCCGTCATCACCTGCTGGCGGTACCGCGCGGTCACCGGCAGCTCCCTGCAAACCTGTGTTGAGACAACCCTGGAGAACAACAAGATGTCCACTCACCTCAGTTCCGAGCAATTGCTCCACGCCTATCAAGTGATGCGCACGATCCGTGCCTTCGAAGAGCGTCTGCATGTGGAGTTTGCCACCGGCGAAATCCCCGGTTTCGTTCATCTGTACGCCGGCGAAGAAGCGTCGGCGGCCGGCGTCATGGCGCACCTGCGCGACTCCGACTGTATTGCCTCCAACCACCGCGGCCACGGCCATTGCATCGCCAAGGGCGTCGATGTGTACGGGATGATGGCCGAAATCTACGGCAAGAAGACCGGCGTGTGCGGCGGCAAGGGCGGCTCGATGCACATCGCTGACCTGGAGAAGGGCATGCTCGGCGCCAATGGCATCGTCGGGGCCGGTGCGCCGCTGGTCGCGGGCGCTGCCCTGGCGGCCAAGCTCAAGGGCCGCGATGACGTTTCGGTGGCGTTCTTCGGCGATGGCGGCTCCAACGAGGGCGCGGTGTTCGAGGCGATGAACATGGCCTCGATCATGAACCTGCCGTGCATCTTCGTGGCCGAGAACAACGGCTACGCCGAGGCTACCGCGTCGAACTGGTCGGTGGCCTGTGACCATATCGCCGACCGCGCGGCAGGCTTTGGCATGCCCGGGGTCACCATCGATGGCTTCGACTTCTTCGCTGTGCATGAAGCCGCTGGCGCTGCCATCGAGCGCGCCCGTGCCGGCCAAGGCCCTTCGCTGATCGAGGTCAAGCTGACCCGCTATTACGGCCACTTCGAGGGCGATGCACAAACTTACCGCGCCCCGGATGAAGTGAAGAACCTGCGCGAAACCCGCGACTGCCTGCTGCAGTTCCGTAACAAGACCACCCGTAGCGGCGTGCTCAGCGCCGAGCAACTCGATGCCATCGATGCCCAGGTCGAAGACCTGATCGAGGACGCCGTGCGCCGCGCCAAAGCCGACCCCAAGCCGCAACCGGCCGACCTGCTCACCGACGTCTACGTCGCCTATCCCTGACTCCGGCACAACAACAACGACAGGAGAATCATCATGGCAAGAAAGATCAGCTACCAGCAGGCCATCAACGAGGCCCTGGCCCAGGAAATGCGCCGCGACACGAGCGTGTTCATCATTGGTGAAGACGTGGCTGGCGGGGCCGGCGCGCCTGGCGAGGACGATGCCTGGGGCGGTGTGTTGGGGGTGACCAAAGGTCTTTACCACCAGTTCCCCGGTCGGGTGCTGGATGCGCCGCTGTCGGAGATCGGCTACGTCGGGGCTGCAGTGGGCGCGGCCACCCAGGGCCTGCGTCCGGTGTGCGAACTGATGTTCGTCGATTTCGCGGGCTGCTGCCTGGACCAGATCCTCAACCAGGCGGCCAAGTTCCGCTACATGTTCGGCGGCAAGGCGGTGACCCCGCTGGTGATGCGCACCATGGTCGGCGCCGGCCTGCGCGCCGCCGCCCAGCACTCGCAGATGCTCACCTCGCTGTGGACCCACATCCCCGGCCTTAAAGTGGTCTGCCCCTCTTCGCCGTATGACGCCAAGGGCTTGCTGATCCAGGCGATTCGCGACAACGACCCGGTCATCTTCTGCGAGCACAAACTGCTCTACAGCATGCAAGGCGAGGTCCCCGAGGAGCTCTACACCGTACCCTTCGGAGAAGCCAACTACCTGCGCGACGGCGACGACGTGACCCTGGTGACCTATGGGCGCATGGTCCACCTGGCCATGGAGGCGGCCAACAACCTCGCGCGCCAGGGCATCGACTGCGAAGTGCTGGACCTGCGCACCACCAGCCCGCTGGATGAAGACAGCATCCTGGAAAGTGTGGAAAAAACCGGTCGGCTGGTGGTGATCGACGAGGCCAACCCGCGCTGCTCGATGGCCACCGACATCAGCGCGCTGGTGGCACAGAAAGCCTTCTCATCGCTCAAGGGGCCGATCGAGATGGTCACCGCGCCGCACACCCCGGTGCCGTTCTCCGATGCGTTGGAAGACCTGTACATCCCCACTGCGGCGAAGATCGAGGCTGCCGTGCGCAAGGTCATCGAAGCTGCAAGGAGCGCCGCATGAGCCAGATCCATACCCTGACCATGCCCAAATGGGGCCTGTCGATGACCGAGGGCCGGGTCGACACCTGGCTCAAGCAGGAAGGCGAGCAGATCAACAAAGGCGATGAAGTGCTGGATGTCGAGACCGACAAGATCAGCAGCAGCGTCGAGGCGCCATTCAGTGGCGTGCTGCGCCGGCAAGTAGCCAAGCCTGACGAGACCTTGCCGGTCGGTGCGCTGCTGGCGGTGGTGGTCGAAGGCGAGGCGCAAGAGGCTGAGATCGATGCGGTGGTACAACGCTTTCAGGCCGAGTTCGTGGCCGACGGCGGCGCCGATCAAGCCCAGGGGCCGACGCCGCAGAAGGCCGAGGTCGGCGGCCGGCTGTTGCGCTGGTTCGAGCTGGGCGAGGGCGGCACGCCGCTGGTGCTGGTGCATGGCTTTGCTGGCGATCTGAACAACTGGCTGTTCAACCACCCGGCGCTGGCGGCCGAGCGTCGGGTCATAGCGCTCGATCTGCCCGGCCATGGTGAGTCGGCCAAGGCCCTGCAACGGGGCGATCTGGATGAATTGAGTGACGCGCTGCTGGCGCTGCTCGATCACCTCGACATTCCCCGCGCCCACCTGGCAGGGCACTCGATGGGCGGCGCGGTCAGCCTCAACCTGGCGCGCCTGGCACCCCAGCGGGTGGCCAGCCTGAGCCTGATCGCCAGCGCCGGCTTAGGCGCGCAGATCAATGGCCAGTACCTGCAGGGCTTCGTCGAGGCGGGCAATCGCAATGCGCTCAAGCCACACATGAGCAAGCTGTTTGCCGATCAGGGCCTGGTGACCCGGCAGATGCTCGAGGACATGCTCAAGTTCAAGCGCCTGGAAGGCGTCGACAGCGCCCTGCGGCAACTGGCGGCGAGCATCGCCGAGGGCGATCGCCAGCGTCACGACTTGCGCGGGGTGCTTGGGCAACATCCGGCCCTGGTGGTTTGGGGCAGTCAGGACGCGATCATCCCCGCCAGCCACAGCCAAGGCGTAGAAGCCGAAGTGCTGCTGATCGACGGGGTTGGGCACATGGTGCAGATGGAGGCTGCCGAGCAGGTCAACCAAGCCTTGCAGGCGTTCCTGCGCAAACACTGAGTCACTTACGTGAGCCTGGAGACAACAATAATGAACGACCTGAGCCACACCCATATGCGCGCCGCCGTTTGGCATGGCCGCCACGATATTCGCGTCGAACAGGTACCGCTGCCGGACGATCCGCCGCCTGGCTGGGTGCAGATCAAGGTGGATTGGTGCGGGATCTGCGGCTCGGACCTGCACGAATACGTCGCAGGCCCGGTGTTCATACCGGTCGAGGCGCCGCATCCGCTGACCGGGATCCAGGGGCAATGCATCCTGGGTCATGAGTTCTGCGGCGAGATCGCCAAGCTCGGCGAGGGTGTCACCGGCTACGCCGTCGGCGATGCAGTGGCGGCCGATGCCTGCCAGCATTGCGGCAGCTGCTATTACTGCACCCATGGCTTGTACAACATCTGCGAACAGCTGGCTTTTACCGGGCTGATGAACAACGGTGCCTTTGCCGAGCGAGTGAATGTACCGGCCAACCTGCTGTACCGCTTGCCAGAAGGTTTCCCGCGTGAGGCGGGGGCGTTGATCGAGCCACTGGCGGTGGGCATGCATGCAGTTAAGAAGGCCGGCAGCCTGCTGGGGCAGAACGTGGTGGTGGTCGGTGCGGGCACCATCGGCCTGTGTACCATCATGTGTGCCAAGGCGGCGGGCGCGGCGCAGGTGATCGCCCTGGAAATGTCCTCGGCACGTAAGGCCAAGGCCCTGCAAGTGGGCGCCAGTGCCGTGCTCGACCCCAGCCAATGCGATGCCCTGGCCGAGATCCGCGGGCTAACGGCGGGGCTGGGCGCGGATGTGAGTTTTGAGTGTATCGGCAACAAGCACACCGCCAAGCTTGCCATCGATGCCATTCGCAAAGCGGGCAAGTGCGTGCTGGTGGGGATCTTCGAGGAGCCCAGTGCGTTCAACTTCTTCGATCTGGTCTCGACCGAGAAACAGGTGCTTGGGGCGTTGGCCTACAACGGCGAATTTGCCGATGTGATTGCCTTCATTGCCGATGGGCGTCTGGATATCCGCCCGCTGGTGACGGGGCGCATTGGCCTGGAGCAGATTGTCGAGCTGGGGTTCGAGGAGTTGGTCAACAACAAGGAGGAGAATGTGAAGATCATCGTTTCGCCGGGCGGGCGCTGATCTCTGGCGTTTGATAGGGCCTCATCGCGGGGCAAGCCCGCTCCCACGCCAATCTGGGTCTAGCGCCAACTTGGCAGCGCTACGGTGCGCTATCGTGGGAGCGGGCTTGCCCCGCGATGAGGCCAGCCAGGCTGGCCCATCAATCAACTGAACGCACTCAGTATTCGCTCAGCGAAAACTCAGTCAGGCAGAACGTCGGCACACCCGCCGCCTGCAGCCGACGCGAACCTTCCAGCTCCGGCAGATCGATGATCGCCGCCGCCTCGAACACTTCAGCACCCGTGCGACGCACCAGATTGGCAGCTGCCAGCAAGGTGCCGCCGGTGGCGATCAAGTCATCGAAGATCAGCACCGAATCGCCTTCGCACAGGCTGTCGGCATGCACTTCCAGGAAGGCCTCGCCATATTCGGTCTGGTAGCCCTCAGAGAGCACGTCAGCCGGCAGCTTGCCCTGCTTGCGGAACAGGATCAGCGGCTTGTTCAGTTGGTGGGCGATGATCGAGCCGATCAGAAAGCCGCGCGCATCCATGGCGCCGATATGGCTGAATTCGGCCTCGACATAACGCTCGATGAACTGGTCGGCCACATAGCGCAAGCCGCGCGGCGACTGGAACAACGGCGTGATATCGCGGAAGATCACCCCCGGTTTGGGAAAGTCCACTACCGGGCGGATCAGGGCTTTGAGGTCGAAGGTGTCGCTGTGCATGAAAGGGGTATCCTGAAAAACCAAGCAGCAAGTATACCCCGAACCGTTAGCTTCAGACTTCGATTGCACCGCCCGCCAATGCACACAGCTGGATCGGGTCGAGGATATGCACTTCCTTGCCTTCGGCAGTGATCAGACCGTTTTGCTGGAAGCGGGTGAACACTCGCGAAACGGTTTCTACCGCCAGGCCTAGGTAATTGCCAATCTCGTTGCGCGACATGCTCAGGCGGAACTGGTTGGCCGAATAACCGCGGGCGCGGAAGCGCGCCGACAGGTTGACCAGGAAGGTGGCGATGCGCTCGTCGGCGGTTTTTTTCGACAACAGCAGCATCATTTGCTGGTCGTCGCGGATTTCCCGGCTCATCACCCGCATCAGCTGGCGACGCAACTGCGGCAGTTGCACCGACAGCTCATCGAGGCGCTCGAAGGGGATCTCGCAGACCGAAGTGGTCTCCTGGGCCTGGGCCGAGACCGGATAGGCTTCGGTGTCCATGCCGGACAGGCCGACCAGCTCGCTGGGCAGATGGAAGCCGGTGATCTGCTCTTCGCCGCTGTCGCTCAGGCTGAACGTCTTCAGGGCGCCGGAGCGTACCGCATAGACCGAGCCGAAATTGTCACCCTGGCGGAACAGGAACTCGCCCTTCTTCAGCGGGCGGCCGCGCTTGACGATTTCATCCAGTGCATCCATGTCTTCAAGGTTAAGGGACAGGGGCAGGCACAGGGGGGCCAGGCTGCAATCCTTGCAATGGGCCTGGTTGTGTGGGCGCAGTTTAACTGGCTCGGACATTTCTTCGATCCTTGTGGGAAAGCACACATAAGCCGTAAGGATAACCGACGGCATAGGCTGTAGGCCAGCTTGCGCTATTTTGGTGCGCGCTGACCGGGCTGCGATTCTGGTTGGCCGCAGCCTGTCACTGGCCAATAGTGTGCTCGCCACGCGAGGATGTCCATGCGGTTGATCGTCTCGCTGTACGTCAGATCACCCGCGAAAAGCGCTGACGATTGTGCAGCCCCAGGTAGGCATCGAACACCATGCACACCGAGCGTACCAGCAGCCGCCCAGCCGGCAGGACCTTGATGCACTTGCTGTCCAGGCTGATCAAGCCGTCGCGGTGCATGGCCTGCAGTTCAGGCCACAGCGCATTGAAATAGCCGCGAAAATCCAGCGTGAACTGCCGCTCGATCTGCTCGAACTCCAGCTCGAAGTGGCAGATCAACTGTTGGATCACCGCCCGCCGAATACGATCGTCCTGGTTGCACAGCAGCCCGCGCTGGGTCGCCAGTTGCGCGCTGGACAGGGTCTCTTTGTAGGTGTTCAGGTCGCTGCTGTTCTGGCAGTACAGATCGCCGATCTGGCTGATCGCCGAAACCCCCAGGCCGATCAGATCGCAGTGACCATGGGTGGTGTAGCCCTGGAAATTACGTTGCAGGGTGCCTTCTTCCTGGGCGATGGCCAACTCGTCGTCCGGCAAGGCGAAGTGGTCCATGCCGATGTAGCGATAACCCGCGTTAGTCAGTTGCTCGATGGTGGCGTGGAGCATCTCAAGCTTCGCTGCCGGGGCCGGCAAATCGTTGCTGTCGATGCGCCGCTGGGGCATGAAGCGTTCAGGCAGGTGCGCGTAGTTGAACACCGACAGCCGATCTGGCTGCAGGCGGATCACCTCTTCGACGGTGCGGGCAAAGCCTTCTGGGGTCTGCTTGGGCAGGCCGTAGATCAGGTCGAGGTTGACCGAGCGGAACTGCAAGGTGCGCGCCGCCTCGATCAGCGTGCGGGTCTGCTCCAGGCTCTGCAGGCGGTTGACCGCACGCTGCACGACCGGATCGAGATCCTGCACGCCGAGGCTGACCCGATTGAAGCCCAGTTCGCGCAGCAGGCCCATGGTCGACCAGTCGGCCTCACGCGGGTCGATCTCGATGCCGTAGTCGCCAGAATCGTCGTCGAGCAGGTGGAAGTGCTGGCGCAGGCTGGCCATCAGCTGGCGCAGCTCGACGTGACTGAGGAAGGTTGGCGTGCCGCCGCCAAAGTGCAGCTGCTCAACCTTTTGCTTGGGGTCCAGGTGGCAGGCGATCAGTTGGATCTCCTGCTCCAGGCGTTGCAGGTAGGGCAGGGCCCGCGCACGGTCCTTGGTGATCACCTTGTTGCAGGCGCAGTAGTAGCAGATGTTGGCGCAGAACGGCACGTGCACGTACAGCGACAACGGCCGCACCGCCCGCCGGCTCTCGCGCAGGGCGTGGAGCAGGTCGAACGAGCCCACCTCGCTGTGCAGTTGCACCGCGGTTGGGTAAGAGGTGTAGCGAGGGCCGGCCAGGTCGTAGCGGCGGATCAGGTCGGCATCCCAACGCAGGTCGTCGAGCATGAGGGTAGTCCCCGGTATAGGAGCAGCAGTGTCCGGAGTCTAGGGGGGGCGGTAACAATTCATGTTGATTTGTATCAACGGGCGTAGAGGCGCTGGGCGGGTTGGGCTGTGCAGTGGGGAGATTCAAGGGGGGGGGCGCTCAGCTTGAGTCGCACTGGCAGTGTGATGCAGTATATCGGTTGGGCTAGTCTTTGGTGAGCCAAGGTCACAATTCAGATTTTTTTAAATTCAATTTCTCATTGGCTGCGTTGCAAACTAGTGGGTCGGGGTCTTTGCAGAGTTCCTCTAAAATATCCCTTGGCACCTTCGGGTTGCACGCGATTCTTTCCCTGACACTCGGCTCAGGGTCTTTTGCTAGGCGCTCGAATGTTGCCCTGTTTATACGCCGTTTCATCGCGATATCCCAGCGAATCGCATCCGATTCATTTAAAGATAGTTGCTCTAGGATTAATTCTGAGATTGTGTTGTTTGATGCTACTTGGGAGCACAGCTCTGGGTATTTATTTATAACTTCTAGCCATACTTCATCTGGCGCGGAGTCTCTTGACTTTGAAAGCTGTTCATTGTCGTCGCTTTCCACATATTTTTTAAATTCGTCAGCATTATTAATCATCTATTCGCCTCTCGATATCGAATGTTGTTCGTATTTATGGATTTACCGGTCCCGTGCTTACATTTCCAATAAAGTCTGCATGCCTGCGCAGTAGGTGAGTAAGCGGTAAATAGTCTTTTATCATGTATTTGTCAGCTAATGCCCATCCTGTTGTAATTTAAAGGTTCACTCGGTTATGGCGAACTCCATCGATTAGGGGCAGGGGAGTATCTACGTCTCATGATATATTCCCTCTAGTGCATATAGAATCATTCACTTCGACTTTCTCTGAGTGGATTCATGAGTCATTGCGGGGTGATAGTCTGGGCCGCACCGTCAGGTGTTTAAGATTGTTTTGGTATGGCAAATATTCGGATCAGTTCTTCCTTGCACGCCTCGTCAAACCATCGGCTTTCAATAAAAATAAATTGCTCTAAAAGATTGCAAGATTTAAACGTGCTTTTAATGTGTAACATTTCTGTTGAATCATTTGGTGGCTGTTTTTTTAGCAGGGTGTCATAGAGCTTCTGGCCTGGTTCGTCAGGGTAGAAAAATAAGTGGGGTCTGAGTGTAGGGCCGTATTCACGCTCATCAAAATCTACGTATGTGATTGCAAGCAGTCCGTATTTGATGTTCTTAGAGCGGCCAATCAAGCGAATTGTATTGAGGAGAAAATAGGCAAGCCCTAGTAAGAATTCAGATGCGTCGTCCTGTTTGAGCATTTTTTGCAGCTTTGCAAGCCTGCTGTCTCTCGATATTAAAGGAATCTCTTCAAAACTATCGATTTCGCAAAAAAATACTTCGAGGTCTCTGTAAGCCTCTTTGGCAATTATTTTTTCGTAGAGTCGTATCAGGTTCATTTTGATATTCCATCAGTTTGAATAGGTACAGGTGTTCGAAGTGCTTTGCGTTTTTATGTATGTGTATAAATAGTTAACCTGTCTATGTGGTGAGTGAGTTCTGCTGATGCAACTCACCTATCTCGTTTTATAGTGCTGCAGTTTTGGTTGCGGTTATAAAAGGCTAGGTTGTGTAGGTGCTGTTCTAGTCATAAAGTAGGAGTGAGAGTGTCCAGGTTTTCTCAGTCAGACCTATGTGCTGTGTCTCTGAAACATTTGCTGATAATCTGTGGAGAGGCTATTGCTACTGCTCCACCCTCAATGTCGTCGAATTCACCAATAGGGTGGATTAGGCAGTTAGAGGTTAGGCTAAGATGATGCAGTAAGTCGGTGGGGTGTTTTTTTGAATCGTAGTGCCACCCTTTCTGCAATAGTCCAAGAATTGAGCGCGCGTTGCTGGTCAGTATGAGGTGAGCGGAAGAGTCTGGGGCGGTTAATTTTGCAATCTGTAAAAATTCAGGGTTGTCTAGAAGGATGGCACCAAAATATTGAACCTCTTTGGCATCGCGTAATGCGTATTCTTGGGTTCGTTGTCCCTTAGGTAAAACTATTCCGTTTTTTTCAAAGGCGCGCCAAAGACCGTAATATTCTACAATTCGATTTGTTTGCACCATGGCGCCATTGCTGACTAAAAGCCAGGGGGTGTAATTCGGTACATTTTTGAGTATCTGGTTGTAAAGCTCTTCTATAGCTTTTGCTTGGGTGTTTTGGAGCGTGTCTGAATCATAAGCAATCAGTGCGGCGGATAGTATGGCTTTGGAGTTTTTTGGATTTTTCCTGATTGTAAAGGTTTCATTGTCGACAAATATGTCTTTGGTTGTTTCGAAAGGTTTTTCAGCGGTCGTCATGGGCGTTGTTTGAGTTGTTATAAGTGCTTTTGAGCGATGAGTAAAGTTCCATAAAGCCACCTTGCACTCATACGGATCTCGGGTGAAACGAACGGATTTTCTTGCTGTAGCTTTCCTTGCTCAGGCGGACACCGCTCAGTGGTGGGGTAGGTAATATTTTCTCGTTCCGTTGGCTATGGCTGTGTGATTTACTTTAAGTTATCGATTTTCCTCAGGTTATAAGATAGGTGCTGTATATGGGTGTGTATCTTTTTAGCGTACATTCATATGGTGGGTTTGTTGTGTCTTGAAAATAGTCAATGGTTATCTGGGTTGTTAAGTCGCAGAAAATAAATCTTATTTCATCACTGTTGTTTTCATCGAAATTGAATTCGGTATTTAGTCGCACTTCGGGGTCTATATGCAAAGCTCCACAATATTTCCAGTCATCATCAATTAGTATGTAGCAGTTACGCCCCGAGACTTCGGATGCTACGAATGAAAAGCACTCATTTATGCATGTGAATTTTCTCTCGGTGCATTCGATGACCTTCATTTCGTTAAGAATTCCAATAATTTTATCGGTTTTGGCAAGGTCTATGAGATTTTTGTGGGCCTGAGTGGGTATTAATAGTTTTTCCAGTTTTTTCTCAAGGTGATTAACTATGATTTTGCCCTGGCTTGCTCTGTGGAGTAGGTCTCTCTTGTAAGGGGTGAATTTCATTTGCAATAGTCTTGTTCATAGAATGTTTGCTTTGCGCTTGAGTATCAGTGGGCGTTCAATTCTGCAGCCTAATCTAATTGGCTCATCTACGTCCTTTGCTGCTCAGCTGATTCTGAAGCTCTGATCTGGGTAGGCCGCTTGCATGTCGCTAAGGTGGATTGTTTTCGAATTTTAGGAGGGTTGTTTTCAAATTGTTTATTGCGTTGCAAAGATCTGCTGCAATGCGGCTGTGTGTTGGGAGACAGTTCTTTTCCGTTGAAAGAAATTCGTTCAAGCCTTCGTCTACCGCTTTGAGGAGCTCTACTCGGTCGATGGCGGGCGTGATCTGGTGGTTGTGGATGATTTCGACTGTCGATTTTATATTTTTAAATTTTATGGAGAACGATGAGTCTACGGCTACAAATTCGAATCGTTTTGCTTTCGTGTCGGTCAGTTTGTCGATCAGCTCTATAAGAGAAATGTATATCATGCATTGATGCCGCGGACTGGCGCTTGAGTTGAAAATAAAGCTGTCTATGATTAGCTCAATATCACCCATATCAAAATCGCTGGCGGGCTCTTCTGCCACTGTTCTAGATAAATATAGCTTGATCACGGCTTACTCGGTTCTGACGCGGAAACGTTTGACAGTTTTTTTGTCTTTTTTTGAGTTGAGGGTATTCGTGGCTTTTCTTTGATTTTAATTGTTGGTGTGGTAGCTCAATGTAAGAGTGCTAGAGTAGCTGTTGTTGAAGTTTATTTTTCGATCTATTCAGTGTCATTCGGTTAAGATTGGGTTGGCCGAAGTGCTAGTAGTGTGACCAGTGATAGGCAAGCGCGTCGGTTATTCTGAAGTGTAACCAATGGCTTTTAATTCATTTTGGTTTGCCAGTTTTGACATCAGGCATTTGATGTCGCAGTCGATGTGGGAATCATAAGTTCTCTGGTTGAAGGAGACGATTTTCCTGTCAAGTGATGCAAAGTAGATTTCAAGGCGCCATGAGTCTTTTTTGTATGGCTTTTGTTCTATTCCAGAATGTGCGTCAATTTCTTCTCCTGTATTTTTACTTGTGAAACAAACCCCTGCTCCATGTTTCCTGTATGCCCATCGTTCGTTGTTAAGGAGAATGGTTCCCTTGGTGGGCCACTGACCTTTGGTTTTTGACAGCTCTAGAAATGCAGCAACTAAGGCTTCTTGGATTTCCGAGAACCTGATCAATATGAGCTTGAATTCTTCTACGTTTATTTTCTTTATGGGCATTGTGAGTTATTTATGTCGCCTTCAAATTTTTGGTGTTCTATATTTTGGTTGCATCGATGCTCGTAATTGTACTTGTCAGTCGATGGAGTGCGGGCGTGCGACGGAGTGGTGAAGAACTTGTGTGAATGGTGGCGCTGGAGGGGTTCATTGTTTTTTTAATTTGATTGAGCGAGATGTTTTTAAGCTCATCTTGTGTGTTTGTAATGCTTTCTATTGTCGTTGCAAGGTATGCGCCTTTGCTGGTCCACTGGCTGAATCTGCATAGGGTGTTGTGATTAAATATGATCGCTCCGTCTTTGAGGTCGTGAGTGAGGTAAAGTTCTATATTTTTGATTGTGCCGTTGCCCCTGATGTTCTTGTTGTGTTTTTTGATTAGAGTGGTAACTCGTATTGCTGGTTCGATTTGCAGTCCAATAAACATTAGTTTGTCTAGGTGGTAGTAAATTTTATTTTGGATGCTTATTGTTTTATTTTTGTAGTCGGTTTTTAGCTCTTTTTCGTAAAAATGAAGGTCATCTCTTGATCCCACTAATAAATAGTTGGATTCGTTCAGTGCTGCCGTGGAGAAGCTCGGTAGGTCTATGATGCCAGGGTTGTCCAGTGAGGCTCCATCTAGGTAGGTGCTGAGTATCTCGCTGAGCGGGGCTACGGGCATTTTAATTCTCTCTGTCAGCGACTTGGGTTGGTTTTTTAAATCATGATTTCATTATAAGATTGCTCGGGTGCTCAGAGTGCATGGATGTTATCAATCTCAACTGTAATATCCTCTGGATAATTTTCTTTGATGGTCATTTCAATGGTTAAATCTGAACGTTCTTTGCTATCGGTCCATAGAGGACATGTGACTGACCATGATTTGTGGTTTGATCCGCAAATGTTAATAATAATTACTTCTCTCAATGCTTCGGGCGGTAGTGGGCATATCTTTTCGCCGTATTCCAAGATGGCTTGTTTTAGTTCTTGGGATGATAATCTTGTTCCAGAGGTGAGTTTTTCGAGTTCGTCATACTCTTCAGAGCTGAGTAAGGAGACTACTTTGCAAATCATATCTAGGATCTTGTGAGATTCCATTATTTGACTCCTCGTCTATTTCCAACTGCCCGTGTGACTGTGGACTTGCTTACCCCGATTTCCTCAAAATAGCCATCTGCACGTAAAATCTCAGCGCGCGCATCCTGAGGCGAGAGTCCTGCGGCTCTTAATGCCTTATAACCTATTCGTCTTTCAGCACCATACGTGCCACCTCCTGCTTGTCGCTGTACTTGGGTCGCAGAGTAATGTGACGTTCCTACCTTATTGGAAGGGCCATCCAGCTGGGCTCCAGGAGCGTGATTAGTGTTATAGCCTGGTAGCTCTCTAACTGCGGCATCTTGGATAATATGGTGAGCGTCTTTTTTTCCGTTTGCTCTCAGTTCACCGATACTTCCATCAGGGAATATGCTACAGCTGCATTTTTCTCTTGATAGTCCTAGACGATCAACCCACTCAACTGGATTCGGCGCATATTGATAAAGATTCAACCCCCCGGCATACCCAATTGGATCCGCCGAAACAAACCGCCCCACCTGCGGATCATAGTACCGGTACCGGTTGTAATGCAGCCCGGTTTCCACATCCAGGTACTGCCCCTGAAACCGTAGCGCAGTGTCGAGTTTCCTGCGCTGCGCCGCCTCGCTCAGTCTCACCTGGGCCTGCCCCCAGGCGTGGTAGTCCGCCCGCCAGACCATCTCGCCGTGCTGATCGGTTAGCTCCAGCGGGGTTCCGAGGTGGTCGCATTGGTACCAGTCCAGCGCTTTGAAGGCCGGTGCCTGGGGCTGGTATTGCCAGACCCGATCCTGATCGATGTCATACGCCCCGTCATAACTGTGCTCGGGCAGCAGGGCGATTTGTTGCTCGTACGAGGCCTGCACCAGCGGCACGAATGTGTCTCGCTCGTAGAGGTAGTGGGTGGTGCGTTCGGCGCGCAGGTAGTCGTTGCTGCCGGCTGGGCGAGGCTTTGCGTGTGCAGGTAGCCGTTGGCCGTCCATTGCTGGCGTCGCTGCAGGCCGTTGCCTTGCACGCGGTTGAGCTAAATTATTAAAGAGCGCTACTTTGGTGTCAGGATAGGATTAAGCTCTTTCCACGTATTAAGGATAAATTTTAGAAGTCATCCTGTATTCGATTATTTTCAGGGGTTTAATGGTGGGTTTCCAGTTCTTATCCAATGGGTGTGATGTAGGGGGTGAGCATTTCTATGATCTCTTCTTTTGTATAGGTGAATTCATCTCCAGCATCCATGCTTCGTAGGTCTTTGATGATTTCACAGAATTTTTCATCTTCGTAAAAGTATATTTTCTCATCCAGCCATATTAGATATACAAATAGCGCCATTTGGTCGGGGATGTAAGTATGAGCATGTAAGTGCTCTAGGATTTCTTTCGCGATTCTCGATTTGTTTATTTCTTCGCTCATTTATTTTAGGCATCCGCATGTAATTGCCCTGCCGTTTGGCGTGGCTAATCCTTGGTCAATATCTGCTTTAGTTGGCGGGTAATGAGGGAGATTCAGTTGTTTGCCGTTATTCATTTTTGGGTGGACTCGATTTATTTTTCCTGAGTGATCATAAGTCTCCTCCCATGCCCTCACTTGTCCCGTTCTCGGGTTGTATTCCGTAGCGTGTGATCTTCCTCTCGTTGGCCCTGGAGTACGTGAAAGTTTCTCTTTTTCATAGTACCTAACTCTACCGTCCGGTAAGATACGTTCTCTTTCCGAAGTTGATTGGGCGTTTTGCAGGGCGGATAATTTCCTGTCGAGGTTTGCGGTCGGTCTGAAGTCTCTATTTGAAGCCAGGCCCAGTGGATCAACCCACTCAACTGCATTCGGCGCATATTGATAAAGATTCAGCCCCCCGGCATACCCAATCGGATCCGCCGAAACAAACCGCCCCACCTGCGGATCATAGTACCGGTACCGGTTGTAATGCAGCCCGGTTTCCACATCCAGGTACTGCCCCTGAAACCGTAGCGCAGTGTCGAGTTTCCTGCGCTGCGCCGCCTCGCTCAGCCTCACCTGGGCCTGCCCCCAGGCCTGATAGTCCGCCCGCCAGACCATCTCGCCGTGCTGATCGGTCAGCTCCAGCGGGGTTCCTAGGTGGTCGCATTGGTACCAATCCAGCGCTTTGAAGGCCGGTGCCTGTGGCTGGTATTGCCAGACCGGATCCTGATCGATGTCATACGGCCCGTCATAGCTCGGCTCGGGCAGCAGGGCGATTTGTTGCTCGTACGAGGCCTGCACCAGCGGCACGAAGGTGCCTGGCTCGTAGAGGTAGTGTGTGGTGCGTTCGCCGCGCGGGTGGTAGGTGCTTTCAAACGCCAGGTGGTCGCCGTCCCAGCCATAGATGCTGCTCTTGCAGCCGTAGCGCTCATCGAGGTCCAGGCGTTGCTTGCGGTTCCACAGCGGGCCGGCCTGCGCGCGGTCTTGGTACTTGGCAGCCGATTGCTTGTAGAGGCGCCGGCCGAGGGCGTCGTAGCCGTAGTTGACCTTGAGCCGGGCGTCTTCGTAGCCCACCAGGCGGTCGTACAGGTCCCAGGTGAAGCGGCCGTGCTGGCCGTCCAGCCAGCGCTCGCTGAGGTTGCCGCGGGGGTCGTAGCGGTAGTGGTTGCCCAGGTACTGGTGCAGCAGGTTGTCCATCTGCCGGCTGCGTTTGAGGCCGTTGGCCTGGGGCGCTTCGTGGGGGTCGAGCAGGTTGCTGGCGGGGTCGAAGGCGAAGGTTTCCGCGCCTAGCCGGCTGTGTGCGCCGAGCAGGCGGTTGAGCGGGTCGTAGCGGTAGCTGAGCGTGCCGCGGTTGCTGTCGTCGATGGTGGTCAGTTGGCCGGCGGGGTCGTAGTGGTGCTGGCGCTTGCGCAGGTAGTCGTTGCTGCCGGGCCGGGTGAGGCTTTGCGTGTGCAGGTAGCCGTTGGCCGTCCATTGCTGGCGTTGCTGCAGGCCGTTGCCTTGCACGCGGCCGATTTCCCGGTGCAGGGCGTCGCGCTGGTAGCTGAGCAGCTCGGCGTCATCGAGCTTGATCGCCAGTAGGTGGCCGCTGCCGTAGGTCAGCCAGCTGACCCGGTGGCCATCCGGGCGGGTGGTGGCACAGCGTTGGTTGAGGGCGTCGTACTCGTGCTGCCAGATGGCCACGCTGGGGGTGTCGAGAAAGCGGTAGTACTGGTGCTCGCGGCTGAGGTTGCCGGCCCGGTCGTAGAACCACTGCAGCTTGCTCTGGCTGTTCTCGGCCATGAGCAGCTGGCCGTTGCCGTCGTAGTGGAAGGCTTCGCTTTGCCAGTGCTGGCCATGGCGGTGGCCGGCGTGGCGTTGGCTGAGGCGGCCGAGCCGGTCGAAGGCGAACTCGATGATCCGGTCTTCGTCCAGCTGCTGGGCGAGCACGCCGCTTTCGGCGTGGTAATGGTAGCTGCGGCCTTTACCGTCGAAGCCGGTCTCGCTCAGCAGGCGGCCCATGCTGTCGTAGCTGAAGCGGGCGCTGCTGTGGTTTTCGTTGCGCAGTTCGAGCAGGCGGCCGAGGCGGTCCCAGCGGTAGTCGAGGGTGTGGCCCTGGGCGTCGGTGCGCGTGGCAATCAGGCCGGCGACGTTGTAGGCCCAGCAGGTGCGCCGCTGCAGCGCGTCGGTGTGGCTGAGCAAGCGGCCTTCGGCGTCGCGCTCGAACTGCTCGACGCTGTGGTCGGGGTGGGTGAGGCGGGCCAGTTGGCCGGCTTCGTAGGCGTACTCGGTGACTTGGCCGAGGGCGTCGGTGTAGCGGATCAGCTGGCCGCAGGGGTCGTAGTGCCAGTGGCGGGTGTGGCCGGAGCAGTCGGTGTACTGGCTGAGCAGGCCGTCGGCGGTGTAGGCGAGGGTTTTTTCGTTGCCATTGGCATCGACTACGGCGATGGGCAGGTTGTCGCTGTTGTAGCGGTACTGGGTGGTGTTTTCCAGCGGGTCGATGGTTTCGATGAGGTTGCCGCGCTGGTCGTAGTCCCGCCGCCACAGGCCGCCTTCGGCGTCGCGGGTCTTGAGCAGCTGGTCGTGGTCGTCGTAGGCGTAGTGCACGCAACTGCCGTCGGCGCGGGTATGTTGCAGCAGGTTGCCGCGCTCGTCGTAGGCGAAGCGCTCGGTGCTGCCATCGGCGTGCAGGTGCTGGGTGATGTTCTTGGCGGTGTCGCGCAGCAACCACTCTTCGCTGCCATCGGGATGAATCACCCGGTAGGTAAAGCCCAGGCCGTCGTAGTAGTGCTTGGTGACCTGGCCGTGGGCGTCGGTGACGCAGGTCAGGCGAACATCGGCATCCCACGCCAGGCGGGTATCGAAGCTGCCATCGTCGGCCCACTCGCGCACCGCCTTGGCGTCAGGCCCGGTGCCTTGCCATTGCAGGTTGATGCCGCGCCCGCTGCGGTCGCTGTAACGGGTGATCAGGTGATCTTGGTACTGGTAGCTCCAGCTGGCCTGGTGCTCATCGTCGGCCTGCAGCAGGTCGCCGTGTTCGTCGTAGCGATAGGCGGCCAGCTGGCGGTGTGGCTGGCCGTTGCGCACCTGCCACAGCGCACTGATCCGACCGTGTTCGTCGAGCGCGGTGGCCAGGTGCTGGTGCTGCACCTCGTTCTGGTAGGTCACTAGGTCCGACAGCACCGGGGTGCCCTGGTGATGGTGCTCATAGTGCAGGTCGATACGCGCGCCGCCGCGTTGGCGGATGCTCTGCAGCACGAAGCGCTCGCCCTGGCGCTGGTAGCTTTCCTGGCTGGCATAGCCGCGGGCGATGACCAGTTGCGTCTCTTGGGTGCGAATCAGCACCAGGCCTTCGATGGCGTCGTAATGGTGCTTGCCGATTTTCGGCAGCGGGTAGGTGTGGCTGCGACCGTCCGCGGCGTGGTAGAGCACGCCCTGCTTGAGCACATCGAGGCAGGTCGAGAACGGCGTGATCCAGCGGGCGCCGAACACGCCACCGTCGAACGCCGCCAGGCTGGAGCGGTAGGTGCGTGACCACTGCAGCGCAAAGCAGCCGGGCAAACTGAAATCAGTGTGGGTGAGGGTTTCGCTGCCACGGGCGAAGCTGATGCTGCGGCAGGTCGAGGGGCAGCCGTCCTTCTTGGCGGACGGATCGGCTTTGGCCGGGGCTTCGCTGGAGCGGGCGACCAGTTGGCCCTGGCCACTCACCGCAGTGGCCTGGCTGGTGCCGTGCGGGGCGATGTTCTGCGCCTGGGCCTTGCGCCCTTTGCGATTGGCCAGGGCGGTCAGCAGCATGCTGACCAGGTAGCCAATGCTCTGGGTGTTGCTCGGGTCGGCCAGGGCGTTGATTTTCCGGTGGGCGTTGGCGCCGATGGTTTGCGCGGTATCGGCCACTTCCAGCAGTTTGCGCACGGTCGCATCGGACATGCGCGGGTCGTCGATCAGCAGGGAAATGGCCATGCCCAAAATGCCGGTGGAGGCGACGAACTTTTTCCCGCTCTTGACCGTTTCCGCGATCTTGCGCTGGCCTTCCGGGCTCGCCACCGAGCGGATCATGCTGGCGAAGCTGAGGCAGGTTTGCTTGATCTTGTCGGCGATCTGGCTCAGCAGGCTGGCAAGGCCCTGTTGCAGCGCGGTGGCAAAGTCTTCAATGGCGCCGGGGGCGAGCGCGTTGAGGTTGCTTTCCAGCGCGGTCAGCAAGGCATTGCCAAGGGTGGCTTTGCTGTGGCTGCGCAGCATGTGCAGGGTCGGGCGGATTGCCGCCCGGGCGGCGCCGACGCCGGGGAAGGACATGATGCCGAAGACGTTGATGCCAAAGCTGATCCAGGTAACGACGTCATCCTGATTGCCATCGATCAGGGTAATCAGGTCTGCGATAGCATCGATGGCGGCAAAGACGCCGCCAACCCCTGGCAAGACCGAGCCAACGGTGTGGATGGTGTTCCAGCCGACGGTGTCGTTGGTCATGCGCAGCAGCCATTGGTCGAGCTTCTTCATGCTGAAGTCGACGTCGCTCTGGTGCAGGGTGTTGGCCGGGACCAGCGCCACTTCGCGGTGAGTTGAAGGGGCGGCGCTCATCGGCTGTGCTCCGTGGCCGAGCGGGCGGGTGTGACCCGGACGACAGCGAAGGCACTGTCGTCAACGCTACTGGAGGTAAAGCGCACATCCTGTTGAGAGAGCATCTTGGCTTCCTGCATCGCCGATCCATGGGCCGGGATGGCTCCTGGCGGGGCAGGGCATCCGTTGGGGAGCGATGGTGCAAGGAAGGGCTTCCCGATCAAAAGCAGACCGGTCTGATGCTGGCGTGGGAAATTTCTCTAAGTGCTGTTGCTTGAAATGGAAGGAAACAGGCTCTTGGGTTGAGCGTGGATCAATGGCCCATCAGCCAGTGCTGATGCGGCCCTGGCAGTGTCCACAAACCAAACATGATCACCAGCAAGCCACCGGCCATGCGTACGCTGCGTCGGCGTAGCAGGGCGTTGACCCGCTCTGCGGCGAGCCCTGTGGCCAGCAACACCGGCCAGGTGCCCAGGCCAAACGCCAGCATCAGCGCCGCGCTGTAGCCGGCATTGCCCTGACTCGCCGCCCACAGCAGGGTGCTGTACACCAGTCCACAGGGCAGCCAGCCCCACAGTGCGCCGAGCAGCAGCGCTCGGGGCAAGCTCGATACCGGCAACAACCGCGTGGCCAGCGGCTGAATATGCCGCCACAGCCCGCGCCCAAGAGCTTCGATGCGGGTCAGCCCGCTCCACCAACCGGCCAGGTACAGGCCCATGGCGATCAACAGCAACGCCGCCGCCACCCGCAGCCCCTGGGCCGCCGGGCTGCTGGCCACCGCCCAACCGGCCAGGCCGAGCAGCAGGCCTGCGCAGGTGTAGCTAAGGATCCGCCCGAGGTTGTAGGCCAGCAGCAGGCGCAGGCGCCGGCTGCGTTGTTCTGGAGGGATGGCCAGGGTCAAGGCGCCCATCAGGCCGCCGCACATGCCTAGGCAGTGGCCGCCACCGAGCAGGCCGAGTACCAGGGCTGAGCCAAGCAGAGGAAGCAGGTCAGCCACGAGGGGTTTGGTCCTCGTCTTTGGGCGTGTCGCCATCGGCTTTGACCGCAGCCTGGTGCTGTGGGTCCTGGTCGTCGAACAGGATGCTGTGCGCGGGGCTGTCGAGGTCGTCGTACTGGCCGCTGTCCACCGCCCAGAAGAAGATGTACACGGCCACACCAACGATCAGCAGGGCTGCGGGGATCATGATGTAGAGGGCAGGCATACGGTCATCCTTCAATAACTGTCATCGCGGGGCGGTTCAGGCCAGCGATTGCAGCGTGGCAGCGGGCTTGCCCGGCGATAAGGCGTCGTCTTTGAGCCGGGTCAGGCGCAGGGCATTGAGCACCACGATCAACGAGCTGAGCGACATGCCGATGGCAGCCCAGACCGGGGTGATCCAGCCCAGGGCGGCAAACGGCAGCATCAGGCCATTATACAGCGTCGCCCACAGCAGGTTCTCGAGGATATTACGCCGGGTCCGGCGGGCCAGGTCGAAGGCCTGCGCCAACGCTTGCAGGCGATTGGACAGCAGCACCGCATCGGCGCAGGTCTTGGCCAGGTCAGTGGCCGAGCCCATGGCGATGCTGATGTCGGCTGCGGCCAGCACCGGCACGTCATTGACCCCGTCGCCGAGCATCAGCACCTTGCGCCCTTCGGCCTGCAGCGCGCGCAGCCGTGCCAGTTTGTCGTCCGGGCGCAGGCCGCCAATGGCCTGGTCGATGCCAAGTTGGGCGGCCACTTCGGTGACCATCGGCGAGCTGTCGCCTGACAGCAGCAGTGTCTGCCAGCCGCGCGCCTTGCAGGCGTCGAGCAGATCCTTGGCATCCTCGCGCAGGCGATCGTCCAGGCCGAACCAGGCCAGTGGGCCTTGGCGGTTGCCGAGCAGCAGCCACTGGCCACGCGGCTCGGGTACGACAGGTATTTCAGCGCCGCTCAGGGCGCAGACGAAGCTGGCCTGGCCGATGCGCAGGCGCTGGCCGTCGACGGCGCCCTCAAGGCCCAGGCCTGGCACGTTTTGTACCTGCTCGGCAGGCTGCGCAGCGCGGCCGAAGGCGCGGGCGATGGGGTGTTCGGAGCGGTTTTCCAACGCAGCGGCAAGCGCCAGGCAGCGGTCGGCAGCGAGCGCGCCCAGCGGGCGAATGCTGCGCAGCGCCAGGCGGCCTTCGGTGAGGGTGCCGGTCTTGTCGAAGATCACCGTGTCGATCTGGTTCAGCCCTTCCAGCACATGGCCACGGGTGACCAGCAAACCGAGCTTGTGCAAGGTGCCGGTAGCAGCGGTCAGTGCAGTCGGGGTAGCCAGCGACAGCGCGCAGGGGCAGGTCGCGACCAACATGGCCAGGACGATCCAGAATGCCCGCGACGCGTCCAGTTGCCACCAGAGCAGGCCGATAGCGGCTGCGGCGACCAAGGTGAACAGCAAGAACCACTGCGAGGCGCGGTCGGCGATCTGCGCCAGGCGCGGTTTCTCCGACTGGGCGCGCTCCAGCAGCCGGACAATCGCCGACAGGCGTGTTTCCTGGCCAAGCGCCTCGACCTCGACAGTGAGGGTGCTTTCGACATTGAGCGTGCCCCCCGTCACCCGGTCGCCAACGCGCCGCGCCAGCGGCAGGTATTCGCCGGTCAGCAGCGACTCGTCGATGCTCGAGCGGCCTTCGATGATCCGCCCATCGGCGGGAATCACCGCGCCGGGCAGCACTTGTACCTGGTCGCCCCGTTGCAGCTCGGCCAGCAGGATGCGCTCGCTGCGCCCGTCGCGGTCCAGCCGCAGGCAGGAGCTGGGCAGCAGGTTGACCAGTTGCGCGGTGGCGGCGGCGGTGCGTTCGCGGGCGCGGCGCTCCAGGTAGCGGCCAGTAAGCAGAAACAGCGCGAACATGCCGACGGTGTCGAAGTACAGCTCGCCACTGCCGGTGATTGCCGTCCAGATCCCGGCGCAGTACGCCAGGGCGATGGCCAGCGAGACTGAAACGTCCATGGTCAGGTGGCGGGTGCGAAGGTCGCGAGCAGCGCCCTTGAAGAATGGTGCGCAGCTGTAGAAGACGATCGGCGTGGTGAGAAACAGTGCGACCCAGCGCAGGATGGTGTGCAGTTCAGCACTCAGGTCGATGTTGAATTCGGGCCAGGTAGCCATGGTCGCCATCATCGCCTGGAACCACAGCAGGCCAGCCACGCCCAGGCGGCGCAGGGCGCTGCGGTTTTCCCGGGCCAGTTGCTCGGCGGCCTGGTCGGGCTGGTACGGGTGGGCGGCATAGCCGATGTGGCGCAGCTCGGCCATCAGCTTGGACAGGGCCAGTTGGCGGTCGTCCCAGCTGATCAGCAAGCGATGGTTGGACAGGTTGAGTCGCGCATCGGCGACCCCGTCCAGGTTGCGCAGGTGCTTTTCGATCAGCCAGCCACAGGCGGCGCAGCTGATGCCTTCGACCATCAGCGTCGCTTCGGCGAGGTCATCGGCATGGTGCACGAAGGTCTGTTGTACATCGCTGCGGTCGTACAGCGCCAGTTCATCCTGCAACTGTTGCGGCAGGGCTTGGGGGTTGGCGCTGGTCTGGCTGCGGTGTTGGTAATAGTGCTCAAGGCCGCCGGCAACGATGGATTCGGCCACCGCCTGGCAACCGGGGCAGCAGAATGCGCGGGGTTCACCAAGGACCACGGCGCTAAAGCGACTGCCGGCAGGGACGGGTAGGGCGCAGTGGTAGCAGGGGGTGGGCTGGGTCACAGGTCTACTGCCTTGCACAATTTGCTTTGGAGGACGCGCATGCAGCTCGCGTGGGAGCTAGGCGCGTGGAAGCTAGGCTCGTCGGAGCGAGGGTCGTGGAAGCGAGGCGCGTGGGAGCGGGCTTGCCCCGCGATAGCGTCAGTTCTGACACGCCCGTGGTCATGACTGACGCTATCGCGGGGCAAGCCCGCTCCCACGCGCCTCGCTCCCACGTGTCCAGCTCCCACGTGTCCCGTGCCCACGCGGTGATGTACGCAAGCCGAGCTCATGGCATTACTCACTGGTGACGCTCAGCCCCTTGCAGGGCCTCGTCACCCAGCTCCAGGGTCAGCCCATGCTCGACCTTTTCCTCCTCGAACAAGCGCCAGACATGACCATCCTGGCTGCCCAGCAGCTCGACGAAACGCCGCCCCTCGACCTTGTCATCCAGTTGGCCGACATAGCGCCCCGGCTCGCTGCGTGCCAGCGTAACCTTGCGGTCTTTGTTCGGCTGGGTCGGCGAGATCAGGTTCAATTCCAGCGTCTGCGGATCGCTGTTACCGGTCAGGCGCAGCTCGACTTCGCCGGTCAGCTCGTCCAGGTACACCCGCGCCTTGAGGTTGAGGGTCTGCGCCAGCAGCTCGCGGTCCAGCGAGCGGTTGATGCCTTTGCCGGCTTCGTAGTAGTTGTCGTTGACCAGGTTGTCCGGGTTGCGCACGGCAATGCTGACCATGGTCAGGCTCAGGCACACCGAGGTGGTCAGGATGGCGATGATGATCCAGGGCCAGAGGTGCTTGTACCAGGGGCTGGTGGCGGTGGCAGGCATGCAGCGATTCCTTAGCGTATTTGCGGGCCGATGAAACGGCTCTTGGCTTCAACCAGGGTGCCGTTGTCGTCGGCGTCCCTGAGGATGAACATGACTTCGTTGGTGGTCGAGGGCAACTGCTCGGGGGCAACCGACAGCTGCACCGGCAGGCTGACGATATCACCGGCGGCAACGCGAATCTCGCGGTGGCCTTCAAGCTTCAGATCCGGCAGGCCAGTGGCGTCGAGCACGTAGACGTGGTCGCGCTGATCCTTGTTCATCACCTTGAGGCTGTAGACGTTTTCGATCCGCCCCTGGGCGTTCTCGCGGTACAGCACGCGGTCCTTGCTGACATCGAAACCGACCAGCGAGCGGGTGGCGAAGGCTGTGGCCAGGGCGCCGATCATCACCAGCAACACCAGCGCATAGCCGATCAGGCGCGGGCGGGCCAGGTGGGTCTTCTGGCCCGACAGGTTGTGTTCGGTGGTATAGCTGATCAGGCCCCTGGGGTAGTTCATCTTGTCCATGATGCTGTCACAGGCGTCGATGCACGCCGCGCAGCCGATGCACTCGATCTGCAGGCCGTCGCGGATGTCGATGCCGGTCGGGCAGACCTGCACGCACATGGTGCAGTCGATGCAGTCGCCCAGGCCCTTGGCCTTATAGTCGAGGTCTTTCTTGCGTGGGCCACGGGTTTCGCCGCGCCGCGGGTCGTAGGAGACGATCAGCGTGTCCTTGTCGAACATCACGCTCTGGAAGCGCGCATATGGGCACATGTACACGCACACTTGCTCGCGCAGCCAGCCGGCATTGCCATAGGTGGCCAGGGTGAAGAAACCAACCCAGAAGTAGGCCCAGCCGTCGGCTTGGCCGGTGAAAAACTCAATCACCAGTTCGCGAATGGGCGAGAAGTAGCCGACGAAGGTCACCCCGGTGACGAAGCCGATCAGCAGCCACATGCTGTGCTTGGCCGTCTTGCGCAGCAGCTTGTTGGCGCTCATCGGTGCGCGGTCGAGTTTCATGCGTTGGTTGCGGTCGCCTTCGGTGACCTTTTCGCACCACATGAAGATCCAGGTCCAGACGCTCTGCGGGCAGGTGTAACCGCACCAGACGCGGCCGGCGAACACGGTGATGAAGAACAGGCCGAAAGCGGCGACGATGAGGATCCCGGAGAGCAGGATGAAGTCTTGCGGCCAGATGGTCGCACCAAAGATGTAGAACTTGCGCTCAGGCAGGTTCCACCAGACTGCCTGGTGACCGCCCCAGTTCAGCCACACGGTGCCGAAGTAGAGCAGGAACAGGACAGCACCGCCGACCATGCGCAGGCGGCGGAACACTCCGGTGAAGGCACGGGTGTAGATTTTTTCACGGGCAGCGTAGAGGTCGACAGAGTCCTTTCCTTGTTTGGCAGGCGGGGTGACATCATGTACCGGAATTTGCTTGCTCATCATCAAGTCCCACGGCAGTGGTAAATGCCGCGGCTAGTGCATGCCGGCCGCGGTCAGGTGTAGTAGGCGCCTGCGAGCATGATACGCCCGTCGTGGCGCCTAGGTTCACCCTGCGACTTTTGGTCGCATTGGGTAAAGTGCTGGGTTGGTGTATGCGCTGTTCATTTGATGTGGATCAATTGACAGTCCACATGAACATTGCGTTTAGTTGCTGCCTTCATGGCTTATACAGTTGCAGCTGGTCGATCTCCTCGGCTGAGCGCCAGTCGTTGCCTCGCACCAGGCGTACGCTCAGGCTGTCGGCGCTGTCGTTTAGTTCTGCGACCAGGTAGGTGCTCTGCGAGGCTGAGCCACTCAGGTAAAGGGGGATTGAGCCAACGGCCCTCGTGTCTCGATAAAAACGACCAGCCTCGCGGTGCAGGTGCCCGGCAAAGACAGCATCGACGCGGTAGTGCGCAATCATCGCGCGGAACCGGTTGCGTTCCTCTTGGCTGGCCCATTCGTTGGGCTTATGCAGGTTCAGCAGGATGATCTGCCCGCTATCGTAGGCTTCCTGTAATTGGCCTTCGAGCCACTGCAACGAGCCACTGATATCGAAGCGATGGCGATGCTCGAGCGGCCAGGCCCAACCGCTTTGAAAGCCCAGCTCATAGGTGGGTTCGTTATTGAGCTGGATCAGGCGAACCCTGCCGAAATTCATGCTGTAGGCCAGGCTGCCGCTGTAATGGGTCTGCTGAAGATCTGTAATGGCGCTGATGTCCATGGTGTCGACCCGCTCACGGTGGTGATCGATCAGGTCCAGGATGCTGTCGCGGGCGGCACCGTTGTTGAAGGTCGTGTTGTTCTCGTAATCGTGGTTGCCCAGGCCGAAGTAGTAATTGTCCTGCAAGTGCCGCTCAAGGATCGGATACAGCACCTTGCGTTGCCAGCCGTGCCCATAGGCCGTCATGTCGCCGTTGATCATCACCGGTATTGCCGTGCCGCCCATATGGGTGCGGTAGTCGGCAATATTGGCGTACTGCTGGTTGATCAGTTGCGCCGATTCCTGGTCCCGGTCGGCAGCGCTTTGCTCCAGGTTCAAATCCGAAGCTGGCGTCCACGGGTACTGGGGGTCTGAGGCGAAGACGAACGCGCGCGGTGTAGCGCGGTTGCCATGGCGGCCGGGCCGTTTGGGCGGCAGAACGGTTTCGAAGCGTCGATCCAGATCAGTCATGCAAGCTCCCTCTTGGTAAGTCAGGCGGTACGCCTGGCTGGAGGGAGTGTTGAGAGGGGAGTGACGGGGCAGAAGCCGGAAGCTGTTCCTGTAAGGGTGCGATTGCCGGGCTCGGTCGAATCCGCAACGGCCCTTCCGGTTGGAAGCGGCAGGGCCGTTGCGCAAGATCACTCGGCTTGCTCGGTGGTTTGCTCCTGGTGCGACAGGCTGTAGACGTAGGCCGCCAGCAGGTGCACCTTGTCATTGCCCTGCAGCTCAGCCTGGGCCGGCATCTGGCCTTGGCGGCCATAGCGGATGGTCTGCTGCAACTGGGCGAAGCTTGAGCCGTAGATGAATGCCTGCGGATGGGTCAGGTCAGGCGCACCCATGGCCGGCGTACCCTTGGCTTCAGGCCCGTGGCAGGCGACGCAGTTGGCGGCGAAGATCTTCTGGCCATTGGCAGCATCGGCCTTGATCCCTTCCGGCAGCTTGCGCCCGTCCAGATTGGTCAGTACGTAGGCGGCGACATCGGCCACGCCTTGCTCGCCAATGACCTCGGCCCAGGCCGGCATCACCCCGTGACGACCATTCATGATGGTGGTCTTGATGGTTTCCGGCTCGCCACCCCAGCGCCAATCCTTGTCGGTCAGGTTGGGGAAGCCATACGAGCCCTTGGCATCCGAGCCGTGGCACACCGAGCAGTTGGAGGCAAACAGCCGCCCGCCCATTTTCAGCGCTTGAGGATCCTTGGCCACCTCTTCGATCGGCATGGCGGCGAACTTGGCGAAGATCGGCCCGAAGCGGGCATCGGCCTTGGCCATTTCTTTTTCCCACTCATGCACGCCGGTCCAGCCTGGCTCGCCGTTGGCGAACTCGGTCTGCTTGTCGGTATCCAGGTAGCTGTAGCCTGGCAGCACGCCTTTCCAGTTGCCCAGGCCGGGGTACAGCACCAGGTAACCGAGGGCGAAGATGATGGTGCCGACGAACAGCCAGAACCACCACTTGGGCAGCGGGTTGTCGTATTCCTCGATCCCGTCGAAGGCATGCCCGACGGTCTCGTCGGTGACCTCTTCGCGCTGGCCCTTGCGGGTCGACAGCAACAGCCAGGTCAGGGCGAAGATAGTGCCCAACGTCAGGACTGTGACGTACAGACTCCAGAAGGTTGTCATTCTTGTTTGCTCCCAGAAGCTTTCTCTTGCGCTTTAGCGTGCGCTTGCTCGACGTGCCGGCTGGCCTTGGGATCGTCCGCGAAGGGCAGTTGGGTGGCTTCGTCGAACTCCTTCTTGCGCCGTGGGTTGAACACCCACAGGGCCAGGCCGACAAAGGCCACCATCACCACAACGGTGCCCAGGCCGCGGATCATTCCGATATCCATCAGCGTCACCGTTTGCTCTTGATGATGGTGCCAAGGCCTTGCAGGTACGCCACCAGGGCGTCCATCTCGGTCTTGCCCTTGACCGCGTCGGCGGCGCCGGCAATGTCGGCGTCGGTGTACGGCACGCCCAGGGTGCGCAGTACTTCGAGCTTCTTCGCGGTGTCCTTGCCGTCGAGCTTGTGCTCGACCAGCCACGGGTAGGACGGCATCTTCGACTCCGGCACCACGTTGCGCGGGTTGTACAGGTGCGCGCGGTGCCAGTCATCGGAGTAGCGCCCACCCACCCTGGCCAAGTCCGGACCGGTACGCTTGGAGCCCCACAGGAACGGGTGATCCCAGACGCTTTCACCGGCCACCGAATAGTGGCCATAACGCTCGGTTTCGGCGCGGAACGGGCGAATCATCTGCGAGTGACAACCCACGCAACCTTCGCGGATATAGATATCGCGCCCTTCCAGTTCCAGCGCAGTGCGCGGCTTCATGCCTTCGACCGGCTTGTTGGTGACGTCCTGGAAAAACAGCGGGACGATCTGGGTCAGGCCGCCAATGCTCACGGCAATGACCATGAAGAAGGCCAACAGGCCGATATTCTTCTCGACTGCTTCATGCTTCATCAGTGGGCTCCCACGACGACGATCTTGGCGGCTTCTTCCGCTTGCGTGGCATCAGCGGCACGTACCGTGCGCAACACGTTGTAGGCCATCAGCAACATCCCCGAGGCGAAGAACGCACCGCCCAGGGCGCGGACGATATAGCCCGGATGGCTGGCCTGCAGCGCCTCGACGAACGAGTAGGTGAGCGTGCCGTCATCGTTGATCGCGCGCCACATCAGGCCTTGGGTGATGCCGTTGACCCACATCGAGGCGATGTACAGCACAGTGCCGATGGTCGCCAGCCAGAAGTGCGCGTTGATCAGCCCGACGCTGTGCATCTGCGCCCGGCCGTAGAGCTTGGGAATCATGTGATACACAGCGCCAATCGAGATCATCGCAACCCAACCGAGGGCGCCAGCGTGGACGTGGCCGATGGTCCAGTCGGTGTAGTGCGACAGCGAGTTGACTGTCTTGATCGCCATCATCGGCCCTTCGAAGGTCGACATGCCGTAGAACGCCAGCGACACCACCAAAAAGCGCAGGATCGGGTCGGTGCGCAGTTTGTGCCAGGCTCCCGACAGGGTCATCATGCCGTTGATCATGCCGCCCCAGCTGGGCGCCAGGAGGATGATCGACATGACCATGCCCAGCGACTGCGCCCAGTCAGGCAGCGCGGTGTAGTGCAGGTGGTGCGGGCCGGCCCAGATGTACAGGGTGATCAGTGCCCAGAAGTGGACGATCGACAGGCGATAGGAGTAGATCGGCCGCTCGGCTTGCTTGGGTACGAAGTAGTACATCATGCCCAGGAAGCCCGTGGTCAGGAAGAAGCCCACGGCGTTGTGCCCGTACCACCACTGGATCATCGCGTCGGTTGCGCCGGCATACGCCGAATA
The DNA here is from genome assembly GCF_014268815.2 of Pseudomonas urmiensis. NCBI lineage: Bacteria > Pseudomonadati > Pseudomonadota > Gammaproteobacteria > Pseudomonadales > Pseudomonadaceae > Pseudomonas > Pseudomonas urmiensis. Next base: position 1,003,952 of record NZ_JABWRE020000001.1, read on the forward strand.
CGACTTGAACAGGCTGACCGGCAGCGAGATGTGATTGACGATGTGCAGCATCGCGGTGACCACGATGAACGCGCCATAGAACCAGTTACCAACATAAATGTGCTTGGTCTTGCGCTTGACGATGGTGCCGAAGAACACCAGCGCGTAGGTGACCCAGACGATGGCCAGCAGGATCGCGATCGGCCACTCGAGCTCGGCATATTCCTTGGTGGTGGTGTAGCCCATCGGCAGGGTGATCAGCGCACCGACGATCACCGCCTGCCAACCCCAGAAGGTGAAGGCGGCCATGCTGTCGGAGATCAGCCGGGTCTGGCAGGTGCGCTGCACCACATAGTAGGAGGTGGCGAACAGTGCACAGCCTCCGAAGGCGAAGATCACCAGGTTGGTGTGCAGTGGGCGCAGGCGTCCGAAGCTCGTCCATGGCAGGTCCAGGTTAAGCTGCGGCCATACCAGTTGCGAGGCGATGAAGACGCCCAGGCCCATGCCAAGGATCCCCCAGACCACCGTCATGATGGCGAACTGGCGGACGACCTTATAGTTATAAGCAGTCGGACTGATTGCTGTGCTCATTCTAAGGTTCCACGGTTTGGGTAGTTCTTGTTGGTTGAAAAATCGGCGCCAGTATCGGTAACCCCTAGGGTTATGGCAACGCAAGGATCCTTGCGCCGACCCGTGTCCAGGCCCTCTCACCGCCGTCCCGCGGTTGTCGGGTTCGGAGGATTGTACACAAATAAATATTTGTAATGTGTACCGTTTTTCACCTTTTTCTGATCGATCGGTCAAGCTTTTTTTCGAGGGCCAGGGCACGCAAGACATCATCCCAAAGCCGTAGGTAAAGCGTTCCAAAGTTCTGCGCAGCCTCAGGCCATGCGCCGCGTCGCAGACCGGCGCACGATGCGCGGTCACTTGGGCAACAAGCTTAGTTCTGTTCGAGGGGGGTGCAAGGGGGAGGGGGGAAACGCATCGCGGGGCAAGCCTGCTCCCACGTTGTGCGTGAGAGCGGGCTTGCCCCGCGATAAGGCTTGCGGCGATTACTTGGCGGTTACAGTCTCAGCAGGCTCCTCTTGCGACAGGCTATACACATAAGCGGCCAGCAGATGCACCTTGTCATGCCCCTGAATCTCTTCCTGGGCCGGCATCTGCCCCTGGCGACCATAGCGAATGGTCTGTTGCAGCTGGGCAAAGCTCGACCCATAGATGAACGCCTGTGGGTGAGTCAGGTCAGGCGCGCCCATCACTGGCGTGCCCTTGCCTTCAGGCCCATGACACGCCACGCAGTTGGCGGCAAAGATCTCCTGGCCCTTGAGCGGATCAGCCTTGACCCCTTGCGGCAGGCTGCGACCATCCATGCGGGTCAGCACGAACGCCGCCACATCGGCTACGCCCTGCTCACCGATCACCTCGGACCACGCCGGCATGACGCCATGGCGGCCGCCCATGATCGAGGCCTTGATGGTTTCCGGCTCGCCGCCCCAGCGCCAATCCTTGTCGGTCAGGTTGGGAAAGCCATAGGCGCCCTTGGCGTCCGAGCCGTGGCACACCGAGCAGTTGGAGGCGAACAGCCGGCTGCCCATCTTCAGCGCCTGCGGATCCTTGGCCACTTCCTCCACCGGCATGGCGGCGAACTTGGCGAAGATCGGGCCGAAGCGGGCGTCGGCCTTGTCCATTTCCTTCTGCCATTCCTTCACTTGCGTCCAGCCGTCCTGATAGCCGGGCAGTACGCCTTTCCAGTTGCCCAGGCCCGGATACAGGATCAGGTAGCCGACGCCAAAGGCCAGGGTGCCGACGAACAGCCAGAACCACCATTTGGGCAACGGGTTGTCGTACTCCTCGATGCCATCGAAGGCGTGGCCCATGGTCTGGTCGGTGGTGTCCTTGCTCTGGCCCTTGCGGGTGCCGAGCAGCAACCAGGTCAGGCCGATCAGGCTGCCGAGGGTCAGTACGCTGATGTACGTACTCCAGAAGGTGGTCATTGCTGGGTGCTCCTCATGGCAGGTTCCTGCCCGGCGGGGGGCAGGCGGTCATCGTCGAAGGGCAGCAGGCGCGCTTCGGCGAAATCACGGTCGCGGCGACGGTTGAAAACCCACAGGCTCAGGCCGATGAAGGCGATCATCACCACCAGGGTGCCCAGGCCGCGGATCATGCCGATGTCGATTGACAGTTCCATCGCTTACCTCTTGTTCTTGATCGCGGTGCCGAGCACCTGCAGGTACGCCACCAACGCGTCCATCTCGGTGTGGCCTTTGACCGCGTCCCGGGCGCCAGCGATGTCGGCGTCGCTGTACGGCACGCCGAGGGTGCGCAGGGCACGCATCTTGGTGTCGGTATGGCTGTTGTCGACCTGGTGCGCGACCAGCCATGGGTAGGACGGCATCTTCGACTCCGGCACCACGTTGCGCGGGTTGTACAAGTGCGCGCGGTGCCAGTCGTCCGAGTAGCGTCCACCCACCCGGGCCAAGTCCGGGCCGGTGCGCTTGGAGCCCCACAGGAACGGGTGATCCCAGACGCTTTCACCGGCCACCGAGTAGTGGCCGTAGCGCTCGGTCTCGGCACGGAATGGGCGGATCATCTGCGAGTGGCAACCCACGCAGCCTTCGCGGATGTAGATGTCGCGGCCTTCGAGCTGCAACGCGGTGTAGGGCTTCATGCCTTCGACCGGCTTGTTGGTGACGTCCTGGAAGAACAGCGGGACGATCTGGGTCAGGCCGCCGATGCTGACGGCGAACACCATCAACAGTGCCAGCAGGCCGACGTTTTTCTCGATGACTTCATGTTTCATCAGGCTTGTCTCCTCAGGCCAGCTGGGCGTTCGCAGGGGCGGCGACGGCGGCCGGTGCGCGCACCGTGCGCCAGGTGTTCCAGGCCATCAGGAACATGCCGCTGAGGAAGATCGCACCACCGACGAAGCGCACGATGAAGCCTGGGTGGCTGGCCACCAGGGTCTCGACGAACGAGTAGGTGAGCGTGCCGTCGCTGTTCACCGCGCGCCACATCAGGCCCTGGGCGATGCCGTTGACCCACATCGAGGCGATGTACAGCACGGTGCCGATGGTCGCCAGCCAGAAGTGCGCGTTGATCAGGCCCAGGCTGTACATGCGCTCTTTGCCGTAGATCTTGGGAATGGTGTGGTACAGCGCGCCGATCGAGATCATCGCAACCCAGCCCAGGGCGCCGGCGTGGACGTGGCCGATGGTCCAGTCGGTGTAGTGCGACAGGGCGTTGACCGTCTTGATCGCCATCATCGGCCCTTCGAAGGTCGACATGCCGTAGAACGCCAGGGACACCACCAAAAAGCGCAGGATCGGGTCGCTGCGCAGTTTGTGCCAGGCCCCCGACAGGGTCATCATGCCGTTGATCATGCCGCCCCAGCTCGGGGCCAGGAGAATCAGCGACATCACCATGCCCAACGACTGCGCCCAGTCGGGCAGGGCGGTGTAGTGCAGGTGGTGCGGGCCTGCCCAGATGTACAGGGTGATCAGCGCCCAGAAGTGGACGATCGACAGGCGATAGGAATACACCGGGCGTTCGGCCTGCTTGGGCACGTAGTAGTACATCATCCCCAGGAAGCCTGCGGTCAGGAAGAAGCCCACCGCGTTGTGCCCGTACCACCACTGGACCATGGCATCGGTGGCCCCGGCATACACCGAGTAGGACTTGGTCAGGCTGACCGGGATTTCCAGGTTGTTGACGATGTGCAGCAGCGCCACGGTGAGGATGAACGCACCGAAGAACCAGTTACCGACGTAGATGTGCTTGGTATTGCGCTTGATCAGCGTGCCGAAGAACACGATCGCGTAGGCCACCCAGACGATGGTGATCAGGATGTCGATCGGCCATTCCAGCTCGGCGTATTCCTTGGAGCTGGTATAGCCCAACGGCAGGCTGATGGCCGCCAGCACAATCACCAGCTGCCAGCCCCAGAACGAGAACGCCGCCAGTTTTGGTGCGAACAGGGTGGTCTGGCAGGTGCGCTGCACCGAATAATAGGAGGTGGCAAACAGCGCGCAGCCGCCGAAGGCGAAGATCACCGCATTGGTATGCAGCGGTCGCAGGCGGCCGAAGCTGGTCCACGGTAGGTCGAAGTTGAGGGCGGGCCAGGCGAGTTGAGCGGCGATGAAAACGCCGAGCCCCATCCCGACGATTCCCCACACCACCGTCATAATGGCGAATTGGCGGACCACCTTGTAGTTATAGGCGGTACTGGTTGTTGTGTTCATGTATGGGTTCCCATCCACGGTTATAGGCAGGCTAAACAGCGAGGCAAGCATGATTAATGGGCAAAGTGCCGGTATTGACGGGGATCAATGGGCGCAAGTGGCAAATGTCCCAGGCTTGCGCTGCGATCCTGCGCAAATGGGCGGCGAACAGGGCTATGTGGGTGGTCTGATCCTGGCCCATGGCGCGGGCGCGCCGATGGACAGCGGGTTTATGCAGGACATGACGCAAAGGCTGGCGGCACAAGGGGTAGCGGTGGTGCGCTTTGAATTCCCCTACATGGCCGAGCGGCGGCTAACGGGCGGCAAACGCCCGCCCAACCCGCAGAAGGTGTTACTGCAATGCTGGCGCGAGGTGTACCGGCAGGTGCGACCTTTGGTCACGGGCAAGCTGGCCATTGGCGGCAAGTCGATGGGCGGGCGCATGGCCAGTTTGCTGGCCGATGAGCTTGAGGCCGATGCACTGGTGTGCCTGGGTTATCCGTTCTATGCGGTGGGCAAACCCGAGAAGCCGCGGGTCGAGCATTTGGCCGGGCTGCGCACGCCGACCTTGATCATTCAGGGCGAACGCGATGCCTTGGGTAACCGCGAGGCGGTCGAGGGCTATGAGCTGTCGCCAGCGATCGAGGTGTGCTGGCTGGGGGCGGCGGACCATGACCTTAAGCCATTGAAGGCCTCGGGCTTGACCCATGAGGGGCATTTGCAGACGGCGGCTGAGCGAATTGCGGCGTTTCTTGGTTAGCGCATTTTGCGGCCGCCTTGCAGCCCATCGCAGGCAAGCCAGCGATGGGCTGCAAAGCAGCCCCTATGACGACAATCAGTCGCGGTACTCGCACAGGTAAGCGGTCTCAACCGCTACCTTGAGCTGGAACTTGCTGTCGGCCGGCACATTGAACTGGCTGCCAGCGGTGAAGTTTTCCCAGTTGTCGCTGCCTGGTAGCTTGACGTTCAGCGCGCCGGAAACCACGTGCATGATCTCGCGCTTGGCAGTACCGAACTCGTATTCGCCCGGGGCCATGACGCCAACGGTGGCCGGGCCTTCGCTACCGGTGAAGGCGATCGACTTGACGGTGCCATCAAAGTATTCATTGACCTTGAACATGGGCGACTCCTGAAAAAGCGATGAAAAAAGGGCTGGCCAGTATGCCCAAGGCCTGCCCCGTCGTCATCTGCTTTCAGGTGCCTTCGACAGGCAAGCTCAGCGGTAGCAAACGCGCGGTATTACGCGCATCTTCCAGGGCCCGATGCTGCTGGCCAGTGAACTGCAGGCCAGCCAGTTGCAGGGCACTGTTCAGGCCAGCCGGGCGCTGCAAGTGCCGCGCCTTGGCAAAGCGCTGCTTGAGGTTGATGTGCGGCAGCTCCTGGAGAATGCTGCGCACTTTGTAGTCATGCCACTCCTGTAGCAGTTGCCTGCGGTCATAGTCACCCCAGCTGACCCAGGCTTGCAGATCTTGCGCCTGCTGGCCAAGCCAGCCTTCGAATTGCGCCCAGGCCTGTTTGAAACACGCAGCAGCATCCACATCAGCCTGGCTGATATGGGTCAGCTCACGGCAAAAGGGCGTTAATTGCGGTCGCCGTTTCGGTTTGACGAAGCACTGGAAGTGGTCAACCTCGCGGCCTTCACGGGTTACCAGGCTCGCGCCGATTTCAATGATTTCCATCTCCGTGACCGGCCAACCACCGTCGTCGGTGGTAGCCTCCAGGTCGATCACCAACCAATGGCCCATGCCAGGCTCCCTCGCAAGTCTCGCTAGAGAGTAGCCAAAGTCTGCGGCGTCCGACATCCCCTGGCACTTTGGCATATCCGGCGGTTGTGTACGCCTGTGAAAACGCCTAGCTTAGGCGCATTAAGGTCGCATACCGTGATGAGTGTCTCGTCTTGACTCCAGCCCCCAGCCTCAAGGCCGTGTCCTGCTTGCTGAGCTTGGCCGCGTTGTGCCTGGGCGCAGCAGGCCAGGCTGCGGCGGTGGTCGAGGTGAGGATCGGTGCGGCGCATTTCCCGCCTTATACCGTGCGCCCCGAGCAGGGCGGCGAAAGTGGCTTGCTGGCACAACTGGCCGAGGCGCTCAACGCGTTGCAAGATGATTATCGCTTCGTCCTGGTGCCCACCTCGATCCAGCGCCGCTTTGGTGATTTCCAGCAAGGCCGCACCGACATGGCGATCTTCGAGAACCCCAAATGGGGTTGGCAGCAAATTGCCTACCAGGCGGTAGACATGGGCCTTGAAGATGCCGAGATCTTCGTCGCCCACCAGCAAGGCAGCCGCGATCAGCAGTATTTCCAGGACCTGCGCGGCAAGCGCCTGGCCCTGTACAACGGCTATCACTACGCCTTCGCCGAGTTCAACTCCGATCCGCATTACCTGCGCCAGACCTACGGCGCGACGCTGACCTATTCGCATGACAGCAACCTGTCGATGGTCCAGCGCGGGCGGGCCGATATTGCCTTGGTCACGCGCTCGTTCTTCAGCGATTTCCTGGCACGCAACCCCGACAGCCGCAGCCAATTGATGGCTTCCGAGCGGGTCGACCAGGTCTACCATCACTATGCCTTGCTGCGACCGCAAGCGCCGATCAGCCCCCAGGCCTTCGCGCAACTCATGCGGCGCCTGCGTGAAAATGGCGAGCTATTGCGCATCTTCAAGCCCTACCGAATCACCGTCGCAGCCCCCGTCGACTAAATTAGCCGGAAGTGGCCACGTTTCAGGAGTGAGCCTCTCTTTCATTTCCGGTGAGCCAAGACCATGCCGTTCGATGCCGCTTCACAGCCGCTGTCCCTGCCACGTTGGCGCAGTTTGAGCGCCGATGAGGGCGACTGTCGGCTGAGTTTGACCCTTGAAGGACGCCCGCTGATCCAGCTCCGGCTGGTGCCCGGCGAGGTGCTTGAGGTGCACGTGCAAGCGATCTGTGCCGAGCGCCGCCAGCAGGCTCTGTGGGCTGCCAGCTACTGGTTGTTTGCGCGCGACCCTGCATGCCAGCGCCTGCAATGGCACCTGAGCGATCCGCTGGCGCAAGCCCAAGCCAGCGGCCTGTTGCTGGCGACCGAAGACGCCGGCGTGTACCGCAGCGAACGCACGTTGTTCTGGCAGTTGCCCCAGCCGTGGTTGGGCGAGTCGCATGACGGAGTCTATCCCCAGCAAATGCACATCAGCAACGGCAAGCGCCACCCGCTACGAGCACCCAAGCCACGCGGTGAAGTGTATCGACGTTTCGATGCACGCCTGGGGGCCTGGGTGTCGCTGCGCACGCTTGAGATCGAGCACGATCTTGAGCGTTACAACCGCTGGCAGAACAACCCGCGAGTGGCGCACTTCTGGCAGGAGCAGGGCAGCCTCGAGCAGCACCGCGAGTACTTGAGCAAACTTGAAGCCGACCCCCATACCCTCACCCTGATCGGCTGCTTCGATGATCAGCCGTTCGCCTACTTCGAAGCCTACTGGGCCAAGGAAGACCGCATCGCGCCGTTCTACCCAGCCGACGACTATGACCGCGGCATCCACATGCTGGTAGGTGAAGAAAACCATCGCGGGCCGCACAAGGTCGCCAGCTGGATGTCGGCGCTGGTGCATTACCTGTTCCTGGATGACCCGCGCACCCAGCGGGTGGTAGCCGAGCCGCGGGCGGACAACGCCAAGATGATTGGCTACATGCACGATCAGTGCTTTCACTGCGAGAAGGAGTTCGATTTTCCGCACAAGCGCGCGGCACTGATGATCCTGGGGCGCGAGCGCTTCTTCGATCGCTGCACGCTCGCCTAGCGGCTCGAGCTGCAAGTTTGGAGCGGCAAGCTGCAAGGAGAAGCGGTGCGGTGTGCGGCTTTTTCTTGCAGCTTGTGCTTGCCGCAGCTCAGTGACGGGTAGCGGTCTTGCGGCAGTGGATCAGGGCATCGCGGATCATGAAGTTGACCAGGGTCGGCGAGACGCCGAGCTCTTTGGCGATGTCTTTCTGCGGTACGCCGTGCAAGCGGTACATCTCGAAGGCGTAGCGGGTGCGCTGGGGCAGCTCGTTGAGCGCCTCGGCAATGTGTTCGAGGGCCGCCAGGTTGATATGGGTGGCTTCCGGCGAGGCGTTCTGGATCACCACGTTGAGGCCTTCTTCCTCACTGCCGGAGTACTTCAGCTCCATCGCCTGCTTGCGGTAGTGATCGATCGCCAGGTTGCGCACGATCTGGAACAGATAGCTCAACTGGGCCTTGAACGAGGAGGTGATCTGCGGCGCTGCGCTGAGCCGAAAGAAGGCATCCTGTACCACATCTTCGGCACGCGAACGGCAGCCGGTGATGCGCGCGGCAATTTTGACCAGGATGTTGCGGTTGTCGACGAATGCTTGGAGTAATGGTGAATCGCACTTACTTGTGGATAGTTGTTCCGCCATGGAAATCACCTTGTTCTCTGAGGAAAGGAAGCAACCTGTAACTGCATGCTTCCAACGACGGTCGACAAGCTATTCCCAATGATAATGATTGTCAAATACGAAAGTTAATGAGACTCCATTCGTATTGGTTCTAAGCTTACCCGCGTGAACCGGTTCACTTCGCGCTAGCCGCGCGACGCGCTGTTCCGCCCTCTGCGCAGTTAATTATTTGCCTCGCCCATCCGTTCCCCTGTGTACATCCAGCTGCCGAACCCTGCCCTCCAACCTTGCGTGGCGGCGTTCGGTGCGACTCACCCAGACACTGGCAGGAACACCCCATGACGGACGCCTTCGAACTCCCGCACTCGCTGGTCCAGGCCTTGGCCCAACGCGCCGCGCAGACCCCGGACCGGATCGCCTTGCGCTTTCTGGCCGATGATCCTCGCGAGCAGGCCGTACTCAGTTATCGGGACCTCGACCTGCGTGCGCGAACCATCGCCGCGGCGCTGCAACAGCGCGCCGAGTTTGGCGATCGGGCGGTGTTGCTGTTCCCCAGTGGTCCGGACTACGTCGCGGCATTCTTCGGCTGCCTGTATGCCGGGGTGATCGCGGTGCCGGCCTATCCGCCAGAGTCGTCGCGCCGTCATCACCAAGAGCGCCTGCTGTCGATCATCGACGATGCCGAACCGCGTTTGCTGCTGACGGTAGAGGCGCTGTGTGACAGTTTGCAGGGCCTTGAGGCTCTGGCCGGTGACGCCGCGCCTGAGCTGCTGGCCGTCGACCCTCTGGCCCCAGCCTTGGCCGATCAATGGCGCCAGCCGCAGTTGGCCGGCAATGACATCGCCTTTTTGCAGTACACCTCCGGCTCCACCGCGCTGCCCAAGGGCGTGCAGGTCAGCCACGGCAACCTGGTGGCCAACGAGCAACTGATTCGCCACGGCTTTGGCATCGACCTGAACCCGGACGATGTGATCGTCAGCTGGTTGCCGCTGTACCACGACATGGGCCTGATTGGCGGCCTGCTGCAACCGATCTTCAGCGGCGTGCCGTGCGTGCTGATGTCGCCGGGGTATTTCCTGGCGCGGCCGCAGCGCTGGTTGCAGGCGATCAGCGAATATGGCGGCACCATCAGCGGCGGCCCGGACTTCGCCTACCGCTTGTGCAGCGAGCGGGTCAGCGAGGCGGCCTTGGCTGGGCTCGACTTGAGCCGCTGGCGCGTGGCGTATTCCGGCTCCGAGCCAATCCGCCAGGACAGCCTGGAGACCTTCGCCAGCAAGTTCCAGGTGTGCGGTTTCGACCCGCAGAGCTACTTCGCCAGCTATGGCCTGGCCGAGGCGACCCTGTTCGTCAGCGGCAGCCGTCGTGGCCAGGGCATTGCCGCGCTGGAGATCGACGCCCAAGCGTTTGCCAGCCACCGCGCCGAGCCAGGCACAGGCAGCGTGCTGATGAGCTGCGGCTACCCCCAGCCAGGCCATGCGCTATGCATCGTCGACCCGCAGCGCCAATGCGTGCTGGGCGACAACCTGGTCGGTGAAATCTGGGCCAGTGGCCCGAGCATCGCCCTGGGCTACTGGCGCAATCCCGAGGCCAGCGCGCGCACCTTCGTCGAGCTGGACGGCCAGACCTGGCTGCGTACCGGCGATTTGGGCTTCATGCGCGAGGGCGAGGTATTCGTCACTGGGCGTCTGAAAGACATGCTCATCGTGCGCGGGCAGAACCTCTACCCGCAGGACCTGGAACAGACCTTGGAGCGCGAGGTCGATGTGCTGCGCAAGGGCCGGGTGGCGGTGTTCGCCGTTGATGATCAAGGCGAGGAGGGCATTGGCGTTGCCGTGGAGATCAGCCGCAATGTGCAAAAGGCGCACACGCCGCAAGAGCTGATCAAGACCCTGCGCCAGGTCATCGCCGACGCCTGCCGCCAGGCCCCGGCAGTGGTGCTGCTGCTCAACCCGGGTGCCTTGCCCAAGACCTCCAGCGGCAAACTGCAACGCTCAGCCTGTCGCCTGCGCATGGACGATGGCAGCCTGGATTGCTACGCACGCTTCCCGGCCGTCGCCGAGCAGACGCTAGACGCTGCGCCGGCTGATGAACTGCAAACCCGCATTGCCGCCATTTGGCGCGAATTGCTCAAGGTCGAGGCGGTTGCGCCAGACGATCACTTCCTGCTGCTGGGCGGCAACTCCATCGCCGCCACCCAGGTCACTGCGCGGCTGGCCGACGCGTTGGGCATCAACCTGAGCCTGCGCACGCTGTTCGAGGCGCCGCTGCTGGCCGACTACAGTGCAGCCGTGGCCGCGCTGCTCGCCGAGGGCGGACAGGGCAATGGCCGCATCGACACGCTGGGCCGTGGCCAGGCATTGGCGCAATCGCTGGCGCAGAATCGCCTGTGGCTGCTGTGGCAACTGGAGCCGACGTCGGCTGCCTACAACATCCCGGCTGGCTTGCACCTGCGCGGCGAGCTGGATGTTGCCGCCCTGGAGCACAGCTTCCAGGCATTGGTGGCCCGCCACGAATCGTTGCGCACGGTGTTCAGCGAGATCGATGGCCAGGCCCTGCAACGGGTGCTGCCTGAGCAGCGGTTTGTTCTACAGCAGGTCGATCTGCACGGGCAGGATGCGACTGAAGTCGCTGCCCGTCGTGAAGCCGAGGCGCAACAGCCGTTCGACCTGGTCGAAGGACCGTTGCTGCGGGTGACCCTGGCGCGGCTGGATGACGAGGATCATCAGCTGTGGGTGACCCTGCACCACATCATCGCCGACGGTTGGTCGCTGAATATTCTGCTCGACGAGTTCGCCCGCCTCTACGCGGCCCGCTGCCAGGGCCAGCAGGCGAGCCTGGCGGCGCTGCCGCTGGGCTATGCCGACTACGCTATCTGGCAGCGCCAGTGGCTGGCTGAAGGCGAGGCCGCGCGTCAGCTCGAACACTGGCAACACCAGCTGGACGATGAACTGCCGGTGCTCGACCTGGGCAGCGACCACCCCCGCTCCAGCCAACGCGACAAGCGCGCCGCACGCCTGAGTGTGAAAGTCCCGGCCAAGCTTGCCGACGCGCTCAAGGGTTTGGCGCACGAGCAGCAGGCCAGCCTGTTCATGGTCCTGCTGGCCGCCTGGCAAGGCCTGCTGCACCGCTATACCGGCCAGGGCGACATCCGCGTCGGCGTGCCCAATGCCAACCGCCCGCGCCTGGAAACCCAGGGCATGGTCGGCTTCTTCATCAATACCCAGGTGCTGCGCGCCCAGCTCGATGGTCGGCAGTCGTTCGCCCAGCTGTTGGCCCAGGTGCGCCAAGCGACCCTGCACGCCCAGGCCAATCAGGATTTGCCGTTCGAGCAACTGCTCGAAGCCTTGCCGCAGGCCCGCGAGCAGGGCCTGTTCCAGGTCATGTTCAACCACCAGCAACGCGACTTGTCGGCGCTGCGCCGTCTGCCCGGCTTGCTCGCCGAAGAGCTGCCATGGCACAGCCGCGAAGCCAAGTTCGACTTGCAACTGCACAGTGAAGAAGATCATCAAGGCCGCCTGAGCCTGGCCTTCGACTATGCCGCCGAGCTGTTCGAAGCCAGCACCATCAAGCGCCTGGCCAATCACTTGCTGGCGTTGCTCGAACAGGTCAGTGCGCAGCCGCAGTTGGCCTTGGGCGAGGTGCAGTTGCTCGATGAGCAGGCCCGCGCACAATTGTTGGGCTGGGGCCAGGCGCCCGCGCCCGTGGCGCAGCGCCTGCTGGTCGAGCAACTCAACGAACAGGCGCGGCTGACGCCTGAACGCACCGCGCTGGTGTGGGAAGGCGGCAGCCTCGACTACGCCAGCCTGCACCAGCAGGCCAACCGCCTGGCGCATTACCTGCGCGACAAGGGCGTCGGCCCCGACACCTGCGTGGCCATCGCCGTGGAGCGTTCGCCGCTGTTGCTGGTCGGCCTGCTGGCGATCGTCAAGGCCGGTGGCGCCTACGTGCCGCTGGATGTCGACTATCCGCCAGAGCGCCTGGCCTACATGCTCGGCGACTGCCAGGCCAGCCTGCTGTTGAGCCACAGCAACCTGCTCGAGCGCCTGCCGCAGGTGGCTGGGGTCAGCACCATCGCCCTCGATCAATTGCACCTGGACAGCTGGCCCAGCCAGGCGCCGGGCCTGCACCTGGACGGCGACAACCTCGCCTATGTGATCTACACCTCCGGCTCCACCGGCCAGCCCAAGGGCGTGGGCAACACCCACGCGGCCTTGGCTGAGCGCTTGCAGTGGATGCAAGCCACGTACGCGCTCGATGACAGCGATGTGCTGATGCAAAAAGCGCCAATCAGCTTCGATGTGTCGGTGTGGGAGTGCTTCTGGCCGCTGATCACCGGCTGCACGCTGGTCCTTGCAGGCCCCGGCGAGCATCGCGACCCGCAGCGCATCGCCCAATTGATCCAGCAGCATGGGGTGACCACGCTGCACTTCGTGCCGCCGCTGTTGCAGGTGTTCGTCCAGGAACCACTGGCCGCCAACTGCACCAGCCTGCGTCGGCTGTTCTCTGGCGGTGAGGCGTTGTCGGCCAACCTGCGCGAGCGCGTCCTGCAGCTGCTGCCCCAGGTGCAGTTGCATAACCGCTATGGCCCGACCGAGACCGCCATCAACGTCAGCCACTGGCATTGCCAGAGCGCGGACGGCGAGCGCTCGCCGATTGGCCGGCCGCTGGCCAATGTGTTGTGCCGGGTCCTCGATGATCAGCTGGAGCTGAGCGCGCCGGGTGTTGCCGGCGAGCTGTATCTGGGTGGGGTGGGCCTGGCCCGCGGTTATTTGGGCCGCCCTGGGCTGACCGCCGAGCGCTTCGTGCCGCAAGCCGATGGTAACGGCGAGCGCCTGTACCGCAGTGGCGACCGCGCCCGCTGGTGGGTTGAGCAGGGTGCCCTGGAATACCTCGGGCGTCTCGACCAGCAGGTCAAGGTGCGTGGTTTTCGCGTCGAGCCCGAAGAAGTGCAGGCGAGCCTGCTGGCCCAGGCGGGTGTCGAACAGGCGGTGGTGCTGATTCACCAGGATGCCGTCGGCGCCCAGTTGGTCGGCTACTACAGCGGCGTCGAGCAAAGCGCTGCGCTGCTGGCTGCCTTGGCCGAGCGCTTGCCGGCGTACATGGTCCCGGCGCAACTAATCCATCTGGCGCAAATGCCATTGGGCCCAAGCGGCAAGGTCGAGCGCAAAGCCCTGCCGGCACCGGTTTGGCAGCAGCGTGAGCATGTCGAGCCGCAGACCGAGCTGCAGCAGCAGGTCGCGGCCATCTGGCGTGAGGTGCTCAACCTGGAACAAGTCGGCCTGCAGGATGATTTCTTCGCCCTCGGTGGCCACTCGTTGCTGGCCACCCAGATCGTCTCGCGGACCCGCCAGGCACTGGATGTCGAGCTGCCGCTGAAGGTGCTGTTCGAGGCCAGTGAGCTGGCAGCGTTCTGCGCCGCAATCGCCAGCATCCGCGAACGTGGCGAACGTAACCAGCAGGGCGAGATCGCCCGGGTCGACCGTCGTCAGGCGGTGCCGCTGTCGTATTCCCAGCAACGCATGTGGTTCCTCTGGCAGATGGAGCCCGATAGCCCCGCCTACAACGTCGGTGGCATGGCCCGCCTGCGTGGCACCTTGCACGTGGATGCCTTCGAGCGCGCCCTGCATGCACTGATCGCCCGGCACGAGACCCTGCGCACCACCTTCCCCAGCATCGATGGCGTGCCGTACCAGTGCGTGGCCGAGCACAGCGCGCTCAAGGTGCAATGGCATGACTTCAGCGCCACCCCAGCACCGCAGCGCCAACAACGTCTGCAGGCATTGGCCGACGCCCAGGCCCACCAGCCGTTCGACCTGGAGCGCGGCCCATTGCTGCGTGCCTGCCTGGTCAAGGCCCAGGAGCGTGAGCACTACTTCGTGCTGACCCTGCATCACATCGTCACCGAAGGCTGGGCCATGGACATCTTCGCCCGCGAACTGGGCGAGCTGTACGAGGCCTTCGTCGACGACCGCGAATCGCCCCTGGCGCCGTTGCCGGTGCAGTACCTGGACTACAGCGTGTGGCAGCGCCAGTGGCTGGAAGGGGGCGAAGGCGCACGGCAACTGGCCTACTGGCAACAGCGCCTAGGCGATGAACACCCAGTGCTGGAGTTGCCGACGGACCGCCCGCGCCCGGCAGTGCAGAGTCACCAGGGCGCGCTGTATCGCTTCGACCTCGACCCCGCCCTGGCCGCCCGCGTGCGCGCCTTCAACAGCGAACGTGGCCTGACCCTGTTCATGACCATGACCGCTACCCTGGCCACTTTGCTGCACCGCTACAGCGGCCAACGCGACCTGCGCATCGGCGCGCCGGTGGCCAACCGCATTCGCCCGGAAAGCGAAGGCCTGATCGGCGCCTTCCTCAATACCCAGGTGCTGCGCTGCGAGCTCGATGGCCAGATGCGCGGCGCTGAGCTGCTCGAACAGGTGCGCCAGACCATCGTCGCAGGCCAGTCGCACCAGGACCTGCCGTTCGATCAGTTGGTCGAAGCCCTGCAGCCACCGCGCAGCAGTGCCTACAACCCGCTGTTCCAGGTGATGTGCAACGTTCAGCGTTGGGCCTTCCAGCAGAGCCGTGAGCTGGCCGGCATGCAGGTCGACTACCTGGTCAACGACGCCAGCGCGACCAAGTTCGACCTGTATCTGGAAGTCACCGACCTCGACGGTCGCCTGGGCTGCTGCCTGACCTACAGCTGCGACCTGTTCGACGAGCCACGCATCGCGCGCATGGCCGAGCACTGGCAGCAGCTGTTGATCGGCCTGATCGACAACCCGCAGCAACGCCTGTGCGAACTGCCGATGCTCAGCGGCGCCGAGCAGCAAGTGCTGGTTGGCCAATTGCAGGGCGAGCATGACTTCGACCTGGGCCACACCCTGCACGGGCTGTTCGCCGCCCAGGCCGAGCGCACGCCGCACGCCCGTGCGCTGACCTTCGCTGGCCAGCACCTGAGCTATGCCCAGCTCGACCAGCAAGCCAACCGCCTGGCGCGTGCCCTGCGCGAGCGTGGTGTCGGTCCGCAGGTGCGCGTCGGCCTGGCCCTGGAGCGTTCGCTGGAAATGGTCGTTGGTCTGTTGGCGATCCTCAAGGCTGGGGGCGCCTACGTGCCGTTGGACCCGGAATACCCGCTCGATCGCTTGCACTACATGATCGAGGACAGCCGCATCGGCTTGCTGTTGGGCCAGCGTGCGCTGTTCGACAGTATCGGCCCGTTGCCTGCGGGCGTAGCGCGCTGGTGCCTGGAAGATGACGCAGCGTCACTGCCCAGCTACAGCGATGGGCCGTTGGCTAACCTCAACCTGCCGCAGCACCAGGCCTACCTGATCTACACCTCCGGCTCCACTGGCAAGCCCAAGGGCGTGGTGGTCAGCCATGGGGAAATCGGCATGCACTGCCAGGCGGTGATCGCTGCCTTCGGCATGCGCAGCGACGACTGCGAACTGCACTTCTATTCGATCAACTTCGACGCTGCCACCGAGCGCTTGCTGGTGCCGTTGCTGTGCGGTGCGCGGGTGGTGATCCGCGCCCAAGGCCAGTGGGGCGCCGAGGACATCTGCCAACTGGTGCGCGAGCAGCAGGTGAGCATCCTCGGTTTCACCCCAAGCTACGGCAGCCAGCTCGCCCAGTACCTGGCAAGTGTTGGCGAGCAATTGCCGGTGCGCCTGGTCATTACCGGTGGCGAAGCGCTGACGGGTGAGCACCTGCAACGCATCCGCCAGGCGTTCACCCCAGAGCAGCTCTTCAATGCCTATGGGCCGACGGAAACCGTGGTCATGCCGCTGGCCTGCGTGGCCCCGCAGACGCTGCCCGCCGATGCCGGCAGTGTGCCGATTGGCCGGGTGATCGGCGCGCGTACCGCGTACATCCTCGATGAAGACCTGGCGCTGCTGGCGCAAGGTGGCATCGGCGAGCTGTATGTCGGCGGTGCCGGCTTGGCTCAGGGTTATCATGACCGGCCGGGGCTGTCTGCCGAGCGCTTCGTCGCGGATCCGTTCAGCCATGATGGGGGGCGTCTGTACCGCACGGGCGACCTGGTCCGCCTGCGCGCTGACGGTCTGGTGGAGTACGTTGGCCGCGCCGACCAGCAAGTGAAGATCCGCGGTTTCCGCATCGAGCTGGGCGAGATCGAAAGCCGCCTGCAAGAACATGCCGAGGTCGACGAGGCAGTCGTGCTGGCGCTCGACCTGCCGGGCGGCAAGCAGTTGGTCGGCTATCTGCTCTGCGACCAGGCGCTGGCCGACAGCGAGGCTCAGGCCAGCCTGCGCGAAGCGGTCAAGGCGCATGCCCGCCGCCACCTGCCGGACTATATGGTGCCTGCGCACCTGGTACTGCTTGATCAGTTGCCACTGATGGGCAACGGCAAGCTCGATCGCCGCGCACTGCCAGCGCCGGACCTGGAGCAGGCGCGGCAGCACTACCAGGCCCCGGCCAACGAGCTGGAAGCGCAACTGGCGCAGGTCTGGCGCGAGGTGCTCAACGTCGCGCGGGTGGGCGTGCAGGACAACTTCTTCGAACTGGGCGGCGATTCGATCCTGTCGATCCAGGTGGTCAGCCGGGCGCGGCAGCTGGGCTTGCAGTTCACCCCGCGTGACCTGTTCCAGCACCAGACCATCCAGACCCTGGCGGCGGTGGTCAGCCGCAGCGAGGCGCCAAGCGACATCGAGCAAGGCCCGCGCCAGGGCAGCACTGCGCTGACGCCGATCCAGCATTGGTTCTTCGACAGCCAAGTGCCCGAGCCGCAGCACTGGAACCAAGCCGTGCTGTTGCAGGTGCGCCAACCGTTGCAGGCGCAAACCCTGGAGCAGGCCTTGGCGGGCTTGCTCGCTCACCACGACAGCCTGCGGCTGAATTTCACCCAGGTGAACGGTCGCTGGCAGGGGCGGTACGCCCAGCCAAGCGCCCAGCCCTTGCTGTGGACCGCTACCGTGGCAAATCTCGACGACTGCCAGGCGCTGTACAGCGATGTGCAGCGCAGCCTCGACCTGGAGCAGGGGCCGCTGTTGCGCGCCTTGCTGGTCAGCGACGGGCAGGGCGGCCAACGCCTGCTGCTGGCGATCCACCACCTGGTGGTCGACGGTGTGTCCTGGCGGGTGCTGCTCGAAGACTTGCAGGCGTTGTACCGCGGTGAGGCGCTGGCGGCCAAGACCCACGCGATGGGCGACTGGGCGGCGCGCCTGGCGGCCTATGCTGGTAGCGATTCGTTGCGTGATGAGCTCGATTGGTGGCAAGGCCAGCTGGCCAGTGTCCGCCACGAGCTGGCGTGTGATCATCCGCAAGGCGGCAACCTGCACCGTCATGCCCAGACCCTGGCGATCAGCCTGGATGTCGAGCAGACCCGCCAGCTGCTGCAACAGGCACCCGCCGCTTATCACACCCAGGTCAACGACCTGTTGCTGACTGCCCTGGCGCGTACCCTGTGCCGCTGGAGTGGTGACAGCGAGGTGCTGGTGCAGCTCGAAGGCCATGGTCGTGAAGGCTTGTTCGAAGACCTCGACCTGACCCGCAGCGTCGGTTGGTTCACCAATGCCTATCCCTTGGCCTTGAGCCCCGAGCTGGGCGAGGGCGAGCAAGCCCGCGCAGGCTCGATCAAGCGTATCAAGGAGCAACTGCGCCAGGTGCCGCACAAGGGCCTTGGCTACGGCGTGCTGCGCTACCTGGCCGATGACGCCGGGCGTGAGCGCATGGCGGCCTTGCCCCAGGCGCGGATCACCTTCAACTACCTGGGCCAGTTCGACCAGCAGTTCGATGCGGCGGCGTTGTTCCAGCCGCTGGATGCGCCAGCTGGCCTGGCCCATGACCTGGACGCGCCGCTGCCCAACTGGCTCAGCGTCGATGGCCAGGTCTATGGCGGCGCCTTGCAGCTGCGCTGGACCTTCAGCAACCAGCGGTATAACGCGCGCACCATCGCCGAGCTGGCCGAGGCCTATCGCCGTGAACTGCTGGCGCTGGTCGAGCACTGCCTGGCAGAGGGCAACGGCAGCTTCACCCCGTCGGACTTCCCCCTGGCGCAACTGAGCCAGGAGCAGATCGACAGCCTGCCCATCGCCGCGGCCGAGATCGAAGACGTCTACCCGCTGACGCCGATGCAAGAAGGCATGTTGCTGCACACCCTGCTCGAGCCGGGCACCGGCATCTACTACATGCAGGACCGCTACCGGATCAACAGCGCGCTCGACCCGCAGCGCTTCGCCCAGGCCTGGCAAGCGGTGGTGGCACGCCACGAAGCCCTGCGCGCCTCGTTCAGCTGGAATGCCGGCGAAGCGATGCTGCAGATCATCCACAAGCCGGGCAAGACCCCGGTGGATTACCAGGATTGGCGCGGCCTCGACGCGCAGGCCCAGGAAGCGCGCCTGCAGGCCCTGCATAAAGAAGAACGCGAAGCCGGCTTTGCCCTGTTGAGCCAGGCGCCGTTCCATCTGCGCCTGGTGCGTGTGGCCGATGAGCGCTACTGGTTCATGATGAGCAACCACCACATCCTGATCGATGCCTGGTGCCGCTCGCTGTTGATGAACGACTTCTTCGAGATCTACCAGGCCCTCGGCGAAGGCCGCCAGGCGCAACTGCCGGTGCCGCCGCGCTACCGCGACTATATCGGCTGGCTGCAACGCCAGGACCTCGACGAGGCGCGCCAGTGGTGGCAGGCCAACCTGGCCGGTTTCGAGCGCGCCACGGCGCTCCCCAGTGACCGTCCGCTGCGCCATGACCATGCCGGCGACGGCATGATCGTCGGCGACTGCTACACCCGCCTGGACGTGCCGCAAGGGGTGCGTCTGCGCGAGCTGGCCCAGGCTCACCAGCTGACCATCAACACCTTCGCCCAGGCGGCCTGGGCCTTGCTCCTGGCGCGCTACAGCGGCGAGCGTGACGTGGTGTTCGGGGTGACGGTGGCTGGGCGTCCGGTCAGCCTGCCGCAGATGCAGCGCACGGTTGGCCTGTTCATCAACAGCGTCGCCCTGCGCGTGCAGTTGCCGGCAGCCGGCCAGCGCCAGAGCGTGCGCCAGTGGCTGCAAGGCCTGCTGGAGCGCAACATGGAACTGCGCGAGTACGAGTACCTGCCGTTGGTGGCGATCCAGGAGCGTAGCGAGCTGCCCAAGGGCCAGGCGCTGTTCGACAGCCTGTTCGTGTTCGAGAACGCGCCGGTGGAAACCGCCGTGCTCGATCACGCCCAGCACCTCAACGCCAGCTCCGACTCAGGTCGCACCCACACCAACTTCCCGCTGACAGCGGTGTGCTACCCGGGCGATGACCTGGGCCTGCACCTGTCGTTCGACCAGCGCTACTTCGACTACCCGACCGTCGAGCGTTTGCTGGCCGAGTTCAAGCGCCTGCTGCTGGCGCTGGTCGAAGGCTTCGACGGCGATGTCGCCGAGCTGCCATTGCTCGGTGCCGAGGAGCAACGCTTGCTGCTCGATGAGTGCAACCGCACCGAGCATGCCTACAGCTTGGAACAGAGCTATGTGGAGCTGTTCGAGGCGCGGGTTGCCGCGCATCCCGAGCGGATCGTCGCGCGCTGCCTGGAGGCCTCGTTCGACTATGCCGGGCTGAACCTGGCGGCCAACCGCCTGGGCCATGCCCTGGTCGCGGCGGGGGTGACCCTCGATCAACCGGTGGCGCTGCTGGCCGAGCGTGGCTTGCCCTTGCTGGGGATGATCGTCGGTAGCTTCAAGGCCGGCGCCGGCTACCTGCCGCTGGATCCTGGCTTGCCGGCGGCGCGCCTGCAGCGCATCGTCGAGTTGAGCCGCACGCCAGTGCTGGTGTGCAGCGCTGCGCAAGCCGACCAGGCGCGCCAGTTGCTCGATGAAGTGGCGGGTGCGGTACGACCGAAACTGCTGGTGTGGGAAGACGTCCAGGGCAGCGCTGTGGCCAGCCATGACCTGGGCATTCACAGTGGGCCAGACAACCTGGCCTATGTGATCTACACCTCCGGCTCCACCGGACTGCCCAAGGGGGTGATGGTCGAGCAGCGCGGCATGCTCAACAACCAGCTGAGCAAGGTGCCGTACCTGGTACTGGATGAGCAGGACGTGATCGCCCAGACCGCCTCGCAGAGTTTCGACATTTCGGTCTGGCAGTTCCTCGCCGCGCCGTTGTTCGGCGCCCGGGTAGAGATCGTGCCCAATGCCATCGCCCATGATCCGCAAGGCTTGCTGGCGCATGTCCAGGCCAGCGGCATCACCGTGCTGGAAAGCGTGCCGTCGCTGATCCAGGGCATGCTCGCCAACGATCACCAGCACCTGGATGGCCTGCGCTGGATGCTGCCGACCGGCGAGGCCATGCCGCCTGAGCTGGCCGCGCAGTGGCTGCAGCGCTATCCGGCGATTGGCCTGGTCAACGCCTATGGACCGGCGGAATGCTCGGATGACGTGGCGTTCTTCCGCGTCGATGCGCAATCGACCCAGGGCAGCTACCTGCCGATTGGCACGCCGACCGACAACAACCGCCTGTACCTGTTGAACGAGGACCAGGCGCTGGTGCCCTTGGGCGCGGTGGGCGAGTTGTGTGTCGCCGGTACCGGGGTTGGCCGTGGGTATGTCGGCGATCCCGTGCGCACGGCACTGGCATTCATCCCGCATCCCTATGGCGCGCCGGGCGAGCGTCTGTATCGTACCGGCGACCTGGCGCGGCGCCGGCCGGATGGCGTGCTCGAGTACGTCGGGCGCATTGACCATCAGGTGAAGATCCGCGGTTATCGCATCGAGCTGGGCGAAATCGAAGCCCGTCTGCACGAGCAGGGCGAGATTCGCGATGCGGCGGTAGGCGTGCAGGAGGGCGCCAACGGCAAGCACCTGGTGGGCTATCTGGTCGCGCATCAGGGCATCGTCGCCGACGCCGCGCTGCTCGAACAGGTCAAGCAACGCCTGCGCGCCGATCTGCCGGAGTACATGGTGCCGCTGCACTGGGGCTGGTTCGACAGCCTGCCGCACAACGCCAACGGCAAGCTCGACCGCAAGGCGCTGCCGGCCATCGACATCGCTAGCCAGCACAGCCAGGCCTACCTGGCGCCGCGCAACGAGCTGGAACAGACCCTCGCCGGGATCTGGGCCGATGTGCTCAAGGCCGAGCGGGTAGGGGTGCACGACAACTTCTTCGAGTTGGGCGGGCATTCGTTGCTGGCGACCCAGATCGCCTCGCGGGTGCAGAAGCAGCTGCAGCTCAACGTGCCGCTGCGGGCGATGTTCGAGTGCAGCACGGTAGAGGAGCTGGCCAGCTACGTGCAGGGCTTGCAGGACACGGCGCTGGACGACGACAAGGTCGACCGGCTCAGTGACCTGATGGCCGAGCTGGAGGCGCTTTGACTGCCGGCGCCTGAACTAAGCGCTGGCTGCCGAGATCGGCAGCCAGCCCGGTTTTGTGGTGTCACGACCGGCCTCTTCGCGGGCAAGCCCGCTCCCACAGGCACCCCGTTGACCTCGAAGCCAGCGCGGTACCTGTAGGAGCGGGCTTGCCCGCGAAGAGGCCCGTGGAGGCGACAAAACTTGCTAGCCAATCACTAAATCCTCCCTGCGCTGAAGCGTTCTCCAAACGATGCTCACCCGACACATATCTGGTTACAGGGACGTGGCGGGCCCACCATTCATTTGCGAGGGATTCTCCGATGTCGACCGCTACCAGCCTTGCCCAGATCCTGCCAGGCGCAGCGCCGCAACCGCTGTATGAGTTCACCGATTCGCCGCTGCTGGTGCGCCAGCAACAACAGGAATCCAACGCCCGCAGCTACCCACGACGCCTGCCCCTGGCACTCAAGCGCGCCCGTGGCCTGTATGTCGAAGACGTCGAAGGCCGCCAGTTCATCGACTGCCTGGCCGGTGCTGGCACGCTTGCCTTGGGGCACAATCATCCGGTGGTGGTCGAGGCGATTCAGCGCGTGCTGGCGGACGAGCTGCCGCTGCATACCCTCGACCTGACCACGCCGGTCAAGGACCGCTTCGTCCAGGACCTGTTCGGCATCCTGCCCGAAACCTTGCGCCGCGAGGCGAAGATCCAGTTCTGCGGCCCGACCGGCACCGATGCGGTGGAAGCTGCGCTGAAACTGGTGCGCACCGCCACCGGGCGCAGCACCGTGCTGGCATTCCAGGGTGCCTACCACGGCATGTCCCAGGGCGCATTGAGCCTGATGGGCAGCCACGGGCCGAAGAAACCCCTGGGCGCGTTGCTCGGCAATGGCGTGCAGTTCATGCCGTACCCCTACGACTACCGCTGCCCGTTCGGCCTGGGCGGTGAGGCGGGTGTGCGGGCCAACCTGCACTACCTGGAAAACCTGCTGCTCGATCCGGAAGGCGGGGTGCCGCTGCCAGCGGCGGTCATTCTCGAAGTGGTGCAGGGCGAAGGCGGGGTGATACCGGCGGACATCGAATGGCTACGCGGTGTACGGCGGATCACCGAGCAGGCCGGGGTGGCGCTGATCGTCGACGAAATTCAGAGCGGCTTTGCCCGCACCGGGCGGATGTTCGCCTTCGAGCACGCCGGCATCGTCCCGGATGTGGTGACCTTGTCCAAAGCCATTGGTGGCAGCCTGCCGCTGGCGGTGGTGGTGTACCGCGAGTGGCTGGACCAATGGACCCCCGGCGCCCATGCCGGCACCTTCCGCGGCAACCAGATGGCCATGGCCGCAGGCTCCGCAGTGATCGATTACCTGGTCGAGCATCGCCTGGCCGAGCACGCCGAGGCCATGGGCCAGCGCCTGCGCGGCCACTTGCAGCATCTGCAACGCCAGTACCCACAGCTGGGCGATATTCGCGGGCGCGGCTTGATGCTTGGGGTCGAGCTGGTCGACCCGCAAGGCGCCCTGGATAGCTTGGGCCATCCACCGGCAGCGCGCGAGCTGGCCCCCAAGGTGCAGCGCGAGTGCCTCAAGCGCGGCTTGATCCTTGAGCTGGGCGGCCGCCATGGCGCGGTGGTGCGCTTCCTGCCGCCGTTGATCATCAGTGCCGAGCAGATCGACGAGGTCGCAGAACGGTTTGCCGCGGCGTTGGCAGTAGCGGTGCGCAGCGCCTGAACAGGTTTTGCCCAAGTAACGCGGGCGGCCTGCCCGTGATGAATACGATTAACGCCAATGCGCGGCGCACGCCACCTTAGCCGTGGCGTGTGACGCGGATGGGGAGACACAGATGAGTGAACTTGCCGATATCAAGGTGCGGCCATTGATGCCTGAGCGCGGCTCGCTGCCGCTGCTGGTCGAAGCGCCCGAGCCAGGGCTTGGGCTGCTGGAGAGCTTCGACGAGCTCAAGGAGATCGTGGCGCAGCACCTGGATCACTGCGCAGGGATATTGTTTCGCGGTTTCGAAGTGGGGGAGGTCGCGGCGTTTCGCGAGTTCGCCCAGGCGTTCGGTCATCCGCTGCTCAATTACGAGTTCGGTTCCACCCCACGCAGCAATGTGACCCAAGGGGTGTATACCTCCACCGAATACCCGGCGCACCAGAGTATCCCGCTGCACAACGAACAGGCCTACAGCCTCGACTGGCCGATGCGTATCTGGTTCTACAGCATGATCGCCGCCCAGACCGGCGGCCAAACGCCGATCGCCGACAGCCGCGAAGTCTATCGGCGGATGCCGGCCGACATCCTCGAACGCTTTGCCAGCAAGCGCCTGATGTATGTCCGCAACTATGGCAATGGCCTGGATGTGGGCTGGGAGCAGGTGTTCAACACCGAAGATCGCAGTGTCGTCGAAGCCTACTGCCGTGCCCACCACATCGAGTGGGAGTGGAAAGACGACGGCGAACTGCGCACCCGTCAGGTCTGTCAGGCGGTGGCCACTCATCCATGGACCGGCGATCAGGTCTGGTTCAACCAGGCGCACTTGTTCCACGTCTCCAATCTACCGGCCGAGGTGCGCGAAAGCCTGCTTGAGATCGTCGACGAGGAGGACCTGCCACGCAATGTCTACTACGGTGACGGCACGCCCATCGAGCATGAAGTGCTTGAGCGCATTCGCGCTGTGCTGGACGAGTGCGCGATCAGCTTCCCGTGGCAGGAGGGCGATGTGCTGATGCTCGACAACATGCTCGCCGCTCACGCTCGGGCGCCGTTCACCGGGCCGCGCAAAGTCGTCGTCGCCATGGCGCAGGGGCACAGCGAGAAGGCTCGCTGAGGCTTCCTTGGCGCGGCTCCCACCGTACGCCACCGTATCAGGTGGCGTACAACCTGGCGCTTGCACACAGGCCTGCGCCACGCCGCTAAATTCACTTCTCATCTGCTCGTTCTACTGAAAACGCTTTGCCCAAGGCCGAGCCGCAGATCAGTAAGGACCGACAGTATGAATGCCCAAGATTCACTCAAACTGGCTCGACGCTTCATCGAGCTGCCCGCTGGCAAGCGTCGTCTGTTCCTGGATGCGATGAAGGGCGAGGGGGTGGATTTCGCCCTCCTGCCGATCGCGGCGGGGGTCCAGGTGCCGGCCCGCGACAGCCTGTCCTACGCCCAGCAGCGCATGTGGTTCGCCTGGCAGCTCGATCCGCACAGCGGCGCCTACAACCTGCCCCTGGCGGTCAAGCTGCGCGGCGTGCTCGACGTGCCCGCCCTGCAAAGCGCCATCGACACCCTGGTCCAGCGCCACGAGGCGCTGCGCACGGTGTTTCGCGAAGCCGATGACCAGGTGCGCCAGTGCGTACAGGCGCATCTGCAGGTCGCGGTCCAGCTGCTGGACCTTGGCCACCTGCAAGGCCAGACGCAGCAACAGCGCATCGAGTCGACCTGCGCGGAAGAATCGGTAGCGCCATTCGATCTGGTCAATGGACCGCTGATGCGTGTGCGTCTGCTGCGCATCGGCGAGCAGGAGCATCTGTTGCTGATCACCCTGCACCACATCATTGCCGATGGCTGGTCGCTGGGCATCCTGATCGACGAACTGGTCAGGCTGTACGATGCGGCTAGCGCCCGGAGCGCATCGGCCCTGGCCGCGCTGGACATCCAGTACCGCGACTTTGCCCTGTGGCAGCGCAGCTGGCTGGAGGCCGGCGAGCAGGAGCGTCAGCTGGCCTATTGGCTGGCGCACCTTGGCGACGAGCATCCCGTCCTGCAACTGCCCAGCGATCGTCCGCGGCCAGCCCGCCCCAGTCATCGTGGCGAGCGCTTGGAGGTGGCGATCGAAGCGGACCTGGCCGAGCGCCTCAAGACCCTCGCCAAGCGCCACAACGTCACCTTGTTCGTGGTGCTGCTGGCAGCCTTCAAGACCTTGCTGTATCGCTACGGCGGGCATGACACGGTGCGCGTCGGGGTGCCGATCGCCAACCGCAATCGCAGCGAAGTGGAAGGGCTGATCGGTTGCTTCATCAATACTCAGGTCCTGCAGACCCGCATAGATCCGACCCATGACACCGCCCAACTGCTGGGCCAGGTCCGCCAGTGCGCGACCCAGGCCCAGGCCCACCAGGACGTGCCGTTCGACAAATTGGTCGAAGTGCTGGGGGTGGAGCGCAACTCGGCCCATGGCCCGCTGTTCCAGGTGCTGTTCAACCATCAAGCGCAGGTGGCCGACGTAGGCGCCATCCAGACCGGCTCCGGCCTGGTTCTGGAGAAGCTCGACCTGCGCAAGAACATCGCCCGTTTCGACCTGACGCTGGACACCGTGGAAGTGGCTGGGGAGCTGCGCGCGGCCTTCAGTTATGCCCTTGACCTGTTCGACCAGGCAACCATCGCCGGCATGAGCCAGGACTGGCTGCGCCTGCTGGCCGCGCTCAGCCAGGATGACGGCTCGGCGCTTGGCGATTGGCCGCTGGCCGCTGCGCCAGTGCCGCTGCCGTCGATCGAGCGACCCGCGCCGCTGCCGGTTCATCAGCGCTTCGCCCAAGCGGCGGCGGCGCACCCGGATCGCCTCGCGGCCGTCAGCAGTCAGGGCTCGCTGAGCTATCAGCAGTTGGAGCTGCGCGCCGAAGCGCTGCGCCTTGAACTCCAGGCGCTGGGGGTGGGTAGCGAGCAGGCGGTGGGGCTGTGGGCTGATCGCTCGGTCGACATGCTGGTTGGCCTGCTGGCGATTCTCAAGGCGGGCGCTGCGTATGTGCCGCTGGAGCCGGGCCAGCCTGGACAGCGTCTGGCGTTCATGCTGGGTGACGCCGGCATATCCCTGGTCGTGGGGCCGCAGGGCGGCATGGACAACCTTGGCCCACAGGTGCGGCAAGTGGCGTTCGATGCGCCTTGCCCAGATCAGGCGCCAGTGCTGCAGGCGCCGGCGTCGGTGCAGGGCGACAACCTTGCCTACATCATCTACACCTCAGGCACCACGGGCACGCCAAAGGGCGTGGGCGTGTCCCATGCGGCCTTGGCCAATTACCTCGATGGCTTGGCCGAGCGCCTGCCCTTGGCTGCGCTCGAACAGCTGGCGATGATCTCCACGCCTGCCGCCGACCTGGGCCATACCATGCTGTTTGGCGCATTGAGCACGGGTAAGACCCTGCACCTGCTGCAACGTGATGCGGTGCTGGACGCCGATGGCTTTGCCAGCTACCTCGATGATCAAGCCATCGACGCCCTGAAGATCGTGCCCTCGCACCTGGCGGCATTGCTCGATGCCTGTGGCGATGCGCGGGTACTGCCGCAGCGCTGCCTGGTCCTGGGGGGTGAGGCCTGTCCAGCGGCGCTGTTGTCGCGGATCGCCGCGTTGCGCCCTGAGCTGAAGATCATCAATCACTATGGTCCGACCGAAACCACCGTCGGTGTGCTGACCGCCGAGCTGCAGCCGGGGCAAGTCGCCCAGCTGGGCACGCCGTTGCTCAACAGCCGTGTGCAGGTCCTCGATGCATCGCTGCAGACCGCACCGGGTCAGGCCAAAGGCGAGCTGTGCATTTCCGGGGCCGGTCTTGCCCGTGGTTACATCGGCCGCCCGGGCTTGACTGCGGAACGCTTCGTGCCAGATCCGTCGGGCGCGCCAGGGGCGCGCATGTACCGCAGTGGTGATGCGGTCAGCCGTGATCGCGAGGGGCGCCTGTTGTACGTCGGTCGGCGTGATCAGCAAATCAAGATCCGTGGCTATCGGGTCGAACCGGGTGAAGTCGAGGCCTGTCTGCAGGGGCTTGAAGGCGTCGAAAAAGCCCTGGTTCGACCGCGGGCCCAGGCCAATGAGTTGCAACTGATCGCCTACGTGGTCGCGCCTTTGCTGGTGCAGCGCAGCGCCGATCACGCCACGGCGCAGGACACCCTGCAGCGGGCGCTCAAGGCGACCGTGCCGGAGCACATGATTCCCGCGCGTGTGCTGTTTCTCGACAGCCTGCCGCTGACCGCCAATGGCAAGGTCGACCTGGCCCGTTTGCCGCAGCCGGAGCAGGAATGCCGGGCGCCACACTATGAGCCGCCCGTCAGCCCATTGCAGATCGGCCTGGCAGGTCTGTGGCGGGAGGTATTGGCGGTCGAGCAGGTTGGGCTGGGCGACAATTTCTTCGCCTTGGGCGGCCATTCGTTGATGGCCACGCAGATCGTCTCCCGTGCCCGGCGCCAGCTGGGGATCGATATCCCGTTGCGGCTGTTGTTCGACACTGGCGATCTGCGCCGCTTCAGCGAAGCGGTCGCAGCACTCGGCCAGGTCAGCGATGCGCCGATCATCAGCTTGGCGCGCGACCAGGTGCTGCCGGTGTCCCATGCCCAGTACCGGCAGTGGCTGTTCTGGAAAATTCATCCGCACAGCTCGGCGTATCACACCCCCATGGTGGTGCGCATTCGCGGCGCGTTGGACCCAGGCGCGTTGAGCGCTGCCATCAATGCGCTGGTACAGCGCCATGAAGCCCTGCGCACCCGCTTCGAAGAGTACCAAGGGGTGCCGGGCCTGCGCATCAGCGAGCAACTTGAGGTCAAGCTTGAGCAGCAGTGGCTTGGCCAGTTGCCGGACGAGGCGCTGACCGCGCTCTTGCAGGCCGAGATCCAGCGTCCGTTCGATCTGGCCGCAGGGCCGCTAATACGGGTCAAG
Organism: Pseudomonas urmiensis; assembly: GCF_014268815.2. NCBI lineage: Bacteria > Pseudomonadati > Pseudomonadota > Gammaproteobacteria > Pseudomonadales > Pseudomonadaceae > Pseudomonas > Pseudomonas urmiensis. Next base: position 1,032,410 of record NZ_JABWRE020000001.1, read on the forward strand.
CTCTATCAAGTCGGCGCCGATGAGCACCTGTTGCTGCTGACCTTGCACCATATCGTTTCTGACGGCTGGTCGATGGGCATCATGGTTCGCGAGTGTATTGCGCTCTACAACCACCATGCCAAGGGCGCGCCGCTGCCGCTGTTCGCAGCGCTGCCGGTGCAGTATGCCGACTATGCCAGCTGGCAGCGCGAGCGGCTTGGCGAAGGGCAGATGGAGGATCAGCTCGGTTACTGGAAAGCACGCCTGGAGGATGACTTCAGCGTGTTGCAGCTGCCGGCAGACCGACCGCGCCCGGCGGTGCAGAGCTATCGGGGCGGGCGGCTGGACATTCACCTGCCCGGCGCATTGACCGCAGGCTTGCGTCAGCTGGCGGTGGCCGGCAACGCCACCTTGTTCCATGTCTTCCTGGCCTCGTTCGCGCTGTTGCTGGCCCGTTACAGTGCCAGTGAGAAGATCAACATCGGCGTGCCGATGACCAACCGTAACCGGCTGGAGCTCGAGGGCTTGATCGGCTTCTTCGTCAACACCCTGGTATTGCGCCTGGAGGTGGACTACAGCACCAGCTTCGAGCAGTTGCTGGCCCAGACCAAAGAAGCCAGCCTGCAAGCCCAGGCCAACAAGGACGTACCGTTCGATGCGTTGGTCGAAGCCTTGCAGCCTGAGCGTGGGCTGGGCCACAACCCCTTGTTCCAGGTGATGTACAACCACCTGCGCGACCTCGGCGAGCAGGTCACCGGCCAGAGCCTGGATGGCCTGGTGGTCGAGGAGGTCGACCTGGACGAGGGCAGTTCGCAGTTCGATGTGTCGCTCGATACCGTGGAACGTTCCGACGGCGTGCTGGCAACCTTCACCTATGCCTGCGACTTGTTCGACCGGGCCCGTATCGAGCGGATGGGCGAGCACTGGCTGAACCTGCTGCAGGCCCTGGTGGGCGCGCCTCAAGCGAGTCTGGACCGCTTGGCCCTGGCCTCGCCGCAGGAGCGCCGGGTGGTTGAGCAACAGTGGTCGCAGGGGCCGGCCGGGCCCTTGTTCGACACCGCGTTGGCGCACCGCTTCCAGGCGCAGGTCGCGCAGACCCCCGACGCCATCGCCGTGCTGCATGATGGCCAGCACTGGAGCTATGCCGAACTCAACCGGCGCGCCAACCGCCTGGCCCACCGCCTGCAGGCCTTGGGCGCAGGCCCTGAGGTGCTGGTCGGGGTGGCGCTGGAGCGGGGCTTGGAGATGGTCGCCGGGCTGTTGGCGATCCTCAAGGTCGGCGCGGCCTATGTGCCGCTGGATCCTGATTACCCGGCCGAGCGCCTGGCCTACATGATCGAAGACAGTGGCCTGGCCTTGCTGCTCACCCAAACTGCCCTGAGCGAGCGTTTGCCGGTGCCCGCTGGGGTCACTCGACTGTGCCTGGATCAGCCCTTCGAGGGCGCCATCGAAACCAACCCGAGCGTGCTGATCGAGCCGGCTTCGCTGGCCTATGTGATGTACACCTCAGGCTCCACCGGCCGCCCCAAAGGCGTGGCGATCAGCCAGGGTGCGCTGAGCCAGCATGCGCAGGTGTCGTTGGGCTTTTTCAATCTCACAGCCCGCGATCGGATCCTGCAGTTCGCCACGTTCAACTTCGACGGCTTCGTCGAGCAGTTGTATCCGGCGCTGATCTGTGGCGCCTCGGTGGTTATTCGCGGACCTGAGCTGTGGGACAGCGAGCGCTTCTACCGCGAGCTGATCGCCAACGACATCAGCGTGGTTGACGTCACCACGGCCTACTGGTTCATGCTTGCCAAAGACTTCGCTGAGCGTGGGCCGCGCGATTACGGGCGGCTGCATCAGTTCCATGCCGGCGGCGAAGCGATGCCGCCAGAGGGGCTGGCGGCGTGGAAAGCGGCAGGCCTGGGGCATGTGCACCTGCTCAACACCTATGGTCCGACCGAGGCAACGGTCACGGTCACCGCCCACGACTGCACGCCTTATCTGGGTGATCCGGCGCCTGCGTTGCCGTCGGTCATGCCGATCGGTGCGGTACTGGCCGGACGCTCCATCCACCTGCTGGACAACAGTGGCGGCACGGTACTCAACGGCGCCATTGGTGAGTTGATGATTGGCGGCGATCTGCTGGCAAGGGGTTATCACCGTCGCCCCGCACTGACTGCCGAGCGCTTCATCCCTGATCCGTTCGGCGCCGACGGCAGCCGTTTGTACCGCTCCGGCGATCTGTCTCGCTACCTGGCGCAGGGCAGCATCGAATACGCCGGGCGCATCGATCATCAAGTCAAGATCCGCGGTTTTCGCATCGAGCTGGGCGAGGTTGGCGCGCGCCTGATCGAGCATGAGCGTGTGCGCGACGCGCTGGTGATCGACATCGAGGGTGCCCTGGGCAAGCAACTGGTCGCCTATCTGGTGCCTGCCGACCCTGCCGTGGCCCAGGCCGACGCGCAGACCCAGCAGGCGCTGCTGGCAGAGTTGCGCGCGCAGCTGCAGGGCAGCTTGCCGGACTACATGGTCCCGGCCTGCCTGATCTGGTTGGCAGAACTGCCGCTGAGCCCGAACGGCAAGCTTGACCGCAAGGCCTTGCCGCGCCCCGACCTGACCCAGCTGCAGGCCCGCTATGTGCCCCCGCAGACCGCCACCGAACAGCAGGTGGCGGCGATCTGGGCCGATGTGCTGCGCGTCGAGCGCGTCGGGCTGGACGACAACTTCTTCGAACTGGGCGGCCATTCGCTGCTGGCGGCCCAGGCCATCTCACGTATCAACAGCCAATTGGGCATCGATATGCCGATCCGCCTCATCTTCGAAACCCCGCTACTGGGGGCATTTGCCCTGGCGCTGGAAAGCGCCGGCCAGTCCCTGAGCGAAGAAGGCCTCGCCGATATCGAGCAACTGATGAATGAATTGACGGAGGCTTGAACATGGACAAGACAACTGCTGAACGAATTGCCAAGCGCTTCGTCGCACTGCCGCTGGAACAACGTCGCCAGGTGCTCGACAAGATGAGCGCCAGTGGCCAGAGCTTCAAGCTGCTGCCGATTGCCGCCACCCGCCACGAGGTCGCGCGGATCCCGCTGTCGTATGCCCAGCAACGGCTGATGTTCCTCTGGCAACTGGAGCCGACCAGCGCGTTCTACAATGTGCCGATGGCGGTTCGCCTGGAAGGTGAGCTGGACGTTGCGGCCATGGCCAAGGCCCTGGAATTGCTGGTGCAACGCCATGAAACCCTGCGCACCCGCCTGGTAATGGAGGAGGGCGAATGCTACCAGCAGATCCTCGACCAGTCGCCGGTGGCCCTGGCGCAGGTCAAGGTGGCCGCAGCTGACCTGGATACTTTGGTACGCGACGAGCTGCGCCGTCCGTTCGACCTGTTCAATGAGCCCTTGCTGCGGGTCAAGCTGTTCCAGGTCGACCCCAGCCATCATGTATTGACGGTGTGCATGCATCACATCATCAGTGACGGCTGGTCCAGCGAACTGATGGTGCAGACCTTCGTCTCGTTCTACGATGCCTTGGTCGCCGGCCAGCCGGTCAACCCCGAGCCGCTGGCGATTCAGTACGCCGACTATGCGATCTGGCAGCGCGCCTGGCTCGAAGCGGGCGAAGGCGAGCGGCAGTTGCAGTACTGGCAGGCGCAGCTGGGCAGCGAACAGCCGCTGTTGGACCTGCCGCTGGACTTTCCACGCCCGGCTCAGCCCAGCTATCAAGGCGCGGTGGTTCGCGCCGACCTGCCGCCGGCACTCTCCAGCGCGCTGCGCAGCCTGGCCCAGAGCAAGGGGCAGACGGTGTTCATGGTCCTGCTCGGGGCGCTGGCGGTGGTGCTGTCGCGTTACAGCGGTCAGGACGACATTCGCATCGGCGTGCCCAACGCTGGGCGTAATCGCAAAGACCTCGAAGGCCTGATTGGCTTTTTCATCAATACCCAAGTGCTGCGGGTCCAGGTCGATGAACAGGCGACCTTCGACAGCCTGCTCGAGCAGGTCCGCCAAGTGGTGGCCGAGGCCCAGTCGCACCAGGAGCTGCCTTTCGAGCAGTTGGTCGATGCGCTGGCGCCTGAGCGTAACCTGAGCCATAACCCGCTGTTCCAGTTCAAGCTCAACCAGAATGTCGCTGGCGAGGCGGCCGGCAGCGAGCAGAGCAAGACCCTCAGCGGCCTGAGCGTGGAGGAGTATCCACTGAGCGGCGCCGACGCCCGGTTCGACCTGGCCTTCGACTTTACCGACAGCGGCGAACAGATCCAGGCGTACTTCACCTATGCCACCGACCTGTTCAAGGCCAGCACGATCGAACGCATGGTCGGCGCGCTGCATGCGTTGCTGCAGCGCCTGGTCGATACCCCCTCCAGCCGCTTGCTGGCTCATACCGAAGGCCAGCGGGCACTGCTGCCAGGTGAGCAGGCCGAGTTCCCCTGTGAAGACGTCCTGGCCCTGTGGCGCCAGGCCGTGCAGGGCGCTGGCGAGCGACCCGCAGTGCGTGCTGGCGCCCAGCAACTGAGCTACAGCGAGCTTGACCGGCAGTCCAACCAGCTGGCCCACCATCTGCAAACCCTGGGGGTGGCACCGGGTGACCTGGTTGCCCTGTGCCAGGAGCGCTCGGTCGAATGGGTGATCAGCTTGCTGGCGGTGCTCAAGGTCGGCGCCGCATTCCTGCCGCTGGACAGCGCCCAGCCAGTCGAACGGCTGGCGCAGCTGGTCGGCGACAGTGGTGCGGTCCTGCTGCTGCAAGATCCGCAGGTTGCCCTGAGCGGTCTTGAGGCTTGCCCGGCGATGCCATTCGATGCTGACGCCTGGCGGCATTGCCCGAATTCGCCGCTCGATACCGCCGTGGTGCCTGCCCAGCCGGCCTATGTGATCTACACCTCAGGCTCCACCGGCCAGCCCAAGGGCGTGGTGGTGGCGCATGGCACCCTGGCCAACTATGTGCAGGGCATCGAGCAGCGCTTGCAGCTGCCAGCAGGCGCCAGCATGGCGATGGTTTCCACCGTGGCCGCCGACCTGGGCCATACCGTGCTGTTCGGGGCGCTGGCGGGTGGCCGGCTGCTGCATCTGCTGTCGCGCGAGCACGCGTTCGATCCGGACGCGTTTGCCGGCTACATGGCCGAGCATCAGGTCGATGTGCTGAAAATCGTCCCAAGCCACCTGCAAGGGCTTCTGCAGGCCAGCGAGCCGCAGAAGGTGCTGCCGCGCCAGCTGTTGATCGTCGGGGGCGAGGCCTGTCCATGGTCATTGGTGGAAAAGGTCGCTCAGCTCAGGCCCGACTGCCGGCTGGTCAACCACTATGGCCCTACCGAAACCACCGTCGGCATTCTCAGCCACGAGGTCACCGAGCTTGAGCCCGGTACGCGCACCGTGCCGGTCGGCAAGCCCTTGCCCAACAGCCATGTGTGCTTGCTCGATTCGGCGCTTAACCCGGTTGCCGAGCGGGTTGCCGGTGAGCTGTATCTGGGCGGCAAGGGTGTGGCCCAGGGTTACCTGGGCCGGCCGGCGATGACTGCCGAGCGATTTGTCCCCGACCCAACCGGCCAGGGCACGCGCTTGTACCGTGCTGGCGACCGCGCCCGTTTGCAGCAGGGCAAGGTGGAGTTTCTTGGCCGCGCCGATGAGCAGGTGAAGATCCGTGGCTATCGGGTCGAGCCCGGCGAGATCGGCGAGTTGCTGCGTGGCCTGCCCGGCGTGCAGGACGCGGTGGTCGTGCCGATGGCGCTGGAGGGCGACCCGGATCGCCTGCAACTGCTCGCCTATGTGGTAGCCCCCGCGAGCTCGGCAACTGAGTTGCTGAGCCAATTGCAAGCGCGCCTGCCTGACTACATGGTGCCCGCCCACCTCGTACTGCTTGAGTGTCTGCCGCTGACCGCCAACGGCAAGCTCGACAAACGCGCCTTGCCCAAGCCGGAAATTGCCAGCAAGGCTTACGTGGCACCGGTCGGTGAAATAGAAGAAAAGCTCGCCGCGATCTGGGCCGATGTGCTCAAGCTGGAACAAGTCGGCACGGGCGATAACTTCTTCGAACTGGGCGGCGACTCCATCCTCAGCCTGCAGATCATCGCCCGGGCCAAGCGCCAGGGAATCAAGCTGTCGCCCAAGCAATTGTTCGAGAAGCAGACCATCGCCGCGCTGGCCCAGGTGGCTAAGCTGGTGCAAGACAAGCCCAAACCCGCCACTGTCGCAACGCCAGAGGCGGGCGGGGCAATCGCCCTGTTGCCGATCCAGGCGCGCTTCTTCGACACCGCCATCGAACAGCGCCACCACTGGAATCAGGCCGTGTTGCTCACGCCATTGCAGCGCTTGCAGCCCAAGGCGCTGGACCAGGCCCTGACGACAGTGCTCAACGAGCATGAAGCCTTGCGCCTGAGCTTCACCTGCAATGACCGCCAGTGGCACGTCGAGCCACGTCGGCAGGCTATCGAAGCCTTGTTGCAAGTGGTCACGCTGAACCAGCCGTCGGCGCTCGAAGCGCACGCCACCCAGATCCAAGCCAGCCTCAGCCTGGAGCGTGGAGAATTGGTCAGGGCCGTGCTGTTCGAACTGCCTGGCGGTCAGCAGCGGCTGCTGCTGGCGATCCATCACCTGGTGGTCGATGGGGTGTCCTGGAGGATCCTCCTCGAAGACCTGCAAAGCGCCTACCAGCAGGCCAGCCAAGGCCAGCCGATCAGCCTGGCGGGGCGTTCTGCCAGTTGCAGGCAGTGGGCGCAGCGGCTGACCGAGTATGCGCGCAGCGATGCCTTGCTGGCCGAGCGCAGCTATTGGTTGCAGGCCTTGAGTGAGGAGGATGCGCAGTTCCCCTGCGACACGCCTGGCGCTGCTGCCACCTTGCGGGAGGCAGCCCATGCCAGTTCGCGCCTGGACAAGGCCCTGACCCACAAGCTGCTGAAGGTTGCCCCGGCGGCCTATCGCACCCAGGTCAATGACCTGCTGCTCACCGCCCTGGCCCGCGTACTGTGCCAATGGAGCGGACAGCCAGCGGTGAGCATTCAGCTCGAAGGCCACGGCCGTGAGGACTTGTTCGACGACCTGGACCTGAGCCGCACGGTCGGCTGGTTCACCAGCTTGTTCCCGGTGCGCCTGAGCCCGCAAGGCAGTGTCGGCGACAGCATCAAGCGCATCAAGCAGCAACTCTGGCAGGTGCCCAATAAAGGGATTGGCTACGGGGTGCTGCGCTACCTGGGGGATGCCGAGTTCGCTCGCCAGCTGGCCGACGTCGCCCAGCCACGGGTGACCTTCAACTACCTGGGGCAGTTCGACGGCAGCTTCAGCGAGGATTCCGGTGCGCTGTTCGTGCCGGCCGGGGAAAGCGCCGGGCGCAGCCAGGGCGAGGATGCACCGTTGGGTAACTGGCTCAGCGTCAACGGCCAGGTCTATGACGGCGAACTGCGTCTGGACTGGACCTATAGCCGCGAGATGTACCGCGCCGAGACCATCCAGGGCTTGGCCCGCGCCCTTGAGCAGGCGCTGGAAGAGGTGATCATGCACTGCCTGGAGGATGGCGCCCAGGGCGTGACCCCAGCTGATTTCCCGTTGGCCGGCCTGAGCCAGGCACAACTCGATCGCCTGCCGGTGGCGGCGCGCGACATCGAAGATATCTACCCCTTGTCGCCCATGCAGGAAGGGCTGTTGATGCACACCCTGCTGGAACCGGGGTCGGGTATCTACCTGATGCAGTACTGCTACCAGGTCGACCATGCAATCGACATCGACGCCTTCAACCAGGCCTGGAAGACGGTCATCGCCCGCCATGATGTCCTGCGTACCTCGTTCTGCTGGGACCTGGGCGAGCGCATGGTGCAGATTGTCCATCGGCGTACCGAGCCTGCCTTGCGGGTGCTCGACTGGCGCCACCTGTCGCCCGCCGAGTACGAGCCGGCGCTGCAGGCCGAGCTTGAACAAGAGTTGCAGCGCGGCTTTGCCATGGACAAAGAAGTGCCGTTGCGCCTGCGCCTGATCCAGCTGGGGGCGGACCGCTTCGGCTTTGTCTTCAGCAACCACCACGTGCTGCTCGATGCCTGGTGCCGGATGGGGGTGGTCGATGAGTTCTTCAAGGTCTACCAGGGCTTGCTGGGCGGGCAGACGGTGCACTTGCCGACGCCGCCGCGTTACCGCGATTTCATCGCCTGGTTGCAGCGTTGGGACCGTGACGCTTCGCGCGGCTTCTGGCGCCAGGAGCTGGCGGGCTTCGAGCGTCCCACCGCGCTGCCGTTCGACCGCGCGCCGTCGCGCGAGCAGGCTCAGGGCAGCGTCGCTGACCAACTGGTGTACCTGAGCCGTGAGCAAAGTGCCCAGCTGGCGCAGCGCGCCCAGGCGGCGCAACTGACGGTCAATACCCTGGTGCAAGGCGCCTGGGCGCTGTTGCTACAGCGCTACAGCGGTGATCGGGATGTGCTGTTCGGGGTGACTGTGGCGGGCCGACCGGTCGAGTTCCCAGAGATGCAGACCACGGTCGGGCTGTTCATCAACAGCATCCCGCTCAGGGTGAAACTGCCAGGGGCGCAAGCAGGCCTGAGCGCCAAGGCTTGGCTCAAGTCGCTGCTCGAATACAACCTGAACCTGCGTGAGCACGAGCATTTGCCGCTGGTCGACATCCAGGCGTGCAGCGAGATCGGCAGTGGCCAGGCGTTGTTCGACAGCCTGTTCGTGTTCGAGAACGCGCCGGTGGAGTCCAGCGTCGGTGCGCAGGCGTCGAGCATGAAGGTCAAGGCGGGCAGCTCGCGCACCCACACCAACTACCCGATCACGGTGGTGGTCTATCCAGGAGAAGTGCTGGGCCTGCACCTGTCGTATGACCAGCGCCTGTTCGATGGCGACACCATCGCGGTATTGCTGGCCGACTTCCAGGCCCTGTTGCTGGCCTTGAGCGAGCAGCTGGATGCGGACTTCCACCAGGTAGCAGCGCGGCTTCAGGAGCAGGCCCGGGTGACCCCAGAGGCCTTGCCGCAAGCGCTGCAGCAGGGCTATGCGCGGCTCTTCGATGCCACCGTGGCGCGGGTGCCGCAACTGCCGGCAGCCCGTTGCAGTGGGCGCCAGTGGAGCTATGAGGAGCTGGATGTGCAGGCCAGCCGTCTGGCGCTGAGGTTGCAGGCCGCTGGGGTCGGCGCCGATGGCCTGGTTGCGGTGTTGGGCGAGCGCGACCTGTCGCTGTTGGGCATGATCGTCGGTGTGTTCAAGGCCGGTGCGGGCTACCTGTCGCTGGACCCTTCGCTGCCGCTGCGGCGCCTGAGCGAGGTGCTCGGCCTCAGTGGCGCGGCGCTGTTGGTCTGCGACCAGCGCTGCGCGCCGTTGGCCCAAGCGCTGCTCGCCGAGCTGGACCAGCCACCGGCGCTGCTGGTGTGGGAGCAGGTGCAGACGCTCGCCTCGCTTGCACCGCTCAAGCCATCGCCCGAGGCAGCCGGCAAGTTGCTGGCGTACGTGATCTTCACCTCCGGCTCGACCGGTGTGCCCAAGGGGGTGATGGTGGAGCAGGCCGGCATGCTCAACAACCAGTTGAGCAAGTTGCCCTATCTGGGGCTGCAAGAGCATGACGTCATCGCCCAGACGGCCTCGCAGAGTTTTGACATCTGCGTGTGGCAGTTGCTCACGGCAGCGCTGCGCGGTTGTCGTGTGGAGATCTTCCCCGACGCTGTCGCCCAGGACCCACAGGCATTGTTGCAGCAGGTCGAGGCCACGGGGGTGACGGTGCTTGAGTGCGTCCCGGCGATGATCCAGGCGATGCTGGAACTGCCGGCCCGTGCGCTGCCCAACCTGCGCTACCTGCTGACCACGGGCGAAGCCATGCCGCCGGCCCTGGCCCGGCGCTGGCGCGAGCGCTATCCGCAGATCGAGTTGGTCAATGCCTACGGGCCGGCCGAGTGTTCCGATGACGTGGCGCTGTACCGCGTGCTCGATGATGCCCCGTCCGTGCATCTGCCGATCGGCACGGCCACCGATCACAACCGTCTGTACGTGCTCAACGACCTGCTCGAACCCATGCCGGCGCGTGCTACCGGCGAGTTGCATGTGGCCGGCGTGGGGGTAGGGCGCGGCTACCTGGGCGACCCGGTGCGCACTGCCTTGAGCTTCGTGCCCGATCCGTTCAGCCACAGCCCGGGTGGGCGCTTGTATCGCACCGGCGATCTGGCGCGGGTGCGCGCCGATGGCCAGGTGCTGGAGTACGTAGGGCGGGCCGACTTCCAGGTGAAGATTCGCGGTTACCGGATCGAACTGGGCGAGATCGAGTCGCGGCTGCTGGCCCACGAGGCGGTGCACAGCGCCGTGGTGGTGGATGTGCAGGTGGCCGGCAGCAAGCAGTTGGTCGCCTATTGGGTGCCCCGGCAGGTGAGCGCGCAGGCGATGGAGCTGCGCGCCGTGCTCGCCGAGCACTTACGTAGCAGCCTGCCGGGCTACATGGTCCCCGGCTTGTGGGTGATGCTCGACAGCCTGCCGTTGACCGCCAACGGCAAGCTTGACCGCAAGGCCTTGCCAGCGCCGGATGCAAGCACTTCGCAGCAGCAGTACCAGGCGCCGGTCACCGCCGTGCAACAGCAGTTGGCACAGATCTGGAGCGAGGTGCTGGGCGTTGAGCGCATCGGCCTTGACGACGACTTCTTCGAGCTGGGCGGGCATTCGCTGCTGGTGGTGCAGGTGGTGGCCCGGGTAGGCAACCAGATGAATACCGAAGTCAGCCTGCGCGAGTTGTTCGAGCAGCCGACGCTGGCGGCGTTCAGCGAGGTCGTTGCGGCCCGGCAGGGGCATGGCGAGTCGATTCAGGACGAGTTGGCTAAATCCTTGGCAGCCTTGAAACGTCTTACTGCAGAGGAGATCGACGAGTTGACCCTGTAGCGCGGTTGGCCAGGCCCAGGAAACACCCTGGGCCTGGCCTGGCTCGTCAACTTCAGTACACCCAGAGCCGGCTCCTGTCCGGCTCTTTCATTTGTTCGGCAGCATCGTCGGCATGTCGCGGGCTGGTTGGCTCGCAGGCGGGGACCGGTGCCCTGGTAGGAGATGTTCTAGTGCAAGCATTGCTCGATTCCGTAGAGTCATTGTCGTCACGGGAGCGCAAGGCCCTGGCCGCCTTGCTCAAGCGGCAGGGTGTCAACCTCTATGGGGTCACGCGCATCTTCGCCCGTGACAGTGCCGACCCTACGCCGTTGTCCTACGCCCAGGAGCGGCAATGGTTTCTCTGGCAACTGGACCCGAGCAGTGGCGCCTACAACATTGGTGCGGCGCTGCAACTGGCCGGTGAACTGGACCCTCAAGCCTTGCAACGCGCCTGTCAGGCGCTGATCGAGCGCCATGAGGTGTTGCGCACGACGTTCCGCCAGGACGGCGAACGGGTGGTGCAGGTCATCCATCCTCAGATGCCTTTCCAACTGCAGCTCGAGCCACTGCCGCCGACTGCGCCTGAGGCTGCCGACGAAGGGCTCAGGCAGCAGGTCGAGGCGTGCATCGGCCAGCCGTTCGACCTTGAGCAGGGGCCGTTGCTGCGTATGCATCTGCTGCCACTGGCCGCCAACCTGCATGTGCTGGTGCTGAGCGTGCATCACATCGCCGCCGATGGCTGGTCGATGCCCATCCTGATCAACGATCTGGTGCAGTTCTACGAGGGCTTCAGCCAGGGCCGGGCGGTCAACCTGCCGGCGCTGGCGGTGCAGTATGCCGACTACGCCATCTGGCAGCGCAACTGGATGGAAGCTGGCGAGCAGGAGCGCCAGCTTGCCTATTGGAAGGACACCCTCGGCGGTGAGCAACCGGTACTGAGCCTGCCCACCAACCGCAGCCGCCCGGTGGTGCCCAGCGGGCGCGGCGAGCGGATCACGCTCGACATCGATGCCGACCTGCTGCAGGCGCTCAAGGCCTTGGCCAAAGCGCAGGGGGTGACCTTGTTCATGCTCCTGCTAGCCTCGTTCCAGACCCTCCTGCACCGTTACAGCGGCCAGCCGCAGGTGCGTGTCGGGGTGCCAGTGGCTAACCGCAACCGCAGCGAGATCCAGGGGCTGATCGGCTTTTTCGTCAATACCCAGGTGCTCAAGGCCGACTTCGACGTGCACAGCCGCTTTGTCGATGTCCTGCAGCAGGTGCGCGAGACCGCCCTGCAGGCCCAGACCCATCAAGACCTGCCGTTCGAGCAGTTGGTCGAGGCGTTGCAGCCCGAGCGCAGCATGAGCCACAGCCCGCTGTTCCAGGTCATGTTCAATCACCAGACGCGCAGCAGCGCCGTCCAGGCGCAGGTCAGCGGCCTTGATGTGGCGGGTTTGCAGTGGGATTCACGCACCACCCAGTTCGACCTGACCCTGGACACCAGTGAGCATGCCGACGGCCTGTTTGCATCCCTGACCTATGCCACCGACTTGTTCGATGCCTCGCGCATCGAACAGTTGGGCCGCCACTGGCGCAACCTGCTGTTGGCGGTATGTCGTGAGCCGGGGCAGCGGGTCATCGAGTTGGCCCTGCTCGAAGACGACGAGCGCCAGCGGATCTCGGCGCAATGGAACCAGACGGCGATGGACTACCCGGTCGGGCAGAGTGTCTATCGCCTGTTCGAGCAGCAGGTGCAGCGCACCCCGGATGCCACGGCGTTACGCTGGGGCGAGCAGACGCTGAGCTACGCCGAGCTGAACCTGCGCGCTAATCAGTTGGCCCACGCCCTGCGCGAGCAGGGCGTGGGGCCTGAGGTGCTGGTGGGGGTGGCGATGCCCCGCGGCCCGCGGATGATCATCGGCCTGCTGGCGATCTTCAAGGCAGGCGGCGCCTATGTGCCGCTCGATCCAGACTATCCGAGCGAACGCCTGGCCTACATGATGGAGGACAGCGGCCTGGCCTTGCTGCTCAGCGAAAGCGCGGTGGTGGCGAGGCTACAGGTACCGGCGCAGGTGGCCTGCCTGTGCCTGGACAGCCAGGCAGAGCAGTTCGCGCACAACCCGGGCGACAACCTGGCCATCGAGGTAGCCGCGGATCATCCGGCCTACGTCATCTACACCTCCGGCTCCACCGGCCGGCCCAAGGGCGTCAGTGTGCGGCACGGCGCGCTGGTCAACTTCCTCTGGACCATGGCCGAGCAACCCGGCATCGACGCCAGCGATCGTGTGCTGTCGCTGACCTCGCTGTCGTTCGACATTGCCGGGCTGGAGCTGTACCTGCCGTTGCTGCATGGGGCCAGCGTGGTGCTGCTGGCCGAGCAGCAGAACAAGGACCCTTTCGCCCTGCTCAAGGTTATCGAGCAGCAGGCGGTCAGCGTCATCCAGGCGACGCCCTCGACCTGGCGCATGCTCTTGGACAATGCGCCGGCGCAAGCGCTGCGCGGCAAGAAGCTGCTCAGCGGCGGCGAGGCATTGACCGGCGAACTGGCCCAGCGCCTGATCGACCAGGCCGGGCATGTGTGGAACCTCTACGGCCCGACCGAAACCACCATCTGGTCGGGGCTCGAACGGGTCAGCGACAGCCACCAGGTGTGGCTGGGACGGCCGATCGGCAATACCGCCTTCCATGTCCTCGATGCCCAGTTCGAGGCCGTTCCGGTGGGGGTCAGCGGCGAGCTGTTCATCGCTGGCGATGGCTTGGCACGGGGTTATCTGAACCGCCCAGGCCTTACCGCCGAGCGGTTCATCCCGGATCCGTTCGGTGCCGGACGTCTGTACCGCACGGGTGATCTGGTGCGTTATCGTGATGACGGTGTGCTCGAGTACATGGGGCGTATCGACCATCAGTTGAAGATTCGCGGGTTCCGCATCGAGCTTGGCGAAATCGAGGCCTGCCTGCAGGCGCACGAGGCCGTGCGCGAGATTGCCGTGATCGATGTCGATGGACCGCTGGGCAAGCAACTGGCGGCCTACATCGTCGCGCATGAGCCGGCCACCTTGCAGCTTGAGGATGCGCAACTGGAGGTCTTGCGCCAGGCGCTCAGAACCCATGCGCTGGGGCAGATGCCGGACTACATGGTGCCGACTTACCTGACGTTCCTCGAGCGCATGCCGCTGACGCCCAACGGCAAGCTCGACCGCAAGGCGCTGCCGGCGGTCGACCTCAGTCGTCAGCAGCGTGTGCACCAGGCGCCGCGTACGCCCCTTGAGCAGCAGCTGGCGGCGATCTGGGCCAGTGTGCTCAAGGTTGAGCAGGTCGGCCTTGGCGACAATTTCTTCGAGCTGGGTGGCCATTCGCTGCTGGCCTCGCAGATGGTCGGCCGGGTGCGTCAGCAACTGTCCATCGAAGTGCCGCTGCGCAGCCTGTTCGAGGCCCAGGACCTGGCCGGCTTCGCCGAGCGGGTCGCCCGCGCCGGTGGCAGCCAAGCGCAGCCGGCGATGGTCGCGCTCGAGCGCGGTGCGCCGCTGGCGCTGTCCTACGCCCAGCAACGGCAGTGGGTGCTGTGGCAGTTGGAGCCGCACAGTAGCGCCTACAACATCGCCTCGGCCTTGCGCCTGCAAGGGGCGCTGGACGTTGCTGCGCTCAGCCGTGCCTTCCAGACCTTGCTGGCACGCCACGAAAGCCTGCGCACCACCTTCGCCCAGGAGGCCGGCGAAGTGCGCCAGGTCATCCATGCAGCACAGGCGTTCGAGTGGAAGATCGGCCACGCGCAGGTGTCCGCCGATGGACTGCGCGAGGCAGTGGAAACGCTGACCCGCCAGCCGTTCGATCTGGAGCGCGGCCCGCTGCTGCGGGTCGACCTGCTGCGTCTGGGCGCGCAGGAGCACGTGTTGGTGCTCAACCTGCACCACATCATCACTGACGGTTGGTCGATGGCGGTACTGGTCGACGAACTGGTCAGCCTGTACCAGGGCTACAGCCAGGGCCGCGAGGTCAGCTTGGCCGCGCTGGCGGTACAGTACGCCGACTACGCCGCCTGGCAGCGCCAGTGGATGGAGGCCGGCGAGCAAGCGCGGCAGCTGGATTACTGGCTGGGCCAGTTGGGTGACCAGCAGCCGGTGCTGGAGCTGCCGACCGACCGTCCACGCCCGGCGCAACCGAGTCGAGCGGGCGACCAGGTGCGGCTGGTGCTCGACGATGAACTGGTGCAGGCACTCAAGGCCCAGGCGCGAGCCCAAGGCGTGACGGTGTTCATGCTGTTGCTGGCCAGCTTCCAGGCCTTGTTGCACCGCTATTCGGCGCAGCAGGATATCCGCGTGGGGGTGCCTGTGGCCAACCGCACCCGGGGCGAAACCGAGGGGGTGGTCGGCTTCTTCGTCAACACCCAGGTGCTCAAGGCCCAGTTCCACCTGCGCCAGCGCTTCAGCGAGCTGCTCGAACAGGTGCGCCAGACGGCCGTGGATGCCCAGTCTCATCAGGACCTGCCCTTCGAGCAGTTGATCAATGCCCTGCAACCGGAGCGCAGCCTCAACCACAGCCCATTGTTCCAGGTGATGTTCAACCACCAGACCGAGGCCAAGGGCGCGCCGCGTGAGGTCAGTGGGCTGCGTATCGAGGCGGTGGACTGGGCGCTGCACAGCACCCAGTTCGACCTGACCCTGGACACCGTCGAACATGCCGCCGGCATTGCTGCGGCGTTTACCTTTGCCACCGAACTGTACGATCGCCAGACCATCGAGCAGATGGCGCGGCATTGGCGCAACCTGCTGCAGGCGGTGAGCCGCGACCCGCACCTGCCGGTGGTGCAACTGCCGATGCTCGATGAGGCCGAACAGCTGCGCATCGTCGGCGAGTGGAACCGAACCCAAGTGGCCTATCCTGGTGAGCGTTTGGTCCATCAGCTGTTCGAGGACCACGTCCAGCGCCATCCCCATGCGCCCGCGCTGCTGTTCGCAGAGCAGACCCTGAGCTACGCCGAGCTCGATCAGCGCGCCAACCGCCTGGCACACAAGCTGCGCGAACAAGGGGTTGGCCCGGAAGTGCTGGTGGGGGTTGCGCTGGAGCGCAGCCTGGAGTTGGTGATCGGCTTGCTGGCCGTGCTCAAGGCAGGCGGCGCCTATGTGCCGCTGGACCCGGATTACCCCGCTGATCGTCTGGCGTACATGATGCAGGACAGTGGCATCGGCCTGCTGCTGACCCAGCAGGCGCTGGTCGCGCGCCTGCCCATTCCGAGCACGGTACGTAGCCTGTGCCTGGACCAGCCGCCAGGCTGGCTGGCGGCCTATGTCGACAGCTCACCGCAGCTGACGCTGGCGCCGGGCAACCTGGCCTATGTGATCTACACCTCGGGTTCGACCGGGCGACCGAAAGGCGCTGGCAATACCCACGAGGCCTTGCTCAACCGTTTGCAGTGGATGCAGCGCGCCTATGGGCTGGATGCCAGCGACACGGTGCTGCAGAAAACCCCGTTCAGCTTCGATGTTTCGGTCTGGGAGTTCTTCTGGCCGCTGATGACCGGTGCTCGCCTGGCCATTGCCCTGCCGGGTGACCACCGTGATCCGCAGCGGCTGTGCCAGACCATCATCGAGCATCGAGTCACTACCCTGCATTTCGTGCCGTCGATGCTCCAGGCGTTCATGGCCAGCACAGACGTGGAGCGGTGCCGTAGCGTGCGCCGGGTGGTCTGCAGCGGTGAGGCGTTGTCGGCGCCGCTGGCCCAGCAATGCCTGGAGCGCTTGCCGCAGGCTGGCCTGTACAACCTGTACGGTCCGACCGAGGCGGCAATCGATGTGACCCACTGGACCTGCGCCGGCAAGCAGGGCGCGAGCGTGCCGATCGGCCAACCGATCGATAACCTGCGCACGCACATCCTCGAGCCCGACCTGTGCCCGGCAGCGCGTGGGGTCAATGGTGAGCTGTACCTGGCCGGTGTGGGGCTGGCGCGCGGTTATCATGGGCGTGCGGCGTTGACCGCCGAGCGCTTTGTCCCCAACCCCTTCGACGCCCAGGGTGGCCGCCTGTATCGCACTGGCGATCTGGCGCGCTACCGCGAGGGCGGCGTGATCGACTACGTCGGGCGGATCGACCACCAGGTGAAGATCCGCGGCCTGCGCATCGAACTGGGGGAAATCGAGGCACGCCTGATGGAGCACGAGCAGGTGCGCGAGGCGGTGGTGCTGGCCCAGGACGGGCCGAGCGGCAAGCAGTTGGTCGCCTACCTGGTGCCGGTCCAGCCGCAGCGGGTCGCCGATGACAGCGAGGCTGGGCGGCAATGGCGCGAGGCGCTGCGCCAGTTCCTCGCTCAGGGCTTGCCCGACTACATGGTGCCGGCGCACCTGTTGCTGCTGGCTAGCATGCCAGTGACGGCCAATGGCAAGTTGGCGCGCAATCTGCTGCCGGCAGCCGACTTCAGCGCTGCCAGGGCCGCGCACGTGGCGCCGCGTACGCCGCTGGAACAGCAACTGGTGGACATCTGGCAAACGGTGCTGGATCTGCCGCAGGTCGGTATCCAGGACAACTTCTTCGCCCTGGGCGGTGACTCGATCATCGCCATCCAGGTGGTCAGCCAGGCCCGTCAAATGGGCCTGGACATCGCCCCCCGCGACCTGTTCCTGAAGCAGACCATCGAGCAGTTGGCCGACAGCGTCAGCCAATGGCGCGAGGTTGCCCAGCAGCCGGTGGCCCTGCATGGCTTGAGCGAGGCCCAGGTGCAAGCGCTGCCGCTTGAGCATGCGCAGGTGGATGGGCTGTACAGCCTGTCGCCGATGCAGCAGGGCATGCTGTTCCTGAGCCTGAACGCCAGTCGCGAGGATGAGCTTTACGTCAACCAGCTGAGCGTACCGGTGCAGGGGTTGGTGGCAGAGCGTCTGCTAAAGGCGTGGCAGCAGGTGATGGCGCGCCACGATATTTTGCGCACCGGCTTGCTCTGGCAGGACCTGGACGAGCCGCTGCAGTTCGTCCTGCGCGAGCTGCCAGTGCCGCTGCGCGAACTGGACTGGCGTGGGCGCGACGATACCGAGCACGCCCTCAAAGCCCTGGCCGAGCAAGAGCGCCAGCGTGGCTTCGATCTTGACCAGCCGCCGCTGCAGCGCCTGTTGCTGGTGCGCCTGGGCGAGGATCGTCAGCAACTGATCTGGACCTATCACCACATCCTGCTCGATGGCTGGAGCACCTCGCAGTTGATGGGCGAAGTGCTCGCCTGCTACTCGGGGCAGGCGTTGGGCGAGGTGGTGCCCTACCGCGACTACATCGGCTGGTTGCGCCAGCAGGACCCGCGCCACAGCGAGGTGTTCTGGCGCCAGCAACTGGCCGCTCTGCAGGAGCCAACCTACCTGGCGGACGCCTTCGCAAGTGGTGAGCGTGGCAGCGGACACCACGCCCTCTACAGCCGGTTCAGCCAGCAGCAGACCGAGGCGTTGAAGGCGTTCGCCCAGGATCAGCGGATTACCCTCAACACCCTGGTGCAAGGCGCCTGGCTGTTGCTGCTCAGTCGCTACAGTGGCCAGCGCAGCGTCACCTTCGGCGCCACCGTGGCGGGACGCCCTGCAGCGTTGCCAGGGGCGCAGAGCATGCTTGGGCTGTTCATCAACACCTTGCCGGTGATTCACCAGGTCGACCCGCAAGCTCAGGTCGGCCAGTGGCTGCAAGAGCTGCAGCGGATCAACCTGGAGCTGCGCGATCACGAGTACACGCCGCTGGGCGATCTGCAGCGCTGGTCGGGTCGCAGTGGCCAGGCATTGTTCGACAGCATCATCGTCTTCGAGAACCAGCCGCTTGATCGCACCCTGCGTGATTGGCAGGACGATACCTTGCAGTTCGGCGATGTCGGCGGATCAGGCCTGACTGACTTCCCGATGGACCTGATGGTGATTGTCGAGGAGCAGCTGATCATCGAGTACATGTACCTGCGCCAGTGCTTCAGCGATGAGGCGGTCGAAGGTATCCGGGCGAACATGGAGGCGCTGTTGCAGGCGCTGACCCTCGATGCGCAAGCGCCGCTGGGCAACCTCGGGTTGCTGGCTCAGGCACCTGCGAACCCGGCCCCGGTCGAGCACGCGCAGCCGGCGCAGTTGGTGCATCAGCGCATCGCGGATTGGGCAGCCCAACACGGCGCGGCCACCGCGGTCAAAGTCGATCAGCGCAGCCTGAGCTTTGCCGAGCTCGATCGCGCGGCGAACCAATTGGCCCATGCCTTGATCGCCGAAGGGGTCGGCCCGGAGGTTCGCGTCGGGGTTGCCTTGCAGCGCAGTGAACGACTGATCGTAGCGTTGCTGGCGGTGCTCAAGGCCGGTGCGGCCTATGTGCCGATCGACACTGCCTACCCCAAGGAGCGCCTGAGCTACCTGATGCAGGATTCGGGTATCGCCCTGTTGCTTTGCGAGTCCGCGGCCATCGCCCACTTGCCGAAAGTGGCGACCCTGCACACGCTTGATCTGGACGATTTCGCGGCTGAGCAATGGCCGGAGCATGCGCCGCAGGTCACGGTCGATCCTGAGAACCTGGCCTACGTGATCTATACCTCCGGATCCACCGGTATGCCCAAGGGCGTGGTGGTCAGCCAGGGGGCGTTGGCCATGCACTGCCAGGCAGTGGGCGAGCGTTATGAGATGACGCCGGCGGACTGCGAGCTATTGTTCATGTCGTTTGCCTTCGATGGCGCCCATGAACGCTGGCTGACCGCCTTGACCCACGGCGCCAGCGTGCTGCTGCGCGGTGATGAGCTATGGACGCCGGAGCAGACCTGCCAGGCCATGCATCGCCATGGCGTCACCGTGGCGGCCTTCCCACCGGTGTATTTGCAGCAGTTGATCGAGCAGGTGCGCGAGGATGGCAACCCGCCCGCGATGCGCATCTACTGTTTCGGTGGCGATGCGGTGCCGCAGGCCAGCTATGAGCAGGCCCACCAGTTCCTCCGGCCGCGCTACATCATCAACGGCTACGGGCCGACCGAGACCGTGGTCACCCCGCTGATCTGGAAAGCCGGCCCCGAGCAACCCTGCGGCGCAGTCTACGCGCCCATTGGCCACCTGGTCGGCCAGCGCAGCGGCTATGTCATGGATGCCGATCTCAATCCACTGCCGCCCGGTGTGGCCGGAGAGCTGTATCTGGGCGGAGTGGGCGTGGCACGGGGTTACCTGAATCGTCCAGGGCTTACCGCAGAGCGATTCGTGGCCGACCCGAACAGCCCGGGGCAGCGCCTGTACCGCACTGGCGATCTGGTGCGCCAGCGCCCTGACGGCACCTTCGACTACCTCGGGCGCTTGGACAATCAGGTCAAGGTGCGGGGTTTTCGCATCGAGCTGGGTGAGATCGAGGCACGCCTGAGCGAGATGGAGGAGGTGCGCCAGGCCGCAGTGGTGGTCAGGGAGGGCCCGGGCGGTAAACAGCTGGTGGGCTATGTGACCTTGGTCGGCAACGCGCAAGGCAACCTTGCCGAGCAGTTGCGCGAGCGGCTGAAGCGGGAGTTGCCCGAGTACATGGTGCCGGCCCAACTGATGGTACTGGAGCAGTTGCCACTGAGCCCCAATGGCAAGCTGGACCGTAACGCGCTGCCGGCAATCGAGGCGTGCAGCGAGCATGTCCCGCCGCGCAACGACCTGGAGCGGGCCATCGCGCAGATCTGGCAGCAAGTGCTGAAGGTCGAGCAGGTCGGTATCACCGATAACTTCTTCGAGCTCGGTGGCGACTCGATCCTCAGCATGCAGGTGGTGGCCAAGTCGCGGGCCTTGAAGAAACATGGTTTCAGCCTGCGTCTGCGTGACTTGATGCAAAAGCCAAGCATCGCCCAGCTCACCGCCGCCTCTGCCAAGCAGACGCCGCTGTTGTCGTTCAATGGCGAAGTCGCCGGGCAGGCACCGCTGTTCTGCGTGCATGCCGGCTTCGGTACGGTGTTCGACTACGAGCCACTGGCACGCCGACTCAACGGCCGCTGCCAGGTGATCGGCATCCAGGCCCGGCAGTTGCTCGATGCAAGCTGGCAGGCGGCATCGTTGCAGGCCTTGGCGCGTGACTACGTGGCCTGCCTGCGCGAGCGCCAGGCGCAAGGGCCCTACCGGCTGCTGGGGTGGTCGCTCGGTGGCACCTTGGCTGCATTGATGGCGGCGCAGCTGGAGGGCGAAGGTGAACAGGTGCAATTGCTGGCGCTGTTGGACAGCTTCGTGCCGAGCCGCGAATCCGCCCAGCAGGCGGATCACTGGCTGGATGACTTGAACGAACTGCTCCAGGCCACGCTACCGGCAGCGCGTACGGTAGATCGCGGCGATCCGCGTCAAGAGAGCGCGGTTGGCGCCCGTGAGTTGATCGTCCAGGCCCTTGGCGATGTGCCCGAAGGCGCAGGTTTGGGGGTCGAGGAGCTGCTTCAAGTGTTCCTCACCGCGCGCACCCTCAAGCGCCTGTCACGTGAGCTGCAGGTGTGCGAAGGGGTCAAGGTACTGCCCCGCAGCTGGTGGGTCGCTGGCCGTGAGGATGAGCGTGCGGCGCTGGCCGCCCAGCTCGGGCAGTCGCTGGACCATGCACCGATGCTGTCCTGCGGGCACTTCCAGGTTCCTCATGACGCCGCCGTGCTGGACGCGCTGGAGCATGCCCTTGGGCGCTTGCCGAGCACTGGCCAGGCCTGAACTGTTGCTGTTACTTGAGCTGACGGGGCTGCCGGGTGCAGCCCCTTTTGGAGAATACCGATGTCGCTGAACCCTGACCTGGCTGCCTACCTGAAATTGGTGGAGGAGGGCCGCACGACTGGCAAGGTGCTGCCGATGCATGCGCTGACCCCAGATCAAGCCCGTGAGCAATTCGAGCAGTCCTCGGCGCTGATGGCGCCGAAGGCCGAGGAGCCCGAGCAGATCGACAACCTGACCTTGCTCGCGCGCGATGGCCATGCCTTGCAGGCGCGCCTCTACCGGCCACCGGAGGCCGATCCGCACCTGTTGGGCGCGGCGGTGATGTACCTGCATGGTGGCGGCTACGTGGTAGGCAGCCTCGACTCCCACGATGCCTTGTGCTGGAACCTGGCCCAAGAGGCGGGCGTGCCCGTGCTGTCGGTAGGTTATCGCCTGGCGCCACAGTGGCGTTTCCCGACGGCGGTCGACGATGCGCTGGATGGCTGGCGCTGGCTGGTCGACAACGCCGCTGAGCTGGGCATCGAGCGCAACCGTCTGGCGGTGATGGGCGACAGCGTCGGCGCCAGCCTGGCCACCGTGCTGGCAAGCCAGTTGGCTGAGCAGGCGCAGCTGCCCGCGCCACGGCTGCAGGTGCTGGTCTACCCGGTGACCGATGCCAGCCGCAGCCGCGCTTCGACGCAGCGCTATGCCAGCGGCTATCTGCTCGAACAACAGACCCTCGAATGGTTCTATCGACAGTACGCCCGGCAACCTGCGGACCGTCTCGACCCGCGCTTCTCGCCGTTGCTCGGCGCGGTATCGCCACAGGCGGCGCCGGCCTTGCTGCTGGTGGCCGAGTGCGATCCTTTGCATGACGAAGGCGTGGCTTATGCGCGTCACCTGGAGGAGGGCGGGGTGCCGGTGAGCTTGCAGGTGATGGCGGGCGTGACCCATGACTTCATGCGCATGGGCTTGATCATCGAGGAGGCTGAAGAGGGGCTGGCGCTGGTGGTGGAGGCGTTGCGCGAAAGGCTGTGAGATCGCCCACGAAGCGCAAATGAAAAATCCGCATCCTGTGAGGGATGCGGATTTTTTTTACCCCAGGCGCTGCTTAGAAGCTGTACTTGGCCGTGAGGGTGAAGTTGCGTGGGTCGCCGTATACGTCGTACGGGCTCCAGGTATTGTTGCCGGCGATGCCCTGGTAGTACTTGCGGTCGAAGATGTTGTTGAGGTTGAGGCGGGTATCGAGATTCTTGTTGACCTTGTAGCCCACCATCAGCCCGACCACGGCGTACGAGCCCTGATCGATCCGGTAGTTACCGAAGGCATTGCTACCTTTGTTGAAGATGCCGCTCTGGCCGTAGACGTTACCGCCGACACGCCACTGGTTCAGCTCACCCGGCAGGGTATAGGTGGTGCTGAGTTTGAACAGGTGCTCGGGCAGATCGCTGTCGAACTTGCTGCCTTCCTTGGCCTTGTTGGCATCTTTCAAGAACTTGGTTTGCGAATAGGTATAGCCGGCACCCACTTGCCAGTTTGGCGTCAGCGCGCCCATCAGTTCCAGGTCGATACCCTGGGTCCTGACCTTGCCGGAGGCCTCGTAGCAGATGTAGTCAGTGCAGCCCCTTTGATTGGCAGACTCCGCTGCACGGTTTTCCTGGTCGATCTGGAAGATCGCCGCGCTGGCATTGAGGGCACCGTCGAAATACTCGCCCTTGATACCGATCTCGTAGTTCTTGCCCTCGATCGGGCGAATGATGGAGCGGCCCTGGCCCTGCTCCGATTGCGGCATGAAGATGTCGGTATAGCTGGCATACACCGAGTGGTTGTCATCCAGGTCGTAGATCACCCCGGCGTAACGGGTAACGTTACGGGTGATCTTGTAATCGCTATTGGTGTAGTAGCCGTCGGCGATTGCGTTGTAGGTTGACTGATTGTCATACCAGTCCAGGCGCGCGCCGATGATCACCTTCAGGGGGTCGGCGATGTTCAGCCGCGTGGTGACGTAGACACCTTCCTGCTCGACATGCTCGCTCAGGTCGTACTCGTCGGGGACATTGGGTCGGGCGATACCGCTTGGGTTGACGGCAAACAGGTTGTCGACCGGAATGAACACCGTACCGCCGTGTGCGGTTGTCTTGACTTCACGTTTGCTGGCACCGACCACCAGTTCATGCTGGCGATCGAACAGCTTGAAAGGGCCATTGGCGTAGATGTCGTAGCTGGACTGGTCGTAGTCCCGGCGTTGGTTGAACACGCGCTGGCGGAATGATTCAACGCCCGATTTGAGTTCGCGCTCGAACACGGCGCCTTGCAAAGCGAAATCGGACCAGTTCTTGGACGCCGCCACATGCAAGCGCCAGTCATTGGCAAAGTGATGATCGATTTCGGCGAACAGCGTGGTGTTGTTGATGTCCTGATAGCTCCAGTCGTAGCCGACGTTGGTGGAGCGCGAGTAGCCGACATGGCTGCCATCACGGTTGACCGGCAGGCCACCCCAGTTGATGTTGTTGTTGTCGTTCTGGTTCGACGCACCCACGGTGAGGGTGGTGTCGTCGGTCAGGTCGAACTCGGTGATGCCGTAGAACAAGCCACGCTCGCGGCCGGCATAGTCCTGGAAGCTGTCCTTGTCGTTGTAGGCACCGACGAAACGGCCACGCACGCTGCCGCTGTCATTGAGCGGGCCGCTCAGGTCCAGCTCGCCACGGTAGTTGTCCCAGCTGCCCGCGGAGCCGGTAACGCTGCCCTGGAACTCCTTGGTGGGACGCTTGCGCACCATGTTGATGGCCGCCGACGGGTTGCCGGCACCCTGCATCATGCCGGTTGCCCCACGGACGATCTCGACGCGGTCGTAGGGGGCCATGTCGGCCGCCGCGACCCAGTCGGCGTTGTAGGTGGTCGGCAGGCCATCGAACATCAGGTTGCTGATGGGGAAACCGCGCGAAAAGTACTCGCTGTTGGCCGGGCGCGCCGCCGACATGCGCAGGCCTGGGGTGGCCTGGACCACGTCGTCGAGGCTGCGCATCGACTGGTCATCCATGCGTTGGCGGGTAATCACTGTGACCGCCTGCGGCGTTTCGCGCAGTGTCAGCGGCAGTTTGGTCGCGGTCTGCATGGCGCCAGTGGTGTAGGAACCGGTGTTCTCGGTGGTTTGCCCCAACCCCTGGCTATTGATGTTGGTTGCCCCCAGTTCCACCGCATTGCCCCCCTCCCGGGCATGGATGGTGGCCTGGTTGCCTTCGATCTGGTAGCTGACGCCGGTGCCCTGGAGCAACTTGGGCAGCGCTTGGGCTGGCTCCATGGCGCCGGAGATGGCGGCACTGCGCTTGCCTTCGACGTCCTGCGGGCTATACAGCACCTGCAGGTTCGATTGCGAGCCGAACGCCAGCAATGCGCTGGCCAGCGACTGCGCCGGAATGTTGAATTGCACCTGCTGGGCCTGGACCATGGCCGATAGCGGCATCAGGGCGCTCAGGCCCAGTGCGGCAGGCGCCGCTTGACGCAGGGTGCGGCGAATGACCAGGGCCAAGGCCTGGGGACGAAGGCGTTGTGTAGGCATTTATCGAAAGCTCTATGTAGGTGTCTGGTGTTAAGTGTGAGTGATTCTTGTTATTGATTAGGACGCACCCATCGGCTAAAACCGGAAAACTAAATGCAATCGGCAACCCGTGATTCGAGCTTGACCTTGCCATTGGCCATGTGGATCAGCTGGTCGGCGACATCGAAGTAACGGTCGTCGTGGCTGATCACGATGATGGTCTTGCCCAGGCGTTTGAGGTCAGGTAGCAGCTCGGTGTAGAAGATCCGGCGGAAGGTCGGGTCCTGATCGGCCGCCCACTCGTCGAACACCAATACCGGCCGCTCTTCGAGCCAGGCGCTGACCAGGGCCAGGCGTTTGCGTTGGCCGGTGGAGAGGTCGGTGGTGCTGAACACGCCGTCGCGGATACTGACCTTGTGATCGATCTCCAGGCGCTTGAGATAGTCAGTGGCATCCTCTGGCACCGGTTGGTCGCCCTGGATGACGTCGTCGAACAGGTAGTAGTCGGCGAAGATGGTGGTGAACAGCTGGCGGTAGTCGTCCCGGCTCTGCGCGCTCACTGGCTGGCCATCGACCACGACGCTGCCCGATTGCGGCGCATACAGGCCCAGCAGCAGCTTGATCAGGGTGGTCTTGCCGCAGCCGTTCTCACCCACCACGAAGACGATTTCGCCCTGCTTGATGGTCAGGTTCACCGGGCCTAGCTGGAACGGCTCGCAGCCTTCTACCCGTGGGAAGGTATAACTGACGTCCTTGAGCTGCAGGCTGTCGAGGGTTTTTGCCGAAGGGCGGCTGTCGTCCAGCAGCAGGTGCGGTTCGGGCGAGGAGAACTGGCGCGATAGCTCGGCGATGCGGCGAAAGGCGATCTGCGCCTTGCTGATGATCGGCAGGGTGCTGATCAGGTGTTCCAGCGGGCCTTTCATATACAGCAGCACCAGCACGAAGCCACTGGTGACGCTCTTGTCGCCGCTGGGCCACAACGATTGCATGGCCAGGGCCACGGCAATCACCACGAAGAACAGCATCGAGCCGAGGGCCTTGGCGACCACGAAGATGTTGATCGAACGCACCTGGGTGGCGCAGATGCGGTTGGCGGTGTCCTGGATGCCATGGCTGAACATGCGCTTGCGCCGCGGGCGATGGATGCGCAGCTCCTTGGCGCCTTCGGCAATGGCGCTGTAGTGTTTTTGCAGGTCGTCCTCAGCCTCGCGCGCGCTCTCGAAGCCACGCACGCCCCACGAGCGGGCGATGAACTGCATGACCGAACCCAGGCCGATCGCCACCACGATCACCAGGAACATCGGCCACGACAGGCTCGCCAGGTAGCCCAGGCAACCCAGGGTCACGGTCAGCGAGACCGCCAGCGGCGCGAAGACGAAGGCGAAGTCGCTGATGGTGTCGACGTCGTGGGTCAGCACCGGGATCAGCCGGTGGCTGCGATAGCGCTCGATCTGGTCGATGGGCGCGGCCAGGACTTTTTCACCCAGCTCGCGGCGTAGCCTGGCGATGATGTGCTGGCCGACATAGTTGGTGCCGATGTCGGAGAAGATCGAACTGAACAGCGCCAGCACGCACAGCCCGGCAAAACCCAGGACCACGCCCTGGGTAAGGCCGCTGTCGCTGTGCAAGGCGCTGTTGATGGTGGCGAGCAGCGCGGTGACGCTGAGGCCGCCGACCATGCCCAGCGCGATCGATACCGTCACCAGGGGCCAGAAGGGTTTGAGCAGGCCGAACAGTTCCCTGACGGCGCCACGAGGTTTGCGGGTCATTGGTATCTCCTGAATCACACGGGGTTAAGGGTCATCAGAGTTCGCGAACGACCCGAAAGCCCAGGAAATCGCCGCGCACGTCAGGGGCGCGGTTGTTGCGGTTGCCGGAACGCGAGAACACCGGCGCTTCGCCCCAGTCGTTGCCGCGCATGACCCGCACGCTGCAGTCACCGGTGGTCCAGGCACTGCCATCGGCCGGGGCGCCCTGGTAACCATCGTTCCAGCAATCGGCGACCCACTCGTAGACGTTGCCGTGCATGTCATGGACGCCGAACGCATTGGCCGGGTAGCTGCCAACGGGAGCGGTGTAGGAGTAGCCGTCGGTGGGGCCGTAGGTGTTGGCGTGCTGGGCGATGCTGTATTTGCTCGGGTCGTTGTTATCGAAGGGGAATGGGAACGGGCCGGCGGAGCCTGCGCGTGCGGCGTATTCGCGCTGCGCTTCGCTGACCATGCGGTAGTTATGCCCGGTCTTTTTCGACAGCCATTTGGCGTAATCCTGTACATCGAACCAACTGACGCACACCGCGGGCTGACGCGGGCCCTGCTTGTAGGTGGGTTTGCTGGCTGCGCAGAAGCGCCCAGGGCGGGTATCGCCGTCGGCGATTTTCACCCCGCTTTCGCGGATGTAGGCATCCAGCTCGCCGGCAGTGACGTGGTAGCGGCTGATGGCAAAGGGTTTGGCGAAGGTCACGGTGTGCTGTGGGCCTTCATCGCCTTCGCGGCCGAGCTCATCCTCTGGAGTGCCCATCAGGAAGCTGCCGGCAGGCAGCACGACCATTTGCGGGCAGGCGCTCTTGCAGTCCTGGAACACGCTACCCGGCTTGGGGCTGTCCGCAGCCTGGGCGCTGGCGGCAAGGCCGAGGACGGCGCAACAGCTGAGCTGGCGCAAGGTTCGCGCGGGAGAGGGCAATGACGTGAAGCGTTCGTCGGACATGGAGTGGTTTCCGTCAGCGTTTGGCTACAAGAAAAAGGGTGGAAAAGTCAGCTGCGCAGGCGTTGGCGCAGCGCCTCGATCAGGCGATCGATTTCTGTCTCGGTATTGAGCAAGCCAGGGGCGGTGCGCACGACCGGGCCGACATCGCGATCGACCGCATCGACCACGATGCGCTGGCGGTTGAGCTCGGCGGCCACGGCGTCGGCATCCTGGCCCTTGATCCGGAAGAAGGTGAAACCCGCCGAATGCCGGGCGCTACGTGGCGTCACCAGTTCAATGGCGGGGAATTCGGCCAGGCGCTCCTTGAGGTAGTCGTTCAAGCCGTGGATGCGCGCCTCAATCGCGGCCTTGCCGTGTTGTAGGTGCAGCTCGAATGCCTTGCCCAGTGCCCAGCGGTGTTCGAAGGCGTGGTAGCCACCGGGGGTCATGGTGGTGGCGAAGTCTTCGTTTTCCGAGAAGGTCGCGAAGGTCGGCGTCAGGTGCTTGAGCTCGGTGGAGGCGGCGCAGATGATCCCGGTGCCGCGGGGGCCGAACATCCACTTGTGGGTGCCGGAGATGAAGTAGTCGCACTGCAGGTCATCGAAGCGCATGTCTTCGACGCCAAAGCCGTGCACGCCATCGATCACGTAGAGGATGCGCTGGTTATCGTCACGCTTGCCGTTGAGCTCGCGCACCAGTGCGCCGATTTCGCCCACCGGCAGTTTCACGCCGCTGCCTGAGTGCACCCAGGTCATGCCCAGCACCCGGGTCTGCGGGCGGATCGCTGCGGCAATGGTGCCGAGCACTTCGTCGTCGGAGACCTTGGCCGGATCCTGGAACAGGCGCACCTTGCGCACCGGCGTGCCTTCGCGCTGGCTACGGTAGGCGAGGATGTTGCGGGTTGAATAGTGTTCGTGCTCGGTGGTCAGGATCTCTTGCCCAGGCGCCAGGCGCAGGCCGCCGTAGATCAGCCCCAGGCCCTCGGTGGTGCTGCCGGTGAGGGCGATCTGGCGCGGCTTGACCTCCAGGTAGCGAGCGGCCCAGTCGCGGACCTCGGCTTCGCGCTTCCAGTCTTCCTGGGTGTCCCAGTCAACCCAGCGCGCCGGGTGGCGATCGAGCTTGGCCCGGTAGCCCTCGATGGCCTCGCGCACAGGCTTGGGATGTGAGGTGATGAGGAAATTGGCGAAGTGGGCGTAGTCAGGGTCGAGGTCGAACAGCTGGCGAAAAGCGGCCCACGGGTCGCTGCCGGTGGTTGGCCTTGGGGTGGCCTGGGCCGAGCCCAGCAACGGGCTGGCCAAGGGCAGGCTGGCCGCCAGCAGTCCGGCATGCTTGAGAAAAGTACGGCGATCGTTCATGCAAGGCTCGCAGTTCAACGGGAGGAGGTGGTGGTCGGACGGGCAGCGTGTTGCACCTGCTCCCAGACCCTCAGGAAGTTGCCACCCCAGAGCTTGGTGATGTCGGCCTCCGAGTAGCCCCGGGCGATCAGCTCCGCGGTGACGTTGCGTGCCTGGCTGGCATCGTTCCAGCCGGCGATCCCGCCACCTTCGTTGAAGTCGGAGCTGAGGCCGACATGGTCGATACCGATCTTGCGCACCGCGTAGTCGATGGCGTCGCCATAGTCCTTGAGCGTTGCCTGCGGTTCCTCATCGAGGATGGCGTACAGCGCTTCGGCATACTCGCCGACTTTCTGCTCCGGCCAGCCGGCGATGATCGGGTCGCCGGGCATCAGTGCGTAGGCCTGGTTAGGCAATGGCGGCAGGCTGAAGCGTGCCCGCAGGGCATTGAGCCGATCCTGGGATTTTTCGCTCAGCGGCTTCAGGTAAGTGCCGAAGGCGACGATTTGCACCACGCCGCCGCTGTCCTTGATCAGCTGCATGTCCTTGTCGCTGAGGTTGCGCGGGATATCTACCGCGGCCCTGGGCGCCGAGTGCGAGGCCACCAGCGGGGCGCGGCTGAGCTGGGCGACCTGGCTCAGGGCCTGGTCCGACATCTGTGACACGTCGATGATCACACCCAGGTCATTGAGCCGTTGAACCGCCTGGCGACCCAAGGGGGACAGGCCTCCCAGCGCGTCGACGGTGTCATTGAAGAACGGCAGCGGGCGCGAAGAGTCAGCCCAGCTGTTGTTGCCGACATAGCTGAAGCCGAACATGCGCACACCGCGTGCGGCCCACTTGTCCAGCAGGTCGATGTCATCGCCCAGGGCGTAGGCATTGAGCATGCTGATGAACACCGCGAACTTGCCTTCGCCATGCAGCCGGCGCATGTCCTGCGGGGTATAGGCGATGCCAACCTGGTTGGGGAAGTCGCGGACCATGGCGGTGATGGCGTTGTAGCGCACCTCCTGGGTGTGCCGGGCGGCGTCGACAAAACCGTCGGTAGGGCGGTGCGGGCCATTGTTGCCGGTCCAGGATTCCGGCCAGGCGAAGATCGTCAGTGCGGCGCCGGACAGTCGCCCACGGGCAGCCTTGACCAGGTCGAAGCGCCCCGGCCCGTCCTGGTCGGCTTCATTGCCTTCGGTGCCGAAGCTCAGCGGCAGGGTGATGTGGCTATCAAACGAAATAATCCGCTCCTGCAGATCATTGGCCTGGCGCACCACCTCCTTGGGGTAACCGTCCTTGTCCAGGTAGTACCAGGCGGCAAGCCCGGCACTTACGGTCAGGGTAGTGGCCAGGCTGATGTACAGGGCTTTTTTCCAGCGTGGTGTCGTCATCTCGGTCTCAGTAGGTTCGCCGCAGAGGTTCGGGCTCGAGGCCATTGCTACCTGGAGAGAACGAGCGCAAAGGCAAGAAATTTAGCGCTCGGCGGTGGGCTGGGGGCAGCGTGGGCGTGTGCCTGCGCAGAGGCCGGGCAGGGTTAAATTTTCCCCTGCGCACAACGTTTTAGCCTTCGATGGGCCGTGCTTGCGGCCATAACGACTGGCACAGGTAGTTCAATGACGATTTCCCGACGAGGCTTCATCGCAAGTGTGGCGCTGGCAGGTGTTGCGGTACCTGGAGCGTGGTACGCGCAGCGCCAGCTCACAGCTGATGATGAGTTTCCCGAAACAGCCGGCGAGGCGGTCGTGGAGCTTGCCGATACGCCGGGTCAGCAATTGGGCGATACCTTGCGCGGGATCTGGCGCTGGACCTTGAAGGGCAGCGATGCAGGCCTTGAGGGTCTTGAGCATCAGCCATTGGAGTTGTTTCTCGATGTTGCCCAGCGCGGCCGGGCCATTCGTGGCTTCCTGGACACGCCCGAGCGCTTGCGCAGTGACCAGCAGCCGCGCTACCGGGTCGTCGGTGACCTGCCTGCAGACAAGCCGGGGACCCTGCGCTGGCGCCTGTTTGCCCTCGACGATGGGGGGCAGCTGCCACGCTATGAGTGTCAGGTGGTGCTGGATGAGGTCTGGGGCGAGTTCGGCAATGCCGGCCCGGCGACCCTCAATGGGCGGATCCTGCGCTTGGATCGGCCACTGGCGTTGCCCGAGCAGGACAACCGCTTCCTGGCCAGCAAGCAGGTGTTTCCCGAGGCGCGCGAGCGCACGGCGCTGTCTGCATCACTGGTCGAGTGGCTGATCACGCCTGAGCATCGACTGTTCCACCAGCTATGGCATGCATCGCGAGACAAGTGGCACAAGCTGGCCAAGGATAAGCATCAGGCGCTACGTGGCCTGGGTTGGCAGCCGGGGCCACGTGAGCGCGAGCGCGACGCCCGTGGTCGACATAAAGACCGCAATGGCTCGGGGGAAGATTTCCTGTTCATGCACCGGCACATGCTCGGCGCGGCGCGGGCCATCCAGGACCTGCCGTCATGGACCCGGTTCCCGCTACCCCAGCCTGAGCTTGAGCGTGATCGACAGGGGTTCGCGCGTTACTTCGACAACCAGGATGGCAATGCCTTGCCCCCGACCTGGCTGGCCTCGGACGATGACGAGTACACCCAGTGGGTCAGGGACATCAAGAGCGCCGAGACCTTTCACGGCAACTTCGAGGTCTGGGAGTCGCGTTACTCGGACCCTCAATACCTGTCCAAACTGACCTTGGGGCAGTTCGGCTCGGAGCTTGAGCTTGGCCTGCATGACTGGTTGCACATGCGCTGGGCTTCGGTGCCGCGCGACCCGGTCAACGGCATGCCGGTGCCGATGGCGCGCACGCCGGATGATTTCGCAGGGCGCTGGTACGGCGCCGAAAACGACTTTCTTGGCGACCCGTTCTCGTCGCATGTGAACCCGGTGTTTTGGCGCTTCCATGGCTGGATCGACGATCGCATCGAGGACTGGTTTCGCGCCCATGAACGTTTCCACCCGGGTGAGGTGGTGCGCGTGCAGGTCAATGGCGTGCCTTGGTTCGCCGCGGGGCGCTGGGTGCAGGTGGCCGATCCCTGGTTGGGGCCCGACACCCATGGCTGCAGCAGCGTCCCGGGCTTGCGCCCAGGGCGCAGCGTGGAGATGGACCCGGAAACCATGAAGCTGGCCCTGCGCATCATCTACGCCGACGAAGAGCGCTTTGACGGCCTGCTGCGCAAGGTGCCGCGCCGCCCTTGGTATGCGCGGCACCTGAAGGTCAGGCAACGCTCGCTCTGACCCAGGCGACAGCCACCGATAGGCGCGCTAGCGTGGCGCCTGGGCGGCCTGCCAGCCGCCGCCGAGGGCTTTGTACAGGGCCACGCTGGCCTGCAGTTGGCTCAGCTGCAACTGCGCCTGCTGGTCCTGGGCCTGATACAGGGTGCGTTGGCTTTCCAGCACCGTCAGCAGGGTTTCGGCGCCGGCGGCGTAACGCTGCTGGGCCAGGTCGAAGGCAATGCGCGATTGCTCCACTTCTTGATCCTGCCACTGCCTCTGGCGCTCGACGCCATGGGTGGCATTGAGGGCTTTTTCCACATCGGCGAAGGCGGCGACAATGCTGGCGCGATAGTCTTCGAGCAGCTCTGCTTGCTCGGCCTGCGCCAATTGATGCGAAGCGCGCAGCCGGCCGTTGTTGAAAATGGGTGCGGCAAGACCGGCGGTCAAGGTGTAGTAGGGGCTGCTGAAGACATCGACCAGGGTTCGTGCGCCGCTGCCCAGGTCTGCACCCAAGGTCAGCTTGGGCAGCATGGCTGCCCTGGCGACCTGCACATTGGCGCTGGCAGCGGCCAGGCGCGCTTCGGCGGCGGCGATATCCGGGCGCCGCGCCAGCAACTCGCTGGGCACGCCGCTGCCGATTCGGGGCCAGCGCAGCGCGTTGATCGACCCTTGGCTTTGCCCCAGCTGCTGAACCGGTTGGCCGAGCAAGGTGGCCAGGGTGACGCGGCTGTCTTGCCACTGTTGCTCCAACAGGGGCAGTTGGCGTTCTTGTGCCGCCACCAGGCTACGCTGCTGGGCAAGTTCCAGGCGGGTGGCCGAGCCTGAATTGTGCCGCGCTTGGACCAAGCGCAGGACGTTGCGCGCGTTGTCCAGGTTCAGCCGGGCGATGCGCAGTTGCTCCTGCAGCGCCAGGGTGCTCAGGTAGCTGTTGGCAACCGAGCTGAGCAGGGTCAACTCGACGGTCTGGCGATCGAAACGGCTGGCGTCGAGGCTACGCAGCGCGCTGTCGCGGGCGGCGCGTACACCGCCCCAGAAGTCGATCTCGTAGCTGGCGCTCAGGCGGGTATCGAACGAGGTGCTGGTGCGTTCGCTGCTATCGACATCGAGCTGTTCGTAGCCTTGGCCATGCAGCAGGTGTTGGCGGCTGCTGTCCAGGCCCGCTTGCAGTTCTGGCAGCAGCGGTGCGCCGGCGATCGTCGCCCGCGCTTGGGCTTGCCGCACCCTGGCGGCGGCGGCTGCCAGGTCGTGACTGTCACGCCGGGCGCTTTCGATCAGCTGATCCAGCTCGCTACTGGCAAAGGCTTGCCACCACTGGGCATCGACAAGCGCGACTGCCGTCTGGTCAGTTGCCGCCTGCCAGGTGGCGGGCGGCTCGATGGCGGCGCTGGGGGCAGGGGAGCTGTTGCAGGCGGCCAGGGACAGGCTCAGGGTCAGCAGACTGATGCGGCTTGGCAATGTCATAGGTTATTCGCTGGTAAGGGCTTTGACCGGGTCGAGGCGGGCGGCCTTGCGGGCAGGCATGAAACCGAACAGCACGCCGGTAATCACGGCGCAGGCAAAGGCGCCGAGGATCGAGGGCAGGGCGAACGCCACCGGGATGCCGGCCAGCATCAGGCCGGCGCCGACGCTCAGCGCCAGGACGATACCGGTCACGCCGCCGACCATCGACAGCATCACCGCCTCACTGAGGAACTGGCGCAAGATGTCGCGCTGGCGTGCGCCGGTGGCCATGCGGATACCGATCTCGCGGGTGCGTTCGCGCACCGTCATGAGCATGATGTTCATCACGCCGATCCCACCCACCAGCAGGGAGATGGCGGCAATCGCGCCGAGCATCAGCGACAGGCTGTTCTGGGTACGGGCCTCGGCCTGGATCAGGGCGGCGTCGTTGGTCAGTTCGAAGTCGTGCTTGCCGTGGTGGCGCTGGCGCAGCAGGTGATCGATGGCGCGCTCGGTTTCGCTTACCCGGCTGGAGTCGGCTGCTGCGATGGTGATGTAGTCCGGGTCACGATGACCCAACAGGCGCATGGCCGCCGACGAGTAGGGTATGACGATTCGCCCGTCACTATCCTGGTCGCCGGAGCTGGCGCCCTTGCCGGCGAGAATGCCGACCACCTGGAACGGCACGTTACCGATCAGCAGGTACTGACCCAGCGGGTTGGCCTGGGGGTCGAGCATTTTTTCCCGGACTTTCTGCCCGATCACTGCAACAGCGGCGCCGCTGGCTTCGTCGGCTTCGCTGAAGAAAGCGCCCTCGACCACCGGCCAGTTGAAGATCTCGGGAAACCAGGTGTTGTTGCCCCCCACGTAGAACTGCTGGCTGTTGTTGCCGTGGCGGACCATCATCTTCTCGCCGGTGACCGGCATGATGTGCTTGACCTGGGGCAGTTCCCCGATGGCGGCGACATCGTCCAGGGTGATGGTGCCGGCGGGCTCGCGCAGGGTGGCCGGTGCGCCATTGAGGTAGAGGATGTTCGAGCCGAACGCGGCCATTTGCGCCATGACTTGGCGCTTGCTGCCTTCGCCGACGGCCAGCATCACCACCACCGAGGCAACGCCGATGACGATGCCGAGCAGGGTCAGGGCGGTGCGAAAGCGGTTGATCCACATCACCCGCCAGGCGGCTTGCAGGGCTTCGAGCAGTTCGCCCTTCCAGGCGCCGCGCAAGGTCGCGCCGCGGTCCAGGCGCTGGCGTAGCTCCTGCGCTTGCAGGCCGGGGTGACGCGCGCCGGGCAGCTGATCTGCGGCCGAATCACTGAGTATCAGGCCGTCACGGATCTCGATCACCCGGTGCGCACGGGCCGCCACCTCGCGGTCGTGGGTGATCAGGATGATCACATGGCCTTGGCTGGCCAATTCGTCCAGCAGGGCCATGACTTCGGCGCCGCTCTGGCTGTCCAGGGCGCCGGTGGGTTCGTCGGCGAGGATGATGTGGCCGCCGTTCATCAAGGCCCGGGCAATCGACACGCGCTGTTGCTGGCCGCCGGAGAGCTGGTGGGGGCGGTTGCCGGTGCGGCTGGCCAGGCCCAGGCGTTCGAGCAGGGCGCTGGCTCGGCTGTGGCGTTGGGCAGGTGGGATGCCGGCATAGATGGCTGGCATCTCGACGTTTTCCTGGGCTGATCCCGAGGGGATCAGGTGATAGCCCTGGAACACGAAGCCGAAGGCTTCGCGCCTGAGCCAGGCCAACGCGTCGCTGCCCAGCTCGGCAACATCCTTGCCGGCAAAGCGATAGTTGCCGCTGGTGGGTCGGTCGAGGCAGCCGAGGATGTTCATCAGAGTCGACTTGCCGGAGCCGGACGCACCGACAATGGCGACGAACTCGCCAGGGTAGATGCTCAGGCTGACCCCGCGCAGCACCTCGACGGTGGGGGTGTCGAGGCCGCCATAGGATTTGCGGATGTCGCTCAGCTCGATCAGGGGAATTGACATTTATCCTCCACTGGCGCGAGGCGCGCCAATGACCAGTTGCTCGCCTTCGCTCAAGCCATCGAGGATCTGCACCCGCAGCCGGTCGCTTAGGCCAGTGCGCACTTGCCGTTGTTCGATCTTGCCCTGGCGGTTGAGCACCTGGGCCAGGCGCAGGCCGTCGCCATCACTGTCGTCGAGGGCGGCCAACGGCGCCGTGAGGACTTGGCTGGCGTGACCTGCGACAAAGAACACCTGGGTCGTCATCTCAGCCATCAGGGCGCCATCGGGGTTGTCCACGTCCAACAGCACGGTGTACTGGACTACCTGGCTGGCGCTGCCTGCGGAGCTAGCGCTGATCGGGCTACCGCCGCCTTGGCTGGTCTGCTCGAGCGGCTTGGGCGGGATCGGCAAGATCTGCCTGACCGTGCTGGTCCAGCGCCGCTTGCCGCCGGCAAGGGTGGTGAAGTAGGCAGTCATGCCGGGTTTGACCTTGCCGATGTCGGCCTCGGAAACCTGGGCCCAGACGGTCATTGGCGAGAGCTTGGCTATGCGCAGGATCAGGGGGGTCTGCTGTTGGGCGTTGAGGGTCTGGCCCTCGCGGGCATCCACTGCGACCACGGTTCCGTCCATGGGGGCATAGATGCGGGTGTAGCCAAGTTCGGCCTCATCGCTGCGCACGCTGGCCTGGGCCTGGTGGATCTGCGCCTGGTACATGTCGATCCGCGCTTGGGTCACCTTGAGCTGGGCATCGGCGATCTGCAGGTCTTCATCGCGGCTGGCGCCGGCTGCGGCGAGGCTGCGCTGGCGCTGGTACTGCTGGCGAGCCAGCTGGAACTGGGCGCGTTGCTCGGCCAGTTGCGCCTTGAGATTGTCGATCGCAAAACGGGCGGCGTCGAATTTCGCCTGCTGGGTGGAAGGATCGATCTCGACCAGTAGCTGGCCTTGGCGCACCTCATCCCCGGCTTCTACGTGCAGCTTGCGAATCTGCCCGGATGCCTGCGCGCCGACATCGACATAGCGCCTGGGTTGCAAGGTGCCAAGGGCGGTGACGCTGCTCTCTATATCGGCGCGGGTCACGGCGACGGTGCTGACGGGCAGGGCGCCGAAGGGCAGCGCCTGCCACGCCAGCAGGCTGCCCAGGCCAAGCAGGCCCAGGCCGCCGAGGAGGATGCGACGGCGGGTATTGGATGTGCGACTCATGTGGACTTCCAGCCAGAAGGATGGCCACGCGCTGCCAAGTGGATGCGCACGGAGGTCCCAGATAAACGAAGCGCAGTGCAGATGATTTAGCCTAGGCGAGTGCCTGTCTGTTGCTGAGAATCATTATAATTTGTAAGATTCCAGCTTGATATCACTCCTTCGAGCTTTTCCTCCTTCGCCGTTGTGCAGGGACATGCCAGGTGCCGTCGTGGAACATTACTATCGCGAGTTGGTGAGCTTCCTCAGTGCGCGCCTGGGTAATCGTCAGGCGGCGGAAGATGTTATCCATGATGCCTACCTGCGGGTGCTGGAGC
This sequence comes from Pseudomonas urmiensis, assembly GCF_014268815.2. Taxonomy (NCBI): domain Bacteria; kingdom Pseudomonadati; phylum Pseudomonadota; class Gammaproteobacteria; order Pseudomonadales; family Pseudomonadaceae; genus Pseudomonas; species Pseudomonas urmiensis. The sequence goes on from NZ_JABWRE020000001.1 coordinate 1,069,435, forward strand.
GTAACGAGCCTGAGCAGATCGAGAACCCGCGCGCCTTCCTCTATCGCACGGCGATGAACTTGGTGATCGATCGCCATCGGCGCCACCTGGTACGCAAGGCCGAACCGCTGGAGGTGCTCGACCTTGACGAGCGCTGGCACAGCCCGGCCCCGTCCCAGAGCATGCAATTGAACCAGCGTCTGGCGCTGATGCAGCGTGCCTTGGATGAGCTCAGCGCGCCGTGTCGTGACAGTTTTCTGTTGCGTAAACTCGACGGCATGTCGCACCAGCAGATCGCCGAACACCTGGGTATTTCGCGCAGTCTCGTGGAAAAGCACATCGTCAATGCCATGAAGCACTGCCGGGTGCGCATGCGTCAGTGGGAATCCTGAGCAAAACCTGGGCGATGGGCGACAAATCCCGGTGCTGGCGACTTGATTTCTCCGGGTTTCAGGACAACTATCAATGAAGACCCTCTCCAGGCATCGCCCTGGCGATTGCCTGTACTGGCGCAGTATGGTCAGGGAGTTTCCATCACCTTGCTGCCCAGGTTCGATCGATGCCAAACAAATGCATGCGCATCCTCATCGCCGACGAGCACCCCAGCCAACGCTTGCAGCTGGAGAAGATGCTCAATGCCCTGGGTTATTACCGGATCGCCCCGGTAGACAACTTCGATGACCTGCAGCGCCTGGTGCAATGCGCTTTGCAGCCGTTCAACCTGCTGATTGGCAATATAGACCTGGCCAGCCATGCCGGTGTCGACCTGGCGCGTTTTTGCCGGGTCAGCACGCAGATTCAGCACGCCTTGCTGTATCACTCGCAACATCTGAAAGTACCGGCGGTCGCGCAGAGCGAGCGCAAGGCGGTGAGCATCAGCCTGCCCAAGGTGCCAGATAGCGAGGCGCTGGAGTCGTTCATGTCGATCATCGACTTGCCGGTGGTGGTCGGGCAGGTGGCTCTGCCGCCGGGCCTGTCCGGTCATTCGGCCTATCCGCGCCAGCGGCTGAACTTCGCCCAGACGGTATTCAGTCGCTCAAGCTGAACGGCATGCGGCAACAGGCCGCGGGCATTTGCTATCCTCTTGCCCTTTGCCGATCTGCGGACCCCTGCCATGACTGCCATCGATACCGCTCGCCAGCCCCGGTTTACCCGTGGCGACCACCGGACCCTGGGCCTGGCGGCGTTGGGCGGCGCGTTGGAGATCTACGATTTCATCATTTTCGTGTTCTTCGCCCTGACCCTTAGCCAATTGTTCTTCCCGCCTGAGATGCCCGAGTGGCTGCGCCTGCTGCAGAGTTTCGGGATTTTCGTCACCGGTTATCTTGCGCGCCCGTTGGGCGGCATCCTGATGGCGCACTTTGCCGATCATCTGGGGCGCAAGCGGGTGTTCAGCCTGAGCATCCTGATGATGGCCCTGCCATGCCTGTTGATCGGGGTGATGCCGACCTATGCCGATATCGGCTACGCGGCGCCGCTGATCCTGTTGGCGTTGCGTATCTTGCAGGGCGCCGCCGTGGGCGGGGAGGTGCCCAGTGCCTGGACCTTTGTCGCCGAGCATGCGCCCGAAGGGCGGCGCGGTTATGCCTTGGGCTTTCTGCAGGCGGGGCTGACCTTCGGTTACCTGCTGGGCGCGCTGACGGCGACCTTGCTGGCGCAACTGTTCAGCCCGCAGGAGATTCTCGATTACGCCTGGCGCTATCCGTTCCTGCTGGGCGGGGTGTTTGGGGTGATCGGCGTATGGCTGCGCCGCTGGCTGAGCGAGACGCCGGTATTTCTTGCCTTGCGCGAGCGTCGCGAGCAGCCGGTGGCGTTCCCGCTGCGCCAGGTGTTGCGCGAGCATCGCCGGGCGTTGCTGCCGGCGGCGTTGCTGACCTGCGTATTGACCTCGGCGGTGGTGGTGTTGGTGGTGATCACCCCAACCGTGATGCAGCAGCGCTTTGGCATTGCGGCCGGGCAGACCTTTGCCTTGAGCAGCGTTGGCATCGTGTTCTTGAATATCGGCTGCGTGTTGGCCGGGTTGCTGGTCGACCGCCTGGGCGCCTGGCGGGCGCTGAAGATCTACAGCCTGTTGCTGCCTGTTGGGATTGGCGCGCTGTATGCCAGCCTGGTGGGGCAGTGGAGCCTGATCTGGCCGGCCTATGCCCTGGCCGGACTGTGCTGTGGGGTGGTCGGCGTGGTGCCGTCGGTGATGGTCGGGCTGTTTCCGGCGCAGATCCGCGTGTCGGGTATTTCCTTCACCTACAACGTCGCCTACGCCTTGTGGGCCAGTACCACGCCGCTGGCGCTGATTGCCTTGATGCCGTGGAGCCCGTGGGTGTGTGTCGGCTTTTGTCTGCTGATGGGCATGGTCGGCTTGCTTACGGCTCTGTATTTCAAGGGGCGGGAGCGGTTGGTGTTCGATTCGCAGGCGGTGCCGGTCATGTGTGCTGAGAAGTAACGCGGGTGGCGCTCGCTCTCACGAGCGACGTAGACACCACTGCATGCGGCCCACCGCCTTGAGTACGAAAAAGCCCCCTGACCTCACGGCCAGGGGGCTTTTTCATACAGCGCGATGCACTTACATGTTCGGGTAGTTCGGCCCACCGGCACCTTCAGGGGTGACCCAGGTAATGTTCTGGGCCGGGTCCTTGATGTCGCAGGTCTTGCAGTGCACGCAGTTCTGCGCGTTGATCTGGAAGCGCTTGGTGCCGTCTTCCTGGGTGACCACCTCGTAGACCCCGGCCGGGCAATAGCGCTGAGCCGGCTCGTCGTACAGCGGCAGGTTGCTGGCGATCGGGATGTTCGGGTCGGTCAGCTTCAGGTGGCAGGGTTGTTCCTCTTCATGGTTGGTGCTGGAGAGGAATACCGAGCTGAGCTTGTCGAAACTGAGCTTGCCGTCGGGTTTGGGGTAGTCGATCTTCTTGGAGTCGGCCGCAAGCTTCAGGCAAGCGTAATCGGGCTTGGTGTCGCGCAGGGTGAACGGCAGCTTGCCGCCGAACCAGTTCTGGTCGACATAGTTGAAGGCTGCGCCAAACAGCGGGCCGAACTTATGCATGGCCGGGCCGAAGTTACGGCTGGCGAACAGCTCGTCATGCAGCCAGCTGGCTTTGAATGCGTCAACGTAAGTGGTCAGCGCATCGCCGCCCTCGCTATCGGCGATCAGCGCGTCGGCCACTGCATCGGCGGCGAGCATGCCGGATTTCATCGCCGTGTGGCTGCCTTTGATCTTGGCGAAGTTCAGCGTGCCCAGGTCGCAACCGATCAGCGCGCCACCGTTGAAGACCATCTTGGGCAGCGAGTTGTAGCCGCCCTTACAGATGGCGCGGGCGCCGTAGCTGATGCGCTTGCCGCCTTCGAGGTACTGGCTGATCACCGGGTGGTGCTTGAGTCGCTGGAACTCGTCGAACGGCGACAGGTATGGGTTAGCGTAGGACAGGTCGACGATCAAGCCGACCACCACCTGGTTGTTTTCCAGGTGATACAGGAACGAGCCACCGGTGTTTTCGCTGCTGACCACATCCAGCGGCCAGCCGGCGGTATGCACCACCAGGCCTTGCTCATGCTTGGCCGCGTCGATTTCCCAGATTTCCTTGATGCCGATGCCGTAGTGCTGGACGTCGGATTCGCTGTCGAGGTTGAAGCGCTTGATCAGCTGCTTGCCAATGTGGCCACGGCAGCCTTCGGCAAACAGGGTGTACTTGGCGCGCAGCTCCATGCCTGGGGTGTACAGGCCGTCTTTGGGGTTGCCTTCGCGGTCGACGCCCAAGTCGCCGGTGACGATGCCGCGAACCACGCCGTTTTCATCGAACAGCGCCTCTTGGGCTGCGAAGCCTGGGTAGATTTCCACGCCCAGGTTCTCGGCCTGCTGGGCCAGCCAGCGGCACAGGTTGCCCAGCGAGATGATGTAGTTGCCTTGGTTGTGCATGGTCTTGGGCACGAACAGGTCGGGTACCTTGACCGAACTGCCCTGGTCCTTGAGCACATAGATGTCGTCGCGCTTGACCTCGGTGTTCAGTGGCGCGCCGAGCTCTTTCCAATCGGGGAACAGCTCGTTGAGCGCGCGCGGCTCGAACACCGCACCAGAGAGGATGTGCGCACCGACTTCGGAGCCTTTCTCGACCACGCAGACGCTGATCTCGCTACCGGCTTCGGCGGCCTTCTGCTTCAGGCGGCAGGCGGCGGACAGGCCTGCCGGCCCGGCGCCGACAATGACCACGTCGAATTCCATGTATTCGCGTTCCACTGGTTCTCTCCTACTCAAGGCTCATCGCTGTTGCTTGTCTTGTGGGTTTTATCGGTGGGTCACTCGCAGCTATCTATGCTGTAGCTTTGCGGATGGCGGACTACACCGTTTTGTCTTGGCGCGCATTATATCTACACCACTCGGCGGGTCCAATACAAACGTTTGTTTGAATTTGCCGCAGCCCAGTAAAATCACAGGTACGCGGCTGGAGGCTGGCCGATTTGCCGTATTGACCGGGATGGGTGTTACGGTCAAGATACGAGCGGTTTTACGCTCGCCGTAGGCTGACCGTCGGGCGCAGGTGCACCCCTAAAGACCAGGCGTAGAGCAGGGTTTTGAGGCTAAAACCCGTTGTGTAGTGGAGTTTACACGCCACGACAGAAAATGACTCGCGGGTTTTGCCGGCAGGGTCTGAACAAGACTGATTGGTCACTGTGAAGATCGCTCGCCCCGCAACGTTTTTAGAGGTGCCCTTGTACCCACGCGCAATCGCCGGGCCAGCCCCAGGCGACATTCTTTTCACCGGAGAGTAACGAGGAATCCATGAAGGTTCTTGTAGCTGTCAAACGAGTGGTCGACTACAACGTCAAGGTTCGCGTCAAGGCGGACAACTCCGGCGTCGACCTTGCAAACGTCAAGATGTCCATGAACCCCTTCTGCGAAATCGCCGTGGAAGAAGCCGTGCGCCTGAAAGAGAAGGGCGTTGTGACCGAGATCGTCGCCGTCGCCGTCGGCCCGACCGCAGCCCAGGAGCAACTGCGCACCGCGCTGGCGCTGGGTGCTGATCGCGCCATCCTGGTCGAGACCAGCGACGAGCTGAACTCGCTGGCCGTGGCCAAGGCGCTCAAGGCCCTGGTCGACAAGGAGCAGCCACAGCTGGTGATCCTCGGCAAGCAGGCCATCGACAGTGACAACAACCAGACCGGCCAGATGCTGGCGGCGCTGACGGGCTACGCCCAAGGCACCTTCGCCTCCAAGGTCGAAGTGGCTGGCGACAAGCTCAACGTCACCCGTGAAATCGATGGCGGCCTGCAGACCGTTGCGCTCAACCTGCCAGCGATCGTCACCACCGACCTGCGTCTGAACGAGCCGCGCTACGCGTCGCTGCCCAACATCATGAAGGCCAAGAAGAAGCCGCTGGAAACCGTGACTCCAGACGCGCTGGGCGTTTCCACCGCCTCCACCACCAAGACCCTGAAAGTTGAAGCGCCGGCTGCTCGCAGCGCTGGCATCAAGGTCAAGTCGGTGGCCGAACTGGTCGAGAAACTGAAGAACGAGGCGAAGGTAATCTAAATGACTATCCTGGTTGTCGCTGAATACGAAAACGGTGCCGTTGCCCCGGCTACCCTGAACACTGTCGCCGCTGCTGCCAAGATCGGTGGCGATGTCAATGTGCTGGTCGCAGGCCAGAACGTCGGTGGCGTCGCTGAGGCTGCGGCCAAGATCGCTGGCGTGGCCAAGGTGCTGGTTGCCGATAACGCAGCCTACGCCCACCTGCTGCCGGAAAACGTCGCGCCGCTGGTAGCTGAGCTGGCCAAGGGCTACAGCCACGTGCTGGCCCCCGCCACCACCAACGGCAAGAACATCCTGCCACGCGTTGCTGCGCTGCTCGATGTCGACCAGATCTCCGAGATCATCTCGGTTGAATCGGCCGATACCTTCAAGCGTCCGATCTACGCCGGTAACGCCATTGCCACCGTGCAATCGAGCGCTGCGGTCAAGGTCATCACCGTGCGTACCACCGGCTTCGACGCTGTCGCCGCCGAGGGTGGTTCGGCTGCGGTCGAGGCGGTTGCCTCGGCGCACGATGCGGGCAAATCGGCGTTCGTCGGTGAAGAGCTGGCCAAGTCCGACCGTCCTGAACTGACCGCTGCCAAGATCGTCGTTTCCGGCGGCCGTGGCATGGGCAACGGTGACAACTTCAAGCACCTGTATGCCCTGGCCGACAAGCTTGGCGCCGCAGTCGGTGCTTCGCGCGCCGCGGTCGACGCAGGTTTTGTGCCCAACGACATGCAGGTCGGCCAGACCGGCAAGATCGTCGCCCCGCAGCTGTACATCGCGGTCGGCATCTCCGGCGCAATCCAGCACTTGGCCGGCATGAAGGATTCCAAAGTGATCGTTGCGATCAACAAGGATGAAGAGGCGCCGATCTTCCAGGTGGCTGACTACGGCCTGGTCGCGGACCTGTTCGAAGCCGTTCCAGAGCTGGAAAAGCTGGTCTGATTCGCCTGCTTCACTTATAAAGAAGCCCGGCCCTCATCGAGGGTCGGGCTTTTTTTATGGCTGCAAGGAGTAGCGCATGAAGTATCGCGGAACGGGCCCGCTGCTGGCTTGCCTGGCGGCGTTGCTGTCGCCGCTGGCGATGGCGGCGGGTAAATGCGAGCACCTGGTGGCGACCGGCAGCCCGGATGCTCCCCCCTATTCCTGGCAAGACCCAAAAGACCCTCGCCATCTGATCGGCGCCAATGTCGATTTGCTGCGCCAAGTTGCCAGTGAGCTGGGGGTGACGGTCGAAGTGCTACATGCCGGCAAGCGCGATCAGGCCTTGGAAGAAGTGCGCAGCGGGCGCATGGACCTGTTGCTCGACACGCCCATGCAAGTGCAGCAGCTGACCGCACTGGACTACATCCATCCGCCCCTGCAACTGAACGAATACCTGGTGTGGACTCGCCACGATGGCAATGTGCAGTTCGACGGCCCGGCGGACCTGGCCCAGTACCAGGGCAGCCTGTCCGAGCGCGCTCGGCTGACGCCGGCCTTCGATGCCTTCGCCAAGGCCCAGCTCAAGCTGACGCCGTCGCAGAACCTGACCCAGGCATTCCAGAAGCTGGTGCTGGGCCAGGTCGATTATGTGCTGGCTGGCCGCTACTCGGGCATGGCCATGGTGCAGGGGCTGGGCATGGCCAATGACCTGATCGCCCGCGGCCTGCCGGTGGATCGGCCGGGCTTGTACCTGGCGCTGTCGCACAATTCGGCCTGCAACGACAGCTGGTTGCGCGGACAACTGGCTAAAAAGCTGACAGAATTGCCGATCTCCGGTGCGTCCGAGGCTGTCCTGCAACGTAATGTCGAGCGCTGGAAGGCGCAGATGCAGGCGCCGCTGGACGCCCCCAAACAGTAGGAAGATTGCGTTGAGAATCCAACCCTTGATTCTGGCGATGGCCGCACTCGGCCTGGCCGGTTGCGCCAATGACCCGGCGCCCAATGAACAGTTGCGCCTGTCCGAGCAGGCGCTGGAACAGGCCAAGGCGGTCGGCGCCACCGAGCAGGTGCCCGAGCTCAAGCTGGCCGAAGACAAGCTGGCCCGAGCCAAGAGCAACTTGGCCACCGAAGACCATCGCGATGCGCGCATGCGCGCCGAACAGGCCGAGCTCGATGCACGCCTGGCCGAGGCGCGGGTGCTGACCCACAAGAGTGAGGAGCAGCTCGAACTGCTGCAGTCGCGCGTCAAACGCTTGCGCAAACAGCTGGAGGTGCAGCCATGATGCGCTACAAGCCAATGGCCGCGCTGACCTTGCTGGCCCTGGTCGGCTTGCAGGGCTGCGCCAGTCAGCGCAGCGAGTCGGCCCTGGATGAGGCCAGTGCGGCGTTCCAGAAGGTCAAGGACGATTCCAACGTGCTGCGCAGTGCGCCGCGTGATGTGATCCGTGCCGGTGAGTCGCTGGCCCGGGCCGAGCGCCTGTCCAGCTACATCGGCACCGGTGCCGATGTGCGTCACTACGCCTACCTGAGCCAGCGCTACAGTGAGATTGCCGCTGAGCATGCCAAGCTTGCGCTCAATCAGGAGCGTATCGCCAAGCTCGACCTGGATCGCCAGCGCCTGCAACTGGCCCTGCGCGAGGCCAAGTTGGCCAGTGTGCAGCAACAAGGCAAGTGGGTTGAGGCGCAAATCGCTGCGCTGGCCTCCGAGCAGACCGATCGTGGCTTGGTGATGACCCTGGGCGATGTGTTGTTCGATACCGGGCGGGCGGATCTTAAGAATTCGGCTAGCCGCACCGTACTCAAGTTGGTGCAGTTCCTTCAGCTCAATCCGCGTCGAGTGGTGCGAATCGAGGGCTACACCGACAGCACCGGTACTGCGCAAGACAATCTCAAATTGTCGCGTGATCGTGCCCAGTCGGTGGCGGACATGCTGGTCGACCTGGGGGTCGATGAAAAGCGTATCCAGGTCGAGGGCTATGGCGATCAATATCCGATCGAAGCCAATGCCTCGGAGCGGGGCAGGGCGCAGAATCGCCGGGTTGAGATCGTTTTCTCTGACGATAAAGGCAAGCTCGCCGCCCCGCGGTGATCTTGGAGCAGGGTGGGGCGCCTGGCGCCCCTTTGCGGCAGCTCGCCGCGACAAGACGCCTCCCGCCTCGGTTGTTCTGAGCACGACATCGGCGCTTCGAGGCGCTGGTCACGCCACTGTGTTGTCGACTATTCTGCAATCTGTCCCAGTACACTTTGCAACTGTTCCGGTACTCTGCCTCTCAGTGTGTCGCACAACAACAACGACCTGTCCGCGCTTCGAGAACACCGTCATGACCAACCTGCTGCTCTACCAGCGCATCGCCCAGCAACTGGCCGATGACATCCGTCGCGGTGTCTACCAGCCAGGCGAACGCGTGCCCTCCGTGCGCAAGATGAGCGCCCAGCTCAATGTCAGCCATGCCACGGTGTTGCAGGCCTACGCCAACCTCGAAGATCAGGGCTTGATCCGCGCCCGGCCGCAGTCTGGCTACTACGTGCACCAGACTCCCGCCCTGACGGCGCAGACCCCGGATATCGCCCGGGTCGAGCGCCCCGGGTTGGTCACACGTGCCAGCATCATTCAGCAAGTGCTGACCGAGGCCCGTCGCGATGGCGTGTTTCCGTTCGGCGCGGCGGTGCCGCACGTGGATTACCTGCCGGTCAGGGCGCTGCATCAGCAGTTGGCCAAGGTCACCCGCTTTCATAGCCCGCGGGCGTTCAGTTACATGTTCAGCCCCGGCTTTGAGCCACTGCGCCGGCAAATTGCTATTCGCATGCGTGATGCCGGGGTGCTGGTCGATCCGCGTGAAGTGATCGTGACCCACGGCTGTGTCGATGCCTTGCAGATGTCGTTGCGGGTGTTGACCCGACCGGGTGATCTGATCGCCGCTGAGTCGCCGACTTATTATGGCTTGCTGCAATTGGCCGACTTGCTGGGCCTGAAAGTCATCGAGATCCCCAGTGATCCGTCCACCGGGATCAGCCTGGAAGCCTTGCAGCTGGCGGCTAACCAGTGGTCGATCAAGGCCTTGGTGTTGACCGCGCGCTTGAGTAATCCGCTCGGCGGCACCATCCCTGAAGAGCGCCAGAAGCAACTGCTGCGCCTGGCATCGGATTTCGACATCCAGATCGTCGAGGACGATATCTACGGCGAGCTGATGTTCGAGCAGGGTCGGACCAAGGCGCTCAAGGCCTTCGATCGCCTCGATCGGGTGATCTATTGCTCAAGCTTTTCCAAGACCTTGTCGCCGGGTGTGCGGGTAGGCTGGATGATCGCTGGGCGCTATCAGGCCGAGATCCAGCGCTTGCAGACCTTCACTACCCACTCAGCTTGCAGTGTGACGCAGATGGGGGTGGCGGCCTATCTGGAGAACGGCGGCTATGATCGCCATCTGCGCTTCATTCGCCAGGAATACCGCAAGAACCTCAGCGCTTATCAGCTGGCGGTGCAGCAGCACTTCCCCGAAGGTACCCAGATGACCCGGCCTACCGGTGGCTTCATTTTGTGGGTCAGCCTGCCAGGGCGGGTCAATACCCAGGACTTGCACGTGCGTGCGCTGGAGCAGGGCATCAGCATTGCGCCTGGGCTGATCTTCAGCAATACCGAGCAATTCAACCACTGTATTCGCCTGAACTGCGGTATTCCGTGGAACAAAGAGGCGGAGCGCGCGGTGATCACCCTTGGCTTGCTGGCCCATCAGTTGTGCAAGGAATCGACCGGCTCGCTGTTCTAGGCGTTGTGCGCAATGTCGCCCAATGGTGACTTTTCGCACAAAGCCTGTCTTGCCAGATGCGGGCGGAACAGACAGCATACGCATCTTTATGCCAGTACCTGATGTCCATGAAAGCGCTTCGCTCTTTTGCCCTGTTGCTCTGTCTTGCGCCGCTGTGCCTGTCCAGCGGTATGTTGCAGGCTGCCCAGCCGCAAACCAAGGCGGCAGCGGCCAAGAGTGCCCCGACCAAGCCCGCGAAAAAGCCTATCGCGACCAAGACTAACAAGTCCCCGGTCAAGGCTGTCAGTCGCAACAAGGCCAAGCCTGCGGCCAAGGCAAAACGTAAGGCGGTCAGCAAGGCGGTGGCCAAGCCGCTGCCCAAGCCCAAGCTCGACCTGAGTCTGCCCCTGGAAATGGTCAATCAGCTCGAGCCCAACGTGAATACCTCGAAATCCACCGGCAAATCACGGCGCAAGCCTTTGCTGCCGTCGATGTTCCCGCAGACCCCGCCGGTCGATGACAGCCCGTTCCAGCTCAATGGCCGGCTGATCAGCAACGAAATGCAGCTGCAGCTGCGCAATGACAGTCGCCATGATGTCGAAGGGGCGGCCATCGATTTTGAGTTTCGCCAGTAGCCGGAACTGACTGCCAGGTCACGGCAATTTCATCCGGTCAACAATTTCAAACGTATGTTTGAGCGGTTACTATCCAGGGACGTTCGTCCCGTTTCGTTCCAGGGAGTCCTGTTTTCATGAAATGCCGAGAGGGTTGCGGCGCCTGCTGCATTGCCCCTTCCATCAGTTCGCCGATGCCGCGCATGCCCAACGGCAAGCCGGCCGGGGAGCGTTGCCTGCATCTGACTGCGCAGAATCTTTGCGAGCTGTTCGGCCGACCGGAGCGCCCCGCGGTGTGCGGTGGCTTCAAGGCGGATGTGGAAGTGTGTGGCAGTGACAGTGATGAGGCGATCAGATTACTCGGTTGGCTGGAGCAGATGACGGCGGCGTGATTGGCTGGATCTTCGACAACAAGGATAAAGATGATGAGATCGTTCAAGCGTATTGCACTGCTGTGTGGCATGGGTGTCCTGCTGGCGCCTGCCGCCTGGGCCGAGAACTGGCAGGTGGCCAAGGACGAGGAGGGCATCAAGGTGTCCCTCAGTGAGGTCGCAGGCTCCAAGTACAAGGCGTATCGCGGGGTGACCGTGATCAAGGCGCCGTTGGCCAAGGTCAAGGCGTTGCAGGAGGATGTGGTTGGGGCCTGCGCCTGGATTCACGAGTGCAAGTCGCAGAAACTGCTCAAGCACGAAGGTGACCAGAGCTGGACCTATACCCAGTTCAATACGCCGTGGCCAGTAACCCCGCGCGACTCGATCCTGCAAGTGACCACGATTCAAGAGGCGGACGGCAGCTTGACCCGTAAGCTGGAAGAGAAACCGCAGTACCTCCCTGAAGAGCAGGGCTATGTGCGGGTGGCCAAGGTCGAGGGTTTCTGGAAGCTGGTGCCCCAGGGTGACAGCACTGAGGTGACCTACCAGGTGCATACCGAGCCAGGTGGCAGCGTGCCGGCGATGGTGGCCAACAAGTTCGTGGTCGATGCGCCGTTCAATACGCTCAAAGCGCTGCGTGAGCGCGCTGAGAAGCCCTGAGACGGGGCTGCGAACCGGACGAACAAAAAAGGCTGCCCGAGGGCAGCCTTTTTGCGTTCAGCTCGATGAGCTTACTTGCGATCCGTCAGGTTGACGATGTCACGCTGCGGTTCGCCAGTGTACAGCTGGCGCGGGCGGCCAATCTTGTACGGGCTGGAGAGCATTTCTTTCCAGTGCGAGATCCAGCCCACAGTACGTGCCAGGGCGAAGATCACGGTGAACATGCTGGTTGGAATGCCGATCGCCTTGAGGATGATCCCCGAGTAGAAGTCGACGTTCGGATACAGCGAGCGCTCGATGAAGTACGGATCGGTCAGGGCGATCTCTTCCAGGCGCATGGCCAGTTGCAGCTGCGGGTCGTTCTTGATGCCCAGCTCGCGCAGGACTTCGTCGCAGGTCTGCTTCATGACGGTGGCGCGCGGGTCGCGGTTCTTGTAGACCCGGTGACCGAAGCCCATCAGCTTGAACGGATCGTTCTTGTCCTTGGCCTTGGCGATGAACTTGTCGATGTTGGACACATCGCCGATCTCATCGAGCATGGTCAGTACGGCTTCGTTGGCGCCGCCGTGTGCCGGGCCCCACAGTGCGGCGATGCCGGCTGCGATACAGGCGAACGGGTTGGCACCGGAAGAGCCGGCCAGACGTACGGTCGAGGTGGAGGCGTTCTGCTCGTGGTCGGCATGGAGGATGAAGATCCGGTCCATTGCCTTGGCCAGCACCGGGCTGATCGGTTTGATCTCGCACGGGGTGTTGAACATCATGTGCAGGAAGTTCTCCGCGTACGACAGGTCGTTGCGCGGGTACATCATCGGCTGGCCCATGGAGTACTTGTAAACCATCGCGGCCAGGGTCGGCATCTTGGCGACCAGGCGCACCGCGGAGATTTCGCGGTGTTGCGGGTTATTGATATCCAGGGAGTCGTGGTAGAACGCCGAGAGGGCGCCAACCACACCGCACATCACCGCCATTGGGTGAGCGTCGCGGCGGAAACCGTTGAAGAAGGACTTCAGCTGCTCGTGGACCATGGTGTGGTTTTTCACGGTGCTGACGAACTGGGCCTTCTGCTCAGCGTTCGGCAGTTCGCCGTTGAGCAGCAGGTAGCAGGTTTCGAGGTAGTCCGATTTCTCGGCGAGTTGTTCGATCGGGTAGCCGCGGTGCAGCAGGACACCCTTGTCGCCGTCGATATAGGTGATCTTCGACTCGCACGAGGCAGTCGCCATGAAACCAGGGTCGAAGGTGAAGTGACCGGTAGCCCCCAACCCGCGGACGTCGATTACATCGGGACCAACGGTGCCGGTTAAAATGGGCAGCTCGACGGGGGCAGCGCCCTCGATGACCAACTGCGCTTTTTTGTCAGCCATGTGGCCTCCTATTAATGCTAGAAATCATCAGACAGACCCCCCACGCAGGGCCCGCACCACTATAGAGGGATAAATTCGAATGTCAATTTGCCTAAAGGCTGGTTGAAATGCCCTCTAAGCCCTGATTTTTCACGAAATTGTCGCCCATTTACGCCTTTTGCTCGCTAAAGGCAATGCGCTATTTGGGCTAGCCCCTCACGTTGTCATAAGCAGCCTAACTGTCTATACTCGGCAGCCGACCGCCAGGGGCTTGCAAGCCCGACCTGATGGGGGTCGCCGTTCTCTGGGTGGTGGGTACCTGACCAGTACACTTACCAACAACTTTGCCCTGTTAGCTAGGGGCTCTTCAGTGTGAAAAAAGCCGTGAAAAGCCAACGACCTGTAAACCTAGACCTAAGGACCATCAAGCTCCCTGTCACCGCATACACGTCCATTCTTCACCGTATCTCCGGTGTCATCCTCTTCGTGGGTATTGCCATCATGCTTTATGCATTGGGCAAGTCGCTCGGATCCGAGGAAGGCTTCGCTGAGGTGAAAGCGTGTCTGACCAGCCCGCTGGCCAAGCTGGTGACCTGGGGCCTGCTATCCGCCCTGCTGTATCACCTGGTGGCAGGCGTGCGCCACCTGATCATGGACATGGGCATCGGTGAGACGCTGGAAGGCGGCAAGCTGGGCTCGAAAATCGTGATTGTCATCTCCGTGGTGGTGATCGTTCTGGCGGGAGTTTGGGTATGGTAACCAATGTCACGAACCTGTCGCGTTCGGGCCTCTATGACTGGATGGCGCAGCGCGTTTCTGCGGTCGTTCTCGCGGCTTATTTCATTTTCCTGATCGGCTACCTGGTGGTGCACCCGGGCATTGATTACGCCCAGTGGCACATCCTGTTCTCCAACAACGCGATGCGTATCTTCAGTCTGTTGGCCCTGGTGGCCCTGGGCGCTCACGCCTGGGTCGGCATGTGGACCATCGCCACTGACTACCTGACGCCAATGGCGTTCGGCAAGTCGGCGACTGCGATTCGTTTCCTGTTCCAGGCGGTATGCGGCGTTGCAATGTTCGCGTACTTCGTCTGGGGTGTGCAGATTCTCTGGGGTATCTGATCCATGGCTAGCATTCCAACCATTTCCTTCGACGCCATCATCATCGGTGGCGGCGGCGCCGGCATGCGCGCAGCGCTGCAGCTGGCCCAGGGCGGTCACAAGACTGCCGTCGTGACCAAGGTCTTCCCGACCCGTTCGCACACTGTATCCGCCCAGGGCGGCATCACCTGCGCCATCGCTTCGGCCGACCCGAACGATGACTGGCGCTGGCACATGTACGATACCGTCAAGGGTTCCGACTACATCGGTGACCAGGACGCTATCGAATACATGTGTCAGGAAGGCCCGGCTGCGGTCTTCGAGCTCGACCACATGGGCCTGCCGTTCTCGCGTACCGAAACCGGCCGTATCTACCAGCGTCCGTTCGGTGGTCAGTCCAAGGACTTCGGTAAAGGTGGCCAGGCCGCCCGTACCTGTGCTGCTTCCGACCGTACTGGTCACGCGCTGCTGCACACCCTGTACCAGGGCAACCTGAAAGCCGGTACCACCTTCCTCAACGAGTACTACGCCGTTGACCTGGTGAAGAATCAGGAAGGCGCCTTTGTCGGTGTGATCGCAATCTGCATCGAAACCGGCGAAACCATGTACATCAAGTCCAAGGCCACCGTTCTGGCCACTGGCGGTGCGGGCCGTATCTACGCCTCCACCACCAATGCCCTGATCAATACCGGTGACGGTATCGGCATGGCCCTGCGTGCCGGTGTACCGGTGCAGGACATCGAGATGTGGCAGTTCCACCCGACCGGCATCGCCGGCGCCGGTGTACTGGTCACCGAAGGTTGCCGCGGTGAAGGTGGTTACCTGATCAACGCCCACGGCGAGCGCTTCATGGAGCGTTACGCGCCGAACGCGAAAGACCTGGCCGGCCGCGACGTTGTCGCCCGTTCCATGGTCAAGGAAATCATCGCCGGCAACGGCGTGGGCCCGAACAAGGACCACGTACTGCTGAAGCTGGACCACCTGGGCGAGGAAGTGCTGCACAGCCGCCTGCCAGGTATCTGCGAACTGTCCAAGACCTTCGCCCACGTCGACCCGGTCGTCGCTCCGGTTCCGGTTGTCCCGACCTGCCACTACATGATGGGTGGCGTTGCCACCAACATCCATGGCCAGGCCATCACCATGGACGAAGAAGGCAAGGATCACATCATCCCAGGCCTGTTCGCCGTAGGTGAAGTGGCGTGCGTATCGGTTCACGGTGCCAACCGCCTGGGCGGCAACTCGCTGCTCGACCTGGTGGTGTTCGGTCGTGCTGCCGGCCTGCACCTGGAGAAGGCGCTGAGCGACGGCATCGAGCATCTCGACGCCAGCGACACCGACATCGAAGTTGCCCTGAACCGCCTGAACAAACTCAACGAGCGCTCCACTGGCGAAGACGTTGCCAGCCTCAAGCGCGAGCTGCAGAGCTGCATGCAGAACTACTTCGGTGTATTCCGTACTGGCGAATACATGCAGAAGGGTATCGAGCAGCTGGCTGGCCTGCGTGACCGCATCGCCAACGTGAAGATCAACGACAAGTCCCAGGCCTTCAACACCGCGCGTATCGAAGCGCTGGAGCTGCAGAACCTGCTGGAAGTCGCCGAAGCTACCGCCATCGCGGCCGAAGCCCGTAAAGAGTCGCGCGGCGCTCACGCCCGTGAAGACTTCGAAGACCGTGACGACGAAAACTGGCTGTGCCACACCCTGTACTACCCGGGTGAGAAGCGCGTTGCCAAGCGCGGCGTCAACTTTGCGCCGAAGACCGTTCCGGCCTTCGAGCCAAAAATCCGGACTTACTAAGGGTGGCTGCTATGTTGAAAGTCGAAGTTTATCGTTACAACCCCGACACCGACTCGGCGCCCAAGATGGAGTCGTTCGACGTCGATACCGGCGGCAAAGACCTGATGGTGCTGGACGTGTTGGCACTGATCAAGGAAAAGGACGAGGGTTTCTCGTACCGTCGCTCCTGCCGTGAAGGCGTGTGCGGTTCCGATGGCATGAACATGAACGGCAAGAACGGCCTGGCCTGCATCACCCCGCTGTCGGGCGTGGTCAAGGGCAACAAGCTGATTCTGCGTCCGCTGCCAGGCTTGCCGGTCATTCGTGACCTGGTGGTCGATATGAGCATCTTCTACAAGCAGTACGAGAAGGTGAAGCCATTCCTGCAGAACGACACCCCGGCTCCGGCCATCGAGCGTCTGCAGTCGCCGGAAGATCGCGACAAGCTGGACGGTCTGTACGAGTGCATCCTGTGCGCTTGCTGCTCGACTTCCTGCCCGTCGTTCTGGTGGAACCCAGACAAGTTCCTCGGTCCAGCTGCTCTGCTGCAGGCTTATCGCTTCCTGGCCGACAGCCGTGACACCAAAACCCAGGAGCGCCTGGCGTCCCTGGATGACCCGTTCAGCGTATTCCGCTGCCGCGGGATCATGAACTGCGTAAACGTTTGCCCGAAAGGTCTGAACCCTACCAAGGCAATCGGTCACGTACGTAACATGCTGCTGCAAAGCGGCACCTGATTCAAAGCTGTTGCAAGTGCAAGACACCAAGGCGCGGGTGGTGAGCCCGCGCTGAGGTGAAACCCGAGCAAGGGCCCACAAAGCCCGCGCTCATTACCTATGAAGATATGAGACCAGCAGGGGCTTTCCGGGCTGGTACCCGGAAAATCTGCAGGATCCTCGGTGGCGTGGTTAGTCGCTGTTCTCGGGCTTTCTCATGTGTGCTGAGGCGCTTGCCGATCCGTCCCCGAACGAGGGTGACCAAGCATGCAAGAAAGCGTGATGCAGCGCATGTGGGAAAGCGCCCACCTTTCAGGTGGTAACGCTGCATATGTGGAAGAGCTCTACGAGCTCTACCTGCACGACCCTAACGCTGTGCCAGAAGAGTGGCGCACCTACTTCCAGAAGTTGCCCGCCGACGGCAGCACCGCTACCGATGTATCGCACTCGACAATCCGCGACCATTTCGTACTGCTGGCGAAGAACCAGCGCCGCGCCCAACCGGTTTCCGCCGGGAGCGTGAGCAGTGAACACGAGAAGAAGCAGGTTGAAGTTCTGCGACTGATCCAGGCCTATCGTATGCGCGGCCATCAAGCTGCCAAGCTCGACCCCTTGGGGTTGTGGCAGCGTCCTGCGCCCGTAGACCTGTCGATCAATCACTACGGCTTGACCAATGCCGATCTTGATACGACCTTCCGTGCCGGCGACCTGTTCATCGGCAAAGAGGAAGCGAGCCTACGCGAAATCCTCGATGCGCTGCAGAAGACATATTGTCGCACCATCGGCGCCGAGTTCACCCACATCGTCGATTCCGAGCAGCGCAGCTGGTTCCAGCAGCGTCTGGAAAGCGTGCGTGGGCGTCCGGAATTTTCCGCTGATGTGCAAACGCACCTGCTTGAGCGCGTGACCGCAGGCGAAGGCTTGGAAAAATACCTGGGCACCAAGTACCCAGGCACCAAGCGCTTCGGTCTTGAAGGCGGCGAAAGCCTGATCCCGATGCTGGACGAAATGATCCAGCGCTCCGGCTCCTACGGCACCAAGGAGGTCGTGATTGGCATGGCCCACCGCGGCCGCCTGAACGTGCTGGTCAACACCTTCGGCAAGAACCCGCGCGAGCTGTTCGACGAGTTCGAAGGCAAGAAGATGAACGAGCTGGGCTCCGGTGACGTGAAGTATCACCAGGGCTTCTCCTCGAACGTGATGACCACCGGTGGCGAAGTTCACCTGGCCATGGCGTTCAACCCGTCCCACCTGGAAATCGTATCGCCAGTGGTCGAGGGTTCGGTGCGCGCCCGTCAGGACCGCCGCAACGACACCGTTGGCGACAAGGTGCTGCCGATCTCGATCCACGGCGACGCGGCCTTCGCCGGCCAAGGCGTGGTCATGGAAACCTTCCAGATGTCGCAGACCCGCGGTTTCAAGACCGGCGGTACCGTGCACATCGTGATCAACAACCAGGTCGGTTTCACCATCAGCAACCCGCTGGACTCGCGTTCCACCGAGTACGCCACCGACGTTGCCAAGATGATTCAAGCGCCAATCCTGCACGTCAACGGTGACGATCCGGAAGCGGTGCTGTTCGTGACCCAGCTGGCCATCGATTACCGCATGCAGTTCAAGCGTGACGTGGTCATCGACCTGGTCTGCTACCGTCGTCGCGGCCACAACGAGGCCGACGAGCCCAACGGTACCCAGCCGCTGATGTATCAGCAGATCAGCAAGCAGCGCACCACCCGTGAGCTGTATGCCGAGGCGCTGATCCAGGCCGGTCGCATCGACGCCGAGCGCGCTCAGGCCAAGATCGACGAGTACCGCAACGCCCTGGACAACGGCCTGCATGTGGTCAAGAGCCTGGTCAAGGAGCCGAACCGCGAGCTGTTCGTCGACTGGCGTCCATACCTGGGCCATGCCTGGACCGCGCGTCACGACACCCGTTTCGACCTCAAGACCCTGCAGGACCTGTCGGCCAAGCTGCTTGAGCTGCCGGAAGGCTTCGTCGTTCAGCGTCAGGTCGCGAAGATCTACGAAGATCGCCAGAAGATGCAAGCCGGTGGCTTGCCGATCAACTGGGGTTATGCAGAGACCATGGCCTACGCCACCCTGCAGTTCGAAGGTCACCCGATCCGCATGACCGGCCAGGACATCGGCCGTGGCACCTTCTCGCACCGCCACGCGGTGCTGCACAACCAGAAGGACGCCAGCACCTACGTGCCGCTGCAGAACCTGTTCCCGGGCCAGCCGCGCTTTGACCTGTACGACTCCTTCCTCTCGGAAGAAGCGGTACTGGCCTTCGAATACGGCTACTCGACCACCACGCCAAACGCGCTGGTGATCTGGGAAGCCCAGTTCGGCGACTTCGCCAACGGTGCGCAAGTGGTGATCGACCAGTTCATCACCAGTGGCGAGCACAAGTGGGGCCGTCTGTGCGGTCTGACCATGCTGCTGCCGCACGGCTACGAAGGCCAGGGTCCTGAGCACTCCTCGGCGCGTCTGGAGCGTTACCTGCAGCTGTGCGCTGAGCACAACATCCAGGTCTGCGTACCGACCACCCCAGCCCAGATCTACCACCTGCTGCGTCGCCAGGTGATCCGTCCGCTGCGTAAGCCGCTGGTGGTCCTGACGCCGAAGTCGCTGCTGCGCCACAAGTTGGCCATCTCGACGTTGGAAGACCTGGCCGAAGGCTCGTTCCAGACCGTGATCCCGGAAATCGACACGCTCGATCCGGCCAAGGTCGAACGCATCGTCCTGTGCAGCGGCAAGGTCTACTACGATCTGCTGGAAAAACGCCGTGCCGAAGGCCGCGAAGACATCGCCATCGTGCGTATCGAGCAGCTGTATCCGTTCCCTGAGGACGACCTGGTGGAAATCCTTGCCCCGTACAGCAACCTCAAGGCTGCAGTGTGGTGCCAGGAAGAGCCGATGAACCAGGGCGCCTGGTACAGCAGCCAGCACCACATGCGCCGTATCCTGGGCCGCCACAACAAGGCACTGGTCCTGGAATACGCCGGCCGCGACGCTTCCGCCGCGCCAGCCTGTGGTTACGCATCGAAGCACGCCGAGCAGCAAGAGAAACTGCTGCAAGACGCCTTCACTGTTTAATGCTTTCGCGCACCTGAAACCGAATTTAAGGAAACACTGATAATGGCTATCGAGATCAAAGCCCCAACCTTCCCGGAATCGGTTGCCGATGGCACCGTTGCCACCTGGCACAAACAGCCGGGCGAAGCCGTCAAGCGTGACGAGCTGATCGTCGACATCGAGACCGACAAAGTCGTTCTGGAAGTGCTGGCTACCGCTGACGGCGTGCTGGGCGCAATCGTCAAGGGCGAGGGCGACACCGTCCTGTCCGACGAAGTCCTGGGCTCGATCGTTGAAGGCGGCGCTGCTGCCGCTGCGCCTGCTGCCGCCCCGGCTGCCGGCGCCGCTGCTCCGGCCGCTGCTGCCGATGCTGGCGAAGACGATCCAGTTGCTGCGCCTGCCGCACGCAAACTGGCTGAAGAAAACGGCATCGACCTGGCGTCGGTCGCTGGCACTGGCAAAGGCGGTCGCGTCACTAAAGAAGACGTGGTTGCAGCCGTTGCCAACAAGAAGTCCGCACCTGCCGCAGCACCTGCTGCCAAGCCTGCCGCCGCCGCCCCAGTTGTGACCGCCGCCGGCGATCGCACCGAGAAGCGCGTGCCGATGACCCGCCTGCGCGCCAAGATCGCCGAGCGTCTGGTCGAAGCCCAGTCGAACATGGCCATGCTGACCACCTTCAACGAAGTCGACATGACCGAAGTCATGGCCCTGCGTTCGAAGTACAAGGACCTGTTCGAGAAGTCCCACAACGGCGTACGCCTGGGCTTCATGTCGTTCTTCGTCAAGGCCGCTACCGAAGCCCTCAAGCGCTTCCCAGCAGTCAACGCCTCGATCGACGGCAACGACATCGTCTACCACGGCTTTGCTGACGTCGGCGTCGCCGTCTCCAGCGACCGTGGCCTGGTGGTACCGGTACTGCGCAACGCCGAGCAAATGAGCCTGGCGGAAATCGAGAACGGCATCGCCACCTTCGGCAAGAAGGCACGTGACGGCAAGCTGGGCATCGAAGAAATGACCGGTGGTACCTTCACCATCACCAACGGTGGTACATTCGGCTCGATGATGTCGACCCCGATCGTCAACCCACCGCAGGCGGCCATTCTGGGCATGCACAACATCATCCAGCGTCCGATGGCGATCAATGGCCAAGTGGTCATTCGCCCGATGATGTACCTGGCGCTGTCCTACGATCACCGCCTGATCGACGGTAAGGAAGCGGTAACCTTCCTGGTGACCATCAAGAACCTGCTGGAAGACCCGGCTCGTCTGCTGCTGGACATCTAAAACGCAGCTGCAAGCGGTAAGTGGCAAGCTCCAGGGGGAGTGCGCCACTTGCCGCTTGAGGCTTGCCGCTTGAAGCTTAAAAGGAATCTTTTATGACCCAGAAATTCGACGTGGTAGTGATTGGTGCAGGCCCTGGCGGCTATGTAGCCGCGATCAAGGCCGCTCAGCTTGGCCTGAGCACCGCCTGCATCGAGAAATATACCGACGCCGAGGGCAAACTGGCCCTGGGCGGTACCTGCTTGAACGTGGGTTGCATTCCTTCCAAGGCTCTGCTGGACAGCTCCTGGAAGTACAAGGAAGCCAAAGAGAGCTTCAACGTTCACGGTATCTCCACTGGTGAAGTGAAGATGGACGTGGCTGCGATGGTTGGCCGCAAGGCTGGCATCGTCAAGAACCTGACCGGTGGCGTTGCCACCCTGTTCAAGGCCAACGGCGTTACTTCGATCCAAGGCCACGGCAAACTGCTGGCGGGCAAGAAAGTCGAAGTCACCAAGCCTGACGGCAGCACCGAAGTCATCGAAGCCGAGAACGTCATTCTCGCTTCCGGCTCGCGCCCGATCGACATTCCGCCGGCTCCGGTCGACCAGAACGTCATCGTCGACTCCACCGGCGCCCTGGAATTCCAGGAAGTGCCTAAGCGTCTGGGCGTCATCGGCGCTGGCGTGATCGGTCTGGAACTGGGTTCGGTATGGTCGCGCCTGGGTGCCCAGGTCACCGTTCTCGAAGCACTGGACACCTTCCTGATGGCCGCAGACACCGCGGTTGCCAAGGAAGCCCAGAAAACCCTGACCAAGCAAGGTCTGGACATCAAGCTGGGCGCTCGCGTGACCGGCTCGCAGGTCAACGGCAACGAAGTCGAAGTGACCTACACCGATGCCAACGGCGAGCAGAAGATCACCTTCGACAAGCTGATCGTTGCGGTCGGCCGTCGCCCTGTGACCACCGAGCTGCTGGCGGCTGACAGCGGCGTCAACATCGACGAACGTGGCTACATCTTCGTCGATGACTACTGCGCTACCAGCGTTCCGGGCGTCTACGCCATCGGTGACGTGGTGCGTGGCATGATGCTGGCGCACAAGGCCTCGGAAGAGGGCATCATGGTCGTCGAGCGCATCAAGGGCCACAAAGCCCAGATGAACTACGACCTGATCCCATCGGTTATCTACACCCACCCGGAAATCGCGTGGGTCGGCAAGACCGAACAGGCCTTGAAGGCTGAAGGCGTTGAGGTTAACGTGGGCACCTTCCCGTTCGCGGCCAGCGGCCGTGCGATGGCGGCCAACGACACCGGTGGTTTCGTCAAGGTCATCGCCGATGCCAAGACCGACCGCGTTCTGGGTGTGCATGTGATTGGCCCATCGGCTGCCGAACTGGTGCAGCAGGGCGCAATCGCGATGGAATTCGGCACCAGCGCCGAAGACATCGGCATGATGGTGTTCAGCCATCCGACCCTGTCCGAAGCGCTGCATGAAGCCGCGCTAGCAGTGAATGGCGGTGCCATTCACGTAGCCAACCGTAAGAAGCGTTAATTATAAGAAACCACGGCGGGCTGCCCGTCGTGAGTCTTGCGTGCATGACTCACCGCGGAACGTCCGCCGGACCGGGCCTTTGGGACCACCCAACGGTTAAAGGTCACAGGTGGTGCGGCGCCGTAACTGGCGCAGCGCCGAAGCGCAGTACCTAACGAAGACGGTAAAAAGCATGAATCTTCACGAGTATCAGGGTAAGCAGCTGTTCGCTGAATACGGCCTGCCAGTTTCCAAGGGTTTCGCAGTCGACACCCCTGAAGCTGCAGCAGAAGCCTGCGAAAAGATCGGCGGTTCCGAGTGGGTTGTAAAAGCTCAGGTTCACGCTGGCGGTCGCGGTAAAGCGGGCGGCGTCAAGCTGGTTCGCAGCAAAGAAGACGCCAAGGCGTTCGCTGCGCAATGGTTGGGCAAGAATCTGGTCACTTACCAGACCGATGCCAACGGTCAACCAGTCTCCAAGATCCTGGTCGAATCCTGCACTGACATCGCCAAAGAGCTGTACCTGGGCGCTGTAGTCGACCGTTCGAGCCGTCGTATCGTGTTCATGGCTTCCACCGAAGGTGGCGTGGACATCGAGAAAGTCGCTCACGACACTCCTGAGAAGATCCTCAAGGCCACCATCGATCCGCTGGTCGGCGCTCAGCCGTTCCAAGGTCGCGAGCTGGCTTTCCAGCTGGGCCTGGAAGGCAAGCAAGTCACTCAGTTCGCCAAGATCTTCGTAGGTCTGGCCAAGCTGTTCAAGGATCACGATCTGGCCCTGCTGGAAGTGAACCCGCTGGTGATCAAGGCCGATGGCGATCTGCACTGCCTCGATGCCAAGATCAACATCGACGCCAACGCCATGTACCGTCAGCCTAAGCTGAAAACCTTCCACGACCCGTCGCAAGACGACGCCCGTGAAGCCCACGCTGCCAAGTTCGAACTGAACTACGTAGCCCTGGAAGGCAACATTGGCTGCATGGTCAACGGTGCCGGCCTGGCCATGGGTACCATGGACATCGTCAACCTGCACGGCGGCAAGCCAGCCAACTTCCTCGACGTAGGTGGTGGTGCTACCAAAGAGCGCGTGACCGAAGCCTTCAAGATCATCCTGTCCGACAGCAATGTCGCGGCCGTACTGGTCAACATCTTCGGCGGCATCGTTCGCTGCGACATGATTGCCGAAGGCATCATCGGCGCTGTGAAAGAAGTCGGCGTCAAAGTACCGGTTGTCGTCCGTCTGGAAGGCAACAATGCCGAACTCGGCGCTAAAGTACTGGCAGAAAGCGGTTTGAACATCATTGCTGCAACCAGCCTGACCGACGCTGCTCAACAAGTTGTCAAAGCTGCGGAGGGCAAGTAATGAGCGTCCTGATCAATAAAGACACCAAAGTCATCTGCCAGGGCTTCACCGGCTCGCAGGGTACTTTCCACTCCGAACAAGCCATCGCCTACGGCACCAAGATGGTTGGCGGCGTGACCCCAGGCAAAGGCGGCACCACTCACCTGGGCCTGCCAGTGTTCAACACTGTGAAAGAAGCTGTAGAAGCTACCGGCGCTGATGCGTCGGTGATCTACGTTCCGGCTCCTTTCTGCAAAGACTCGATCCTGGAAGCGGCCTTCGGCGGCATCAAGCTGATCGTCTGCATCACCGAAGGCATTCCTACCCTGGACATGCTCGATGCCAAGGTCAAGTGCGACGAGCTGGGTGTTACCCTGATCGGCCCTAACTGCCCAGGCGTTATCACTCCGGGCGAGTGCAAGATCGGCATCATGCCAGGTCACATTCACTTGCCAGGCAAGGTCGGTATCGTTTCGCGTTCCGGCACCCTGACCTATGAAGCCGTCAAGCAGACCACCGACGCCGGCTTCGGCCAGTCGACCTGCGTCGGCATCGGCGGTGACCCGATCCCAGGCTCCAACTTCATCGACATCCTGAAGCTGTTCCAGGAAGACCCGAAGACCGAAGCGATCGTCATGATCGGTGAGATCGGCGGTTCGGCTGAAGAAGAAGCGGCTGCCTACATCAAGGCCAATGTCACCAAGCCTGTCGTGTCTTACATCGCTGGTGTTACCGCACCTGCTGGTAAGCGCATGGGCCACGCTGGCGCCATCATCTCCGGCGGCAAGGGTACTGCAGACGAGAAGTTCGCTGCCCTGCAAGACGCTGGTGTGAAAACCGTGCGTTCCCTGGCAGACATCGGCAAGGCCCTGGCCGAGCTGACTGGCTGGGAAGCCAAGAAGTAAGTAACACGTAGTACCCCCCACGCGCACAGAGGCCACCTTCGGGTGGCCTTTGTCGTTTCTGGGGGGGCAAGATTGCTGTTGGTTGATCTGGCCTCTTCGCGGGCTAGCCCGCTCCCACAGTGCACATGAAGTCCCTGTAGGGGCGGGCTTGCCCGCGAAGAGGCCGGATCAGCCAACAGAAAATCGATCGGTTCAATAGAATTTTTAAGCCTTACCCCTTTCCCAGTCCTGCGATAATTGCCCGCGTCCTCGGTCGCGCAGACGACAAACACATACGCACATCGGACAAGCAGCACTGTTACAGTGCGTTTTCCAGGCAAAACGTTTAACCTACGCGCTCACTCTGTGCCCGTGCCCCAAAAGGGAACGACACGCTAAACGGGTCTGGCCTATCAAGCCGGGCAGCATTTCCCTCACCCATGGGGAAATCCCTTCTCGAATCCCGATTTCAGCAGTGTGGTACGACCCTAAATGAAAGTGTTAAAAGGCCAGGATATCCTGGCACTTGGCTTTATGACGTTTGCGCTTTTCGTAGGCGCCGGCAATATCATCTTCCCGCCTATCGTCGGCCTGCAGTCCGGTCCGCACGTGTGGATGGCAGCCCTGGGCTTTTTGGTCACCGCGGTCGGCCTGCCGGTCATCACCGTGGTCGCCCTGGCCAAGGTCGGCGGCGGCATGGACGCGTTGAGCAGCCCGATCGGCAAGTTCTTCGGCGGCCTGCTGGCAGCTGTCTGCTACCTGTCGGTAGGTCCTCTGTTCGCCACCCCGCGTACCGCTACGGTGTCGTTCGAGGTAGGCGTGGCGCCGCTGACCGGTGAAAGCCCGTTGGCCTTGTTCATCTACAGCCTGGTGTACTTCCTGGTGGTGCTGGCAGTGTCGATGTATCCGGGCAAGCTGCTCGATACCGTTGGCCGCTTCCTGGCGCCGCTGAAGATCATTGCCCTGGCTGTGCTGGGCATCGCTGCTTTCGCGCTGCCAGCGGGGACCATTGGCGAAGCGCAACCGGCCTATGCTGCCGCAGCCTTCTCCAAGGGCTTCTCCGATGGCTACCTGACCATGGATACCCTGGGCGCCCTGGTGTTCGGTATCGTCATCGTCAATGCCATCCGCTCGCGCGGTGTCGAGTCGCCGCAGCTGATTACCCGCT
Source organism: Pseudomonas urmiensis (assembly GCF_014268815.2). Lineage (NCBI taxonomy): Bacteria > Pseudomonadati > Pseudomonadota > Gammaproteobacteria > Pseudomonadales > Pseudomonadaceae > Pseudomonas > Pseudomonas urmiensis. The sequence continues at coordinate 1,095,422 of NZ_JABWRE020000001.1, forward strand.
ATGCCATCATTGCCGGTCTGATTGCCGGTGTCGGCCTGGCCCTGGTGTACATCAGTCTGTTCCGCCTGGGTGCTGGCAGCCACGATATCGCGGCGGATGCCACTAACGGCGCAGCGGTATTGCATGCCTATGTGCAGCACACCTTCGGATCGCTGGGCAGTGGCTTCCTGGCCGTGTTGATCGCGCTGGCCTGTCTGGTAACTGCGGTAGGCCTGACCTGCGCCTGCGCCGAGTACTTCAGCCAGATCCTGCCGCTGTCGTATCGCGCCTTGGTGGTGATCCTGGCAGGCTTCTCGCTGCTGATCTCCAACCTGGGCCTGACCAAGCTGATCATGTTCTCGATTCCGGTGCTGACGGCCATCTACCCGCCGTGCATCGTGGTAGTGGGCTTGAGCTTCGTCAAAGACCTGTGGAACTCGCCGACGCGCATTCTGGCGCCGGTGATGTTGGTCTCGCTGGTATTCGGCGTGGTCGATGCGATCAAGGGCAGCAGCCTGGCTCACGTGCTGCCAGACTTCATGGCTCACCTGCCGTTCAGCAATGAAGGCATGGCCTGGCTGGTGCCTTCGGTCATCACCCTGGCCGGGGCCGTGGTCTGCGACCGCATGCTTGGCAAGCCGCGCGAGGCCATGGCCTGATGGATTGAGACCAGGAGGCAGGCGCCGGCCACAAGCCGAAGGGCGCCAGCAAATGGTTGAGACCAAAAACCCCGTATCCGTCAGGATGCGGGGTTTTTTTCTGGTCGGTCCCCACTCAGGCATCTGCGCAGATGTCGTGCGTGGGAGCGGGCTCGCCCCGCGATAAGGCCCGCACGAGCAAAGCAGATTATTCTCTCAAGCACGTGCCTTTTACCGAATCCAAACGTCGAAAACCGGTCAATATCTTTCTTTGCACCTGAACGGTCGAGAACCCTGCATGAGCTTCATCCAAAGCAATTTGAGCAATCTGTTGGCGGTCTGCTGGTTCGCCCTGTGCTGGGGTGGCTACACCCGCTACGCCATCTGGAAGGGCCGCGACACCGCTTGCCTGGCCAGTGTCCTGCACCTGTACCGCGAGGATTGGATGCGCCGCATGCTCCTGCGCGACAACCGCATCGCCGACGCCAGCGTAATCGGTAACCTGGAGCGCAACGCCTCGTTCTTCGCCTCCAGTACCCTGATTATCCTGGCCGGTATCCTCACCGTGCTTGGCGCCTCGGATCGGGCATTGTCGCTGCTGGCCGACCTGCCCTTGGTGCAGGAGGCGTCGCAGGGCGTCTCGGAGATCAAGCTGCTGAGCCTGGCGGCGGTGTTCGTTTATGCCTTCTTCACCTTCAGCTGGTGCATGCGCCAATACAACTTTGCTGCAGTGCTGGTCGGTTCGGCGCCGATGATCGGCGAACGCCTGGTCAATGAACTGGAGCGCAAGGCGTTTGCCTCGCGCGCGGCGCGGGTGTTGTCGCTGGCGGCCAACCAGTTCAACTTGGGCTTGCGCTCTTATTACTTCGGCATGGCCATGTTGACCTGGTTCATTAGCCCCTGGATATTCATGGGCACTACGATTGGCGTAGTGCTGATTCTTTATCGCCGCGAGTTCCATTCGGATGTGTTGGACGTGATGGTGTTCACACCGACCGAAAGTGCACCGATCGATGCGGCTAAAGAAAGTTCCATTGCATCGACTGAAACGATTAATCCTTAAACTTCAGGCACAAAAAAACCCGACAGTGTCGGGTTTTTTTGTTTATACCGATTACTGCTTAGCTGGCTCGGTTGGAGCCGGGGTAGCAGGTGCGGTTTCTTCAGCGGCTTCTTCAGCAGCTTTTTGCTGCGCTTCGGCCTGATCTTTGGCGGCTTCGGCGTTTTCCTTGGCAGCCTCGTTCATTTTATCCTGAGCTTCGCCCGCTTTTTCCTGGGCTTGCTCAGCGTGTTGCTGTGCGTCCTGGGCTTTGTCTTCACTTGCCTTGTCGCAAGCGGCCAGACCCATGGCAGCGGCCAGCATCAGAGCAAAAGCAAAAGGTTTACGCATGGGGGTGTCTCTCCTTGGTGGAATAACTTACTTGTTCCTTCGAGCTCAAGTAAGTGGAATAAGTTCCGCGAAGATTACAGATATATAACGCCCCGTTCTACATAGACTTTTCACTGATTTTGTGCCGCTGACGAATCAGTACAAGGAAATCGCCCGATGAGCGACACGCCCTTGATAGCCATGGCTGAGCGCTTTCTCTCAGCATTGAAACATTGTCAGGTTTTGCAGATGCGCGTGCATCACGCTGACGCCAGTGGCATGACCCTGGTAATGCCCTGGTCGCCAATGATTGTCGGCAACCCCCAGACCGGCGCCGTGCATGGCGGTGCGCTGACCACGCTGATGGACACCACCTGCGGCATGGCCACGCTCTGCGCGCTGGAGCAGTTCGAGGTGTGCCCGACCCTGGATTTGCGCATCGATTACATGCACCCGGCCGACCCCGGCAAGGCTATCCACGGTCACGCATACTGCTATCGGGTGACCCGTGATGTGATCTTCACCCGCGGCACGGCCTATCAGGATGACCCCGAGCAACCCATCTGCCAGGTGGTCGGCACCTTCATGCGCCTGGGCCAGGAGGTCAAAGGGGGCATCCGCTTTGGAAACAGCTTGAAGAAGGAGCAGGGCGTATGATCCCCCGCGATGTTCGCCAGCGCCTTAACGAAGCGCACGCGGCGGGCGACTACCGGCCCCTGCTGGCATTGATCCCTTATGCAGGCCTGATTGGCATCGAGTGCGAACGTCGCGGCGACGAGCTGCTGTTCCGCCTGCCGGCCAACCCGGACAACGTTGGCAATCCGCTGTTGCCGGCGATTCATGGCGGGGTGATCGCAGGCTTCATGGAGCTCAGCGCCGCGCTGTACCTGCTGATCTACAGCGAAAGCGTGAGCATTCCCAAGATCATCGATTTTTCCATCGATTACCTGCGCGCCGGCCACCTGCGCGACACCTTTGCCCACTGCCAGCTGTGGCGCCAGGGCAGGCGGGTGACCAACGTCGCCATCACCGCCTGGCAGGCTGATCGGGACACGCCGATCGCCACCGCCCGTGCGCATTTCAAGATCGAACCAGAAAAGCCCTTGAAATAGTCAGGTCAGCCCCCATCTGCTTGTCATCCCGCCGTAAAAGCAGGCCAATCGGGCCGCTGGGCGACAACTGCCATCAGATCGGAGTTTTGAAGACCATGAGTGTGGAGACACAAAAAGAAACCCTGGGCTTCCAGACCGAGGTAAAGCAACTGCTGCACCTCATGATCCACTCGCTGTACTCGAACAAGGAAATCTTCCTGCGCGAGCTGATTTCCAACGCCTCCGACGCCGCTGACAAGCTGCGTTTCGAGGCCTTGGCCAAGCCTGAGCTGCTCGAAGGCGACGCCGACCTGAAGATCCGCGTCAGCTTCGATAAAGACGCCAACACCGTGACCCTTGAGGACAACGGTATCGGCATGAGCCGTGAAGACGTCATCGCCCACCTGGGTACCATCGCCAAGTCCGGCACTGCCGACTTCATGAAGAACCTCAGTGGCGATCAGAAAAAGGATTCGCACCTGATTGGCCAATTCGGCGTGGGCTTCTATTCGGCGTTCATCGTCGCCGACAAAGTCGACGTCTACAGCCGCCGCGCCGGCCTGCCAGCTGCCGAGGGCGTGCACTGGTCGTCCAAGGGCGAGGGTGAGTTCGAAGTCGCCACCATCGACAAGCCACAGCGTGGCACCCGTATCGTCCTGCACCTGAAAAAGGGTGAAGAAGAGTTCGCCGATGGCTGGCGTCTGCGCAACGTGGTCAAGAAGTACTCCGACCACATTGCCCTGCCGATCGAACTGCCCAAAGAGCAAGCCGCAGCCGCTGAAGGCGAAGAGCAACCTGCGCAAGAGTGGGAAACCGTCAACCGCGCCAGCGCCCTGTGGACCCGTCCGCGCACCGAGGTCAAGGACGAGGAGTACCAGGAGTTCTACAAGCACATCGGCCATGACTTCGAGAACCCGCTGGCCTGGAGCCACAACAAGGTCGAAGGCAAGCTCGAATACAACTCGCTGCTGTACGTCCCGGCCCGCGCGCCGTTCGACCTGTACCAGCGCGAAGCGCCACGCGGCCTGAAGCTGTACGTGCAGCGCGTGTTCATCATGGACCAGGCCGAGTCGTTCCTGCCGCTGTACCTGCGTTTCATCAAGGGTGTGGTCGACTCCAACGACCTGTCGCTGAACGTCTCGCGTGAAATCCTGCAGAAGGACCCGATCATCGACTCGATGAAAACGGCCCTGACCAAGCGCGTGCTGGACATGCTGGAGAAACTGGCCAAGAACGAGCCTGAGCAGTACAAGGGCTTCTGGAAGAACTTCGGCCAGGTGCTCAAAGAAGGCCCCGCTGAAGACTTCGCCAACAAAGAGAAGATCGCCGGCCTGCTGCGTTTCGCTTCGACCCATGACGACAGCGGCGAGCAAAGCGTGTCGCTGGCCGATTACCTGGCGCGCGCCAAGGAAGGTCAGGACAAGATCTACTACCTCACCGGCGAAACCTACGCGCAGGTCAAGAACAGCCCGCACCTGGAAGTCTTCCGCAAGAAAGGCATCGAAGTGCTGCTGCTGACCGATCGTATCGATGAGTGGCTGATGAGCTACCTGAGCGACTTCGACGGCAAGAACTTTGTCGACGTCGCTCGCGGTGACCTGGACCTGGGCCAGCTGGATTCGGAAGAAGACAAGAAGGCCCAGGAAGAAGTCGCCAAAAACAAGGAAGGCTTGGTCGAGCGTCTGAAGACTGCCCTGGGTGACAGCGTCGCCGAAGTGCGTGTTTCGCATCGTCTGACCGATTCGCCGGCGATCCTCGCCATTGGCGAGCAGGACCTGGGTCTGCAGATGCGCCAGATCCTCGAAGCCAGCGGGCAGAAGGTGCCGGATTCCAAGCCGATCTTCGAATTCAACCCGGCTCACCCGCTGATCGACAAGCTCGACAACGAGCAGAGCGAAGACCGCTTCGCGGAGCTTTCGCACATCCTGTTCGATCAAGCCGCGCTGGCGGCTGGCGACAGCCTGAAGGACCCAGCGGCCTACGTTCGTCGCTTGAACAAGCTGCTGGTCGAGCTGTCTGCTTGAGTTAGTTGCTAGGAAAGCCCGCTTCGGCGGGCTTTTTTCATGGTGCAAGGAGGAGTTTGATGAGCAAGGTAATCGTCGAATCGCTGGTCTATCACCTGTCCGGCAAGACCTATGAAAGCCGCTTGGTGTATGAGCCCGGTGCGCTGGGGCGACCAGGCCTGGTGATGGCGCCGAACTGGATGGGTATCGGTGAAGGTGCCGAGCGCATTGCCAAGGAAGTTGCCGAAAAGGGTTATGTGGTATTGATCGCTGACCTGTATGGCCAGTCGGTGCGCCCGGCCAATGCCGATGAGGCAGGCAACGCGATGATGCCGCTGAAGAATGATCGCGGTGAGTTGCGCAAGCGCATGAAAGAGGCGTTGGATCAACTGCTGGGGCAGTCCAAGGCGCTGCTGGAGCCGGGTAAGGTGGCGACCTTCGGTTTCTGCTTTGGCGGTTGCTGTGCGCTGGAGTTGGCGCGTACCGGGGCTGATCTTAAGGCTGCCGTGTCGTTCCATGGCACCCTGGATACGCCGAACCCAGAAGACGCCAAGCGCATCAAGGGCTCGGTGCTGGTGCTGCATGGTGCCTCGGACCCCTTGGTGCCGCGTGAGCAGTTGCCGGCGTTCGAGGAAGAAATGAATGCCGCCATGGTCGATTGGCAGTTGCTCAGCTATGGCGGTGCGGTGCATTCGTTCACTGATCCGAGTGCCAATGTGCCGGGCAAGATGCAGTATGACCGCAAGACCTCGGAGCGGGCGTTCAAGGCGATGCACAACCTGCTGGCGGAAGTGTTCAAAGGTTGAGTGTGCCGGGGCCGCGCAGCGGCCCTTCGCGGGCAAGCCCGTTCCCACAGGGAGGGCCGCGCTGTGGGGTCAGCGGTGAGCTAGATCAAACGCCCTGTTGGGGGCGGGCCAGGCCGCCGAACCGCCGCGAAGGAGTGAAAAATAGCCCCAACGCTTTTAATAAAGCTCTTTGCGGGTCTAACTTAGCTCACCACTGATCTGCGCAGCGCCGCTATCCCTGTGGGAGCGGGCTTGCCCGCGAAGGGGCGCGCAGCGGCCCCAACTAGCGCGGTAACTCGATCCGTTCGATTTCCCCAGGCACCACCGGCCAATCCCCAGCAGCCCAGCGCACCCGGGCCTGTTCGATCAGCGCTGGATCACTTGCGACAAAATTCCAGTTCATCCGCCGTGGCCCATCCAGCGGCGCGCCACCGATCAGCACCAACTGGCATTCGCCCTCGGCATACAGCGTCACCTCTTCACCCTCCGGCAACACCAGCAGGCTGCACGGCTCGACCTCCTGCCCATTGAGCTGCAACTCGCCATCGAGCAGGTACAGCGCCCGCTGGGCATGCTCGCTCGGCACCAGCAGGGTTGTCGCCGGTTGCATGCGCACATGGGCGTACAGGGTAGGGGAGAGCACGGGCACCGGCGACTCCAGGCAAAAGCCGTTGCCGGCAATCAAGCAGATGCGCACGCCCAGCGCTTCACTGACCGGCAGGCTCGCCGCGGGGTGATGACTGTAGCTTGCCAGGCCCTGCTCATGCTCACGTGGCGAGGCCAGCCATACCTGCAGCCCATGCAGGCGCGAGCCGTTGGCAAAACCCTCCGCGGGCGTGCGCTCGACATGGGCGACGCCGCGCCCGGCCGTCATCCAGCTGACATCGCCAGGCAAAACCCGCTGATCCGAGCCCAGGCTGTCCTTGTGCAGGATTTCGCCCTCGAACAAGTAGGTCAGGGTCGACAGGCCAATATGCAGATGCTGGCGGATATCCATGCCGCTGCCAGGCGCATAGTCGGTCTCCAGCATATGGTCGAAGAAGACGAACGGGCCGACGCTGCGGCACTGCGCCGAAGGCAGTGGGCGCAGGATCGGCTGGCCCTCGACCGATTCGGCGCGCGGACGGATGATCAACGGGCTGCTCATGTTCGGCTCCAGGCGGCGCGGTAAGTGCCCACCAGCATAACGGGTTGTGGTCGATTGCTGAACCGCGGCGAGCGCGCGCGGGTCTACTCTGTTCGAATCAGGATAAGGATGCTGCCATGATCGCCAGAACACTGGCTGCCGTGCTGGTTTCGGGCCTGCTCTGCCAGGTGGCCCAGGCCCGCGACTACCGCTACAGCGATGCCCACCTGCACTACGTCGACTTCTTCCAGGAAACCGAAGGCATGCCGGCCTTGCTCGAGGCGATGGACCAGGCAGGGATCGACCAGTCGATGATTTCTGGCGTTTCGGTGGCCAAGAAATGGCATGAAGACGAACCCAAGCGCCCACGCTATTACGCGGGTGACGACGCCGATGCGTATTGGTACAGCGCCACTGATATCTATGTGGCGGCTGCTCTTGAAAAGTTAACGCCGCAGCAGCGCAAGCGCTTCCATCCGTTTCTGACCGGCTTCAATCCGGTGGACAAGAATGCTGTCAGCCATATTGAGCGCATGCTTGAGCTGTATCCGGGGCTGTGGCAAGGCATTGGCGAGGTGTTCACCCGCCACGATGACCTTACTGCCCTGACCAGCGGCGACACGCCCAGGGCCAACAACGAGGCGATGACGCGCATCTATCACCTGGCGGCTGAGCGCGATCTACCCGTACTGATTCACTCCAACATCACCTCCAAGCGCGAGCGCAACCCGCTGTACTTGGCCGAGATCGAGGAGCCGCTGCGCAATCATCCGCACACCCGCTTCATCTGGGCGCATGCGGGTACCAGCATGGAGATTCATCGGCACCAGACGCAGATGGACTTTCTCTTGCCAGTGCTGACCCGAATGCTCAAGGATTACCCCAACTTGTACATTGATCTGTCGTGGAGCGTACTAGAGCCGTACTTGCTGGATGAGCAGGGCAAGCCGCGCCAGGCGTGGTTGGCGTTGGTCGAGCGCTATCCTGATCGGTTCATGCTTGGCTCGGATGTGGTGGGCCGGTTTGGCACCTTGGGCGAGCAGCTGCATGGCTTTGATCCGTTCCTGGATGCATTGCCCGAGCAGGTCGCGCAGAAGGTGGCGCGGGAGAATTTTCTGGCGGTGTTGCCCAAGGGGCATTGAGCTGGCTGTACCGGCCCTATCGCGGGGCAAGCCCGCTCCCACGTAATGCGCGTACAGCCACTTAATGCGCGTACTTCCACGTGGGAGCGGGCTTGCCCCGCGATAGCGTCGGCACAGCCCCAGCAACGCCACAAACAAAAAACGCCCCGAACCAGTCGGGGCGTTTTCGCTAGAGCGCTAAGGTCTTACTTGCCTTCCCAACGCTTCAGTACCAGGGTGGCATTGGTGCCACCGAAGCCGAAGCTGTTGCTCATGACCGTATCGATCTTGGCGTTCTCGATGGTTTCGCGCTGGATCGGCAGGTCAGCGACCTCTGGGTCCAGCTCATCGATGTTGGCGGAGCCGGCGATGAAGTTGTTTTCCATCATCAGCAGGCAGTAGATCGCCTCGTGCACGCCAGCGGCGCCCAGCGAGTGACCGGACAGGCTCTTGGTCGAGCTGATCTTCGGCGCTTTGTCGCCGAACACTTCACGCACACCTTTCATTTCCGCGACGTCACCGACCGGAGTCGAGGTGCCGTGGGTGTTCAGGTAGTCGATCGGTGTGTCGACGGTGGACAGTGCCTGCTGCATGCAGCGGATGGCGCCTTCACCGCTCGGTGCGACCATGTCGTAGCCATCGGAGGTCGCGCCGTAGCCGACGATTTCGGCGTAGATCTTGGCGCCACGGGCCAGGGCATGTTCCAGCTCTTCGACCACCACCATGCCGCCGCCGCCGGCGATGACGAAACCGTCACGGTCAGCGTCGTAGGCGCGCGAGGCCAGCTCAGGGGTGTCGTTGCGCTTGGTGGACAGCGCGCCCATGGCGTCGAACAGGAACGACTGGCTCCAGTGCTCTTCTTCACCGCCGCCGGCGAAGACGATGTCCTGCTTGCCCCACTGGATCTGCTCCAGCGCGGTACCGATGCAGTGGGCGCTGGTGGCGCAAGCCGAGGAGATCGAGTAGTTGATGCCCTTGATCTTGAACGGCGTTGCCAGGCACGCCGATACAGTGCTGCCCATGGTCCGGGTGACACGGTATGGACCGACGCGCTTGACGCCCTTCTCGCGCAGGGTATCCAGCGCTTCCATCTGGTTCAGGGTCGATGCGCCGCCGGAGCCTGCTACCAGGCCGGTGCGTGGGTTGGAAACCTGCTCTTCGGTCAGGCCCGAGTCCTTGATCGCGTCCTGCATCGCCAGGTAGGCGTAGGCAGCCGCGTGGCCGACAAAGCGGAACACCTTGCGGTCGATCAGTTCTTCGAGGTTGAGGTCGATGGAACCGGAAACCTGGCTACGCAGCCCCATTTCCTTATATTCCGGGTTGTAGCGAATGCCCGGACGGCTCTTGCGCAGGTTTTCGGTGACGGTCTCTTTGTCATTGCCCAGGCACGATACGATGCCCAGACCAGTGATAACGACGCGGCGCATGCGAATAACCCTTAGAAATTGTCAGTGGAGGTGAACACGCCGACCCGCAGGGCTTCGGCGGTGTAGATCTCGCGGCCGTCGACGCTGACCGAGCCATCGGCGATGGCCATGTTCAGCTTGCCCTTCAGGACGCGCTTGATATGAATGTTGTAGGTGACTTTCTTGGCGGTAGGCAGCACCTGACCGAAGAATTTCACTTCGCCCGAACCCAGGGCGCGACCGCGGCCCGGCAGACCCTGCCAGCCGAGGAAGAAACCGACCAACTGCCACATGGCATCGAGGCCCAGGCAGCCCGGCATCACCGGATCACCTTCGAAGTGGCAGGCGAAGAACCACAGGTCCGGAGTGATATCCAGCTCGGCGACCAATTCACCTTTGCCGAACTTTCCGCCTTCCTCGCTGATATGCGTGATGCGATCGACCATCAACATGTTCGGGGCGGGCAGTTGCGCGTTACCTGGGCCGAACAGCTCACCGCGACTGCAGCGCAGCAGGTCTTCCCGAGTAAAGGCGTTTTGTTTGGTCATGCGAGCTCCTCAATAATCCCCATGCGGCAGGGGATGAATCTTCCCGGCCATCCCAGAGCACTATGAGCTCAAGGCGGCAGCCTACAGGTAGACTATTGCGTTGTGGTGAAAGTCACAGCGCACCTGGCAAATGAAGTACAGGTGTTCACTGAAACCAGTATTTTCAGGCCCAGCGGCGGTCCTGTCTAGTCTAAGACTGCCGCACTTTAGCATTTATCGCCAGTCGCGGCTGTCTGTCCGGGTAACCAACGCTGCAGGATCCGCTGCAGTTCCGTGCGTTTGAAGGGTTTGCTCAGGTAATCGTCCATGCCAGCCGCCAGGCAACGCTCGCGATCGCCCTGCAAGGCACTGGCGGTCAAGGCGATGATCGGTAGCCCGGCGCCTTGGCGTAGCTGACGAATGCGCCGGGTCGCTTCATAGCCGTCCATCAGCGGCAGGCGGCAATCCATCAGTACCGCAGCGAAGCGCTGCTGGTCGACCTGCTCTACCGCCTGCGCGCCGTCCATGGCCACGCTGACCTCAAAGCCGAGGCTGCGCAGCATCGCCTCGATCACGCTTTGGTTTACCGGGTTGTCCTCGACCAGCAGGATCCGCCCGCCAGCCTCGCCTGGCTGGCCCTGCGCCGCGCTGCCTGGGAGCAGGGCGGCGGGCTTGCTGGCCAGGGCCAGGGGCATTTCCAGGGTAAAGGTCGAGCCCAGGCCCTCGCGACTCTCGGCGCGCAACTGGCCGCCCATGCGTTCGGCCAGGGTGCGCGCAATTGCCAGGCCCAGGCCAGTACCGCCGTAGCGTCGGGAGATCGAACTGTCGGCCTGCTGGAAGGCGACGAACATCATTTCCAGGCGGTCGCTGTCGATACCGATGCCGGTGTCGCGTACCGCGCAGCTGAACCAGATCAACTGGCGGTCGAGCACCTGCCAGCGCGGCTCGACTTCGACCTGGCCGCGCTCGGTGAACTTCAAGGCGTTGCCGATCAGGTTCAGGAGGATCTGGCGGATGCGTGTCGGATCGCCGACAACTTCCAGCCGGTCCAGGCCTGTCGGCAGTTTCAACTGCAGGTCCAGGCCGCGCTGCTGGGCGCTGTGCTGGAACGACTGCACGCTGCTGCTGATCAGCTCGCCCAGGTTGAAATCGATATGCTCCAGCTCAAGGCTGGTGCGCTCGATCCGCGAGAAGTCGAGGATGTCATTGATCACCTTGAGCAGGTGCCCGGTCGATTCGCTGGCCACTGCCGTGTAGTCAGCCTGCTCGTGGGTCAGCTGGGTGGTTTCGAGCAATTGCAGCATGCCCAACACACCATTCATCGGCGTGCGCAGTTCATGGCTCATCATGGCCAGGAAGTCCGACTTGGCGCGGTTGGCCTGTTCGGCCTCTTCGCGGGCCTGGATCAACTGCGCGATTGCCTGCTTCTGTTCTTGGCTGGCCTGCTCCAGGGCACTGGCCAGGTTGTTGATGTGACGCGCCAGATGGCCCAGCTCGCTATCATCTACCACCGGCACCGGGGCATTGAACTCGCCCTGCTGGATCGCCTTGACCGCGTGGCCCATGTCGCTGATGGGCTTGGCCAGGCTCATGGCCAAGCGGCGCGCGAGGAGGAAGGTGAACAACAGGGCGAACAGGGCCAGGATCCCGGCCTTGATGACGATTTCTTGCTGGCGCTGGCTGAAGGCGTCGTCCGACATGCCGACGATTACCCGGCCCAGGTAGTCATCGCCAATGCGCGGCATCGGCGTCTTGCCTTGCTGCAGGAAGTCGTTGTCCAGGCGGATCTGCTGGAGGCGGATCGGCGCCTGGAACACTTCCACGCGCTGCGCGCGGTTGGCGCTTTCATCGGCTTGCTCGACATACACCAGGATATGGTTGCGGCTGTCCTGCACTTCCAGAAAACGCACGTGCGGAATGCTCAAGGTCGCGCGCATCAGGCTTTCCAGCACCTCGTTGTTGCCGGAGATCACCCCGTACTCCGAGGCCGGCGCCAGCTGGTTGGCGATCAGCTGGCCGGTGTGGTTGAGCTCCTGGCGCAAGTCCTGGATACGCACGAAGGTAAAGAAGCTGATCAGCAACAGCGTCAGCAACAAGGCCGGGCCGAGGCTGATGATTTGCGTGCGGGTATGGATGTCCCAGCTCAGGCGCTTTCTCATGGGGTGGGTTCTCCTTCGGCCAGGGCCAGGGCGGCGGCCTTCGGATCAATCGGCTCCAGGCCCAGGGCGCGGGCGACCTGTTGGTTGCCACTGACGCCAAAGTGCGAGGGATACAGGCTACGCGGCCAGCGCGCCGGGGGCTGGTCGAGCAGCCGGTCGAGCACCGCCAGCCAGTCGTCCTGGTCGCTGTAGGTGCTGGCCAGGGCGCCAGCGCGAACGAAGCCGACGTTGGGGCCGATCAGTGCCAGCTGCCGGCCATAGCTGCTGAGCAGGACGTTCTTGGCGGTCTTGGAGTTGTACAGGTCGGGGTCATCGATCCCCAGCAGCACGTCGCTGTTGCCCAACAGGTGCTGCAGCGGGCGGCTGTCACGCAGGTCGGGCCAGTCCTGGGCGACTATCTCCAGGCCCAGGGGCTGGGCGGCCTGGCGCAGTTCGTCGAGCAGAAAGCGGCTTTGCTCCCCGTACAGCACGCCAATTCGGCGGGCCTGGGGCAGCAGCAAGCGTGTCAGGCGCAGTTGCCGGGCCAGCGGCGGGTCACTCCAGAGCAGGCACAAATAGGCCGGACGCGACTTTCCCAGGCGCTGTTCAACTTGCACCCGGCTGACCCGCATGGCCAAAGCCGGCGGCCCGGCGGTTTCGCCCAGGCGCCATTCCAGCGCGGCGTTGTCGAGCAGGATCAGGCGAATATCGCTTTTCAGCTGGCTGGGGCGGGGCAGCTCGGCCACGCTTTGAAAGCGCACCTGGTCATGGCTGCGACGGCTTTGCATGGCCTCGACGAAATTGCGGATGCCGGGCTGATCGTCACCCCCGACCAACAGGATCTCGCTGGCTGACAGCGTCCCCAGTGGCCATAGGCAGAGCAGCAGCAGGCGCAGCAGACGCAGCATCAGAACTCCAGCTCCGCGCTGACGCTCAGGCGGTGACGGCTGTCGTAACGGTTCTGGGGCAGGGTGATCGGCTCGTCGTCCAGACGCTGCTGCCAGAGTGCGGCAAGCTCCAGGGTGGTGCCCTGAATGCGCAGGCGCTTGGCCACGCGCAGGTCGATGCGCTCGAAGCGATAGTCGTTGAGGTTGGCATCGCCATAGTAGAACAGCGCGCTGGACCAACCCGCGCCCCAGTCACGCATCCAGCCAGCCGAGCCGCTGTTGCGTGCGCTGTTCTGGCTGTCATTGCGGTTGCTGGCCCAGGCGTCGACGTAGGCGTAGCTCAGCCGTAGGCGATCGCGCAGGCTCGGGCGCCAGTCGACCTGCGCCTCGGTGCCACGAAAACTGGCCTTGTTGGCGTTGCTGGCAATGTACTGGTTGTTGCGCAGCGGTTCACTGATCATTCCGGTGATCTCGTCGTAGAACAGCTTCACATCCATGCTCAGGTCGATATCGCTGAAGTTACCGTTGTAACCCAGCTCGCGCGAGCGCATCCGCTCCTGGTCCAGATCGCCCGGGCCGCGGGTCTTGACGAAGTACTCACCATTGCCCATCCAGGGTTGATAGGGCGTCAGGTTGTTGACCGTGTAGCTCCAGTTGACGTTGTTCTCGAACATGTCTGGCGAGCGCACCGCCTCAGAGTAGACGGCCCGCAAGCCATGCCGCGGGGTGATCAGGTAATTGACCGCGACCCGTGGCGTCAGCGAGCTGCCGGACAGGCGACTGTCTTCGAACATCGCCCCGCCTTGCAGGATCCAGTGTTCGTCCGCGCGCCACTCCAGTTGGCCGAACAGGCGCCAGGTCTGATCGTCCAGCGTGCCATTGAAGTAGGTCTGCGAGTCGGCTTTGTCATAGCGGAAATTGGCACCACTGAGCAGGCGCAGGTTGTCGGTCAGGCTCAGGGTGTCCTGGATCTCCAGGTCATAGCGGGTTTCCCGGGTGCTCTGGTCGACATCGCCACACACCACCTGGCTGCCACCCTGGCTGTCCCATTGCTGTTTCACCTGGTCCCGCAACGCCTGTAAGGCGGGGTTGCTGTTGCCCGGGGGATTGGTGATGTTGCGTGCCACCTGCTCGGCGTAGTTCGAGTCCATCTGCCACAGACGAGTCAGTTCCTGGCTGAACGAGAGTGCCGCATCACAGGCCCGCCACACCTGCTGGCGGTCGAAGTGCTGCGCCGAACCCTGTACGTACAGGCTGTGTTCGGGGTTGATATCGATGCTCCAGCGCAGCGAGCCCGCGTAGTCCTTGGCGTTGACATCAGCGCTGTCGCCGGCGCGGGTGACGAAGGGAAACACCGGTTTGTAGGTGTAAGGCCGCTGGTTGCTGCCTTCCTTGGCCGCCAACTGCCACTCCAAGGTCTGGTTGGGCGCGAGCATATGGCTGACATTGAGGTTGATCCGATTCAGCCGGCGGCTGTCGCGGTAGTCACGGCCGTACTGGTCTTGATCGAAACCGTCATCTTGCTGGCCAGACAGCGACAGGCGCAGGTCGCCACCGTCCCAGCCAAGCCCTTGGCTGGCATAGAAGTCATTGATGCCATCTTCACCGCGGGTCATTTTCAGGCGCGTGCCGTGGCTGTCGGCGGGGTTGCGGGTGAGGATGTTGACCACCGCCATCAGCGCGTTGGCGCCGTAGCTGACGGTGTTGGGGCCGCGAAACACCTCGATCCGCTCGATATCCTCAAGGGCTACCGGGATATCGCTCCAGTCTACCGTGGCCAGGCCTGCGCGGTACACCGAGCGGCCATCGATCAACACCTGCATGCGCCGGGCTTCGCTGACGTTACTGCCGTGGTAGTTGACCGTCGGCTGGTTGCCGGCGCCATAGCCGATCATCATCCCTGGCACCAGGCGCAGGAGCTCGGGAATATCCCGGGCGCCGCTGGCGCGGATCAGGTCGCTGTCGAGCACGGTCATGCTGCCCGGCACCGCGGCTGGGGATTGTTTCAGGCGGGTGGCGGTCAGAACTTGCGGCAGGTCCTGGTTGTCGATGAACAGATCGTCGGCCACAGCAGGGCCGCCGAGCAGGGCAGTCAGCAATAGCAGGCGAGGAACCGGTGGCGGGCCAGGAAACACGGTACGGCCTTGTATCAGTGTTGAAACAGGCATGTTAACTGACCTTGCGGGTTTTTCCAGCGGCTCAGGTCAAGGCTGAGTACTGTGTTGGCTTGTTCACGCATGCAGGCTGCCTGCAACTTCGCAGCTTGCACGCGTCTGCCACTGGTTCTGACGCACACGGGCCGTATAATGCAGCGGTTGCCACTTAACTTATGGCTTTAACGGATTGGATATGACTGAACAGCAACCTGTTGCGGTGCTGGGAGGCGGCAGCTTTGGCACCGCCGTGGCGAACCTGCTGGCGGAAAACGGCAACCCGGTACGCCAATGGATGCGCGATCCGGACCAGGCCCAGGCCATGCGCGTCAATCGCGAGAACCCGCGCTACCTCAAAGGCATTCGCCTGCAGGACGGCGTCGAGCCAGTCAACGACCTGCTGGCTACCCTGCAAGCCGCCGAGCTGATCTTCGTCGCCCTGCCATCCAGCGCGCTGCGCAGCGTGCTGGCGCCGCATGCCGAGCTGCTGCGGGGCAAATGCCTGGTCAGCCTGACCAAAGGCATCGAGGCGCAGAGCTTCAAGCTGATGAGCCAGATCCTCGAAGAGATCGCCCCGCAGGCGCGCATTGGCGTGCTGTCCGGGCCGAACCTGGCCCGCGAGATCGCCGAGCACGCGCTGACCGCCACCGTGGTCGCCAGTGAAGATGAAGCGCTGTGCCAGCGCGTACAGGAGGTGCTGCATGGCCGCACTTTCCGTGTCTACGCCAGCGCCGACCGCTTCGGCGTCGAGCTGGGCGGTGCGCTGAAGAACGTCTACGCGATCATCGCCGGCATGGCTGTGGCGCTGGGCATGGGCGAGAACACCAAGAGCATGCTGATTACCCGTGCCCTGGCCGAGATGACCCGCTTTGCCGTGAGCCTGGGCGCCAACCCGATGACCTTCCTTGGCCTGGCCGGGGTCGGTGACCTGATCGTCACCTGCTCTTCGCCCAAGAGCCGCAACTACCAGGTCGGCCATGCCTTGGGCCAGGGATTGTCGCTGGAACAGGCCGTCAGCCGCTTAGGCGAAGTGGCCGAAGGGGTCAACACCCTCAAGGTACTCAAGGCCAAGGCCCACGAGGCGCAGGTGTACATGCCGCTGGTGGCCGGTTTGCACGCGATCCTGTTCGAGGGTCGCACGCTCAACCAGGTCATCGAGCACCTGATGCGCGCCGAACCGAAAACCGACGTCGACTTCATTTCCACCAGCGGTTTCAACTGAGCCGTCAGCGGCTCTGACCAGAGCAAGGAGCAATACATGAACGATACCCCCGAGCGCGCTCAGCGCGAGTCGATCATCCTGCGGGTGCTGTGGATGCTGGTGTTCCTGGTGGTCTGGCAGCTGGCCGAGCTGCTGCTCGGCGGCCTGGTCCTGGTCCAGCTGATCTACCGGCTGATCTATGGCGCGCCCAGCGCCAGCCTGATGAACTTTGGCGACAGCCTCAGCCAGTACCTGGCGCAGATCGGTCGCTTCGGCACCTTCCATACCGATAACAAGCCATGGCCGTTCGCCGACTGGCCAACCCCGCGCACCCCGGAAGGCGAGGCGCCGCATGCCGTCGCCCCAGCGCCCCATCCGGTGCGTGACGAGGAGCCCAAGCTGTGAAGCTGTGGGTGCTACGCCACGGCGAGGCCGAGCCGCGCGCCAATACCGATGCCGAGCGACGCCTCACCGCCCATGGCCGCGAGCAAGTGTTGCACAGCGCTGCGCGGCTGCTCGGCCAGCCGCTGCAGGCGATCATCGCCAGCCCCTATGTGCGCGCCCAGCAGACCGCCGCACTGGTGCATGACACCCTGGGCTTCGCCGAGCCGGTGCGCACCGTGCCCTGGTTGACTCCGGAAAGCGATGTGCAAAAGGTTATCGGTGAGATCGAGCGGTTGGGCCTGGAGCATGTCTTGTTGGTCAGCCATCAGCCGTTGGTTGGGGCGCTGGTCGGCATGCTCGAGCATGGCCATGGGCAACAAGCCGCGCCAATGAGTACCGCCAGCCTCGCCGAGCTGGAAGGCGATTGGCCGCTGGCAGGCTTGATGACCCTGCGCGCCCTTAGCCACCCAGGCTGATCCCTGGCAACTGGTAGTTTTGTCAGTTGCTTTGGCGTTGGGCGCATTGCTAGCGTTGCCGGCAGATCAAGCGGGCAGTGGGCCAGGGAGCATTGAATGAGCAGTCGGCGTCTGGAGTTGGTGCAGTCGGTAAAGCCGCAGGCGGCACTGGACAAACTCAATGAGCGGGGCGTCCCGGATTTTGCCGAGCACCGTTTGTTGCAAGACTGCGCAGATGCCAGCTTCAACCTGTTGCTGCGCAAGTTCGAGGGCCAATACGAACTCGAACAACTGCGCCAGGCCAGTATGCGCATGGCGCACCTGCTGCAAACCAGCTGCCTGGCCTTGCGCAGGCTCCAGCTCAGTGAGCGCGATAAAGGCCTGGCGCGTGAGGCGCTGGAGTATCAGCTGGCGTATATGCACGCCTGTCTGCGCCGCTCGATGGCCAGTTTCGATTGACTTCGATGACCTGATCGCCCTTGGCGATGACCTATCCAAACGTTGCCGCCATCGCCGCGCTTGCCGACAATGGGCCATCATTCCCCCAGCAGAGCAGCCGGCCATGTCGCAGCAGATCTTCTTCGCCCATGCCAATGGCTTTCCCTCGGCCACCTACGGCAAGCTGTTTGCCGCACTGGCGCCGGACTACCAAGTCCAGCACCTGGAGCAGCATGCGCACGATCCGCGCTTTCCGGTCGATGACAACTGGCTGAACCTGGTCAATGAGCTGCTCCATCACCTGGCCCAACAGGACGCGCCGGTCTGGGGCGTCGGCCACTCGCTGGGCGGCGTGCTGCACTTGCATGCGGCGCTGCGTTGCCCGCAGTACTACCGCGGCGTGGTAATGCTCGACTCGCCCGTGCTGACCCGCGCCGATCAATGGGTAATCCGCGCGGCCAAGCGCTTTGGCTTCATCGACCGCATCACCCCGGCAGGGCGCACCTTGGGCCGGCGCGAGTCATTCAGTGATCGCGACAGCGCCCGTGGCTACTTTGCCGGCAAGACCCTGTTCCGCCACTTCGACCCGGATTGCCTGGAAGCTTATCTGGAACACGGCCTGCAAGCAGCGCAAGACGGCCTGCGCCTGCGCTTCGATCCGGCCACCGAGATCAGCATCTACCGCAGCATTCCCCACCTCAGCCCAGCTCCGGCGCGCCAGCTGCAGGTGCCGCTGGCGATGGTCCGCGGCGAGCGCAGCCGGGTGATCCGCCGCCACCATGCCCTGGCCGTGCGCGGCATGCCCCAGGGGGAATACCACAGCGTGCCGGGCGGGCACATGTTCCCGCTGGAGCGCCCCGACGATACCGCCAGCCTGATCAAGGGCCTGTTCGATCGCTGGAGCCAGGCATGAGCGCGCAGGTCGAGGAAATCCGCCTGAACCTGGGCCATATCGAACTGGCCGCGCACCTGTTCGGCCCCGCCGACGGCATCCCGGTGATCGCCCTGCATGGCTGGCTGGACAACGCCAACAGCTTCGCCCGCCTGGCGCCCCGCCTCAAAGGGCTGCGCATCGTCGCGCTGGATTTGGCCGGGCATGGCTACTCGGAGCATCGCCCGGCCGGCGCCAGCTATGCGCTGGCCGATTACGCCCACGACGTAGTGCGGGTTGCCCAACAGCTCGGTTGGGAGCGCTTCGGCCTGCTTGGGCACTCATTGGGGGCGATCATTTCCGTGCAACTGGCCGGCGCCTTGCCTGATCGGGTCAGCCATTTGCTGATGATCGACGGCGTCATTGCGCCAACCGGCGTCGAGCAAGACGCTGCCGAACGGCTAGGCATGGCGCTGCAGGCCCAGTTGCGCCTGGATGGCAAGCGCAAGTCGGTGTACGCCAACCTGGAGGAGGGCGTCGAGGCGCGCATGAAAGGCATGGTCGCCGTCAGTCGCGAAGCCGCCGAACTGCTGGCCCAGCGCGGCCTGATGCCGGTGCCCGGCGGTTACAGCTGGCGCAGCGACAGCCGCCTGACCCTGCCATCGCCCGTGCGGCTGAGCGAAACCCAGGCCATGGCCTTCGTCAAACGCGTAAAGTGCAATGCCTGCCTGGTGGTGGCCGCCGATGGCATGCTTGCCCGGCACACGGCGTTGCTGGAGCAGCTACCCTTTGAACAGGTTTCACTGCCAGGCGGCCATCACCTGCACCTGAATGACGAGCACGGCGCGACCCTTGTCGCAGACTGTATCAATCGCTTTTTCGGGTTTCCTTGACTTGCACCGGACAAGTGTCGAGGCTTGGCGGGTTGAACAGGGAGACAACCATGTACATGCCAGACATCCATCCATCGATCACCGGCGCTGCGTGCGGCATGGGTGGCCGATGAGCATTCGAATCGTCATCGCCGCCTGCCTGGGCCTGGCCAGCCCGATAGTGTGGGCCGGCACGCTGCCGGTCCCGTTGGACGGCAAAGTTGTCGATGAGCGCCCTGCGGTCGAGCAGGAGCGCGTCTATCCGATGGGCGCATTGCGCAAGATCAGTGGCCGCCTGCGCGTTGAAGGCAAGGTCGAGAGCCGTGGCCAGGTCAATTCCGTCACTTACCTGTTGCCCACCGAGCGTACCGCGCGCGAAGCCTTCACCAGCGCCCGCGAAGCGCTGCAGCGTGACGGCGGCTACCCGTTGTTCTGGTGTGAAAAACGTGACTGCGGCGAAGCCAGCCTGTGGGCCAATGAAGTGTTCAAGAACGCTCGGCTCAATGGCGGCGACGACCAACAGGCGTTCATCCTCCTGCGGCGCTCGGCAGAAGAGGCCAACACCCTGGTAGCGTTGTACAGCGTCACCGCTGGCAACAAGCGCGCCTACCTGCATGTGGAAGAGTTCGTTGCCGAGCAACCGCTGGGCGAACTGCTGCCCACCTCGGCTACGGTGATGCGCGAGCTGCGCGACACCGGCAAGCTCGACTACCCTGATCTTGCTGAGCCCAAGGATGCCTGGGTGACCCTGCTGAGCCGCAGCCTCAACCTCGACAGCACCCTGCGCGTGAGCTTGAGCGGCGAGCAAGCCGAAGCCTGGCGCGAACAACTGGCCAAGGCCGGTGTGCGTAGCGCGCGCCTGGAAGTGGGCACGGCACCGACAGAAGGCTTGCACCTGGAATTGATCCGCTGAAAGTGAGTCACCATGGCCAACAATGATCGCCTGCTGGTCCAGATCCTCCTGCTGGCGCTGCTCGGTGCCGGCTTGTGGGTGATGGCGCCGTTTATTTCCGCGCTGCTGTGGGGCGCTATCCTGGCGTTCGCCAGCTGGCCATTGATGCGCCTGCTCACGCGCCTGCTCGGCGGGCGCGAGACCCTCGCCGCCAGCGTGCTGACCACGGTGTGGATCTTGCTGGTGGCGCTGCCGCTGGTGTGGCTGGGGTTCAACCTGGCCGATCATATTCGTGATGCCACGGCTTTCGTGCGCGATGTCCAGGTCGATGGCTTGCCCGACGCACCGAGTTGGCTGGGCGGTATTCCCTTTGTCGGTGAACGGCTGGTGGCGATGTGGGACTCCGTCGACCAGCAAGGCGCTGCGCTGATTGCATCGATCAAACCGTACCTGGGCCAGGTGGGCAACTGGCTGCTGGCGCGCAGTGCACAGATCGGCAGCGGCGTGCTCGAGCTGACCTTGAGCCTGGTGTTCGTGTTCTTCTTCTACCGCGACGGGCCACGTCTGGCGGCGTTCGTCTTGCGCTTGTTGCAGCGGTTGATCGGCGAGCGTGCCGAGTACTACATCGACCTGGTGGCCGGCACCGTGCAGCGGGTGGTCAACGGCGTGATTGGTACCGCGGCGGCGCAAGGGCTGCTGGCGATGATCGGATTCCTGATCGCCGGGGTCCCTGGCGCTATCGTGCTTGGCCTGGTCACCTTCATGCTCAGCCTGATCCCCATGGGGCCACCGTTGGCCTGGATCCCCGCGACGGCCTGGCTGGTGTGGCAGGGGGAGTATGGGATGGCGGTGTTCCTCGGTATCTGGGGTACCTTCGTCATCAGCGGCGTGGATAACGTGCTCAAGCCCTACTTGATCAGCCGCGGCGGCAACCTGCCGTTGGTGATCGTGCTGCTTGGGGTATTTGGCGGGTTGATCGCATTTGGCTTCATTGGCCTGTTCATCGGGCCGACCTTGCTCGCAGTGGCCTACAGCCTGCTGCTGGACTGGAGCCGTAGCGCCGGGCAGCACACGCCACAGCGCTGATCCGGCCCGCACAACGCCTGGAGGAGCGTAATGCTGTTAACTTAAGATTTTGGGGCCGCGTTGCAGCCCTTCGCGGGCAAGCCCGCTCCCACAGGTATAGCACCGCTCGGACGGTCAGCGCCGTACCTGTAGGAGCGGGCTTGCCCGCGAAGGGCCGCAACGCGGCCCCAAAGCAGGCGACAAGGGCCTTAAGTGAACAGCATTACTGGAGCGGGACAAGCCCGCAGCCTCAGCAGCCGCTAACAGCAAACTGCTGGTCTTTACGCATTCTTTATGGCTTGAGCCACCCCGCGATCTCGCCCCTTTACGGCCCTCCCTCGGACAATTTCCCCAAAGCGGCCAACGCCGCAATTCGGGGAGATCGCTCATGAATATGCTCGATGGGGTGTCACTGCTGCTGGCAGTGGCGTTGGCGGTTTACCTGCTGGTGGCGCTGTTGCGCGCCGATCGCAGCTAGGGAGCGGCCATGCACAGTTATGATTTCGCGTTGTTGCTGGCGTTCTTCGCAATTGTGCTGCTGCCAGCACCGTGGCTTGGAAGGTTCTACTACAAGGTCATGGAAGGCCAGCGTACCTGGCTGTCACCCGTTCTTGCGCCCGTGGAGCAGGGCTGCTATCGCCTGGCGGGGGTGCGCCCCGAGCAGGAGCAGAACTGGAAGCAGTACACCTTGGCGCTGCTGGCATTCAACCTGGCCGGCTTCCTCCTGCTGTTCACGGTGCTGCTGTTGCAGGGTTACCTGCCACTGAATCCGCAACAGCTACCCGGCCAGGAATGGTCGCTGGCGTTCAACACGGCGGTGAGCTTCGTCACCAACACCAATTGGCAGGCCTATAGCGGTGAAGCTTCGGTCAGCTACCTGAGCCAGATGCTGGGCCTGACCGTGCAGAACTTCGTCAGTGCCGCCACCGGTCTTGCCGTGCTGGTCGCGCTGTGCCGTGGCATCGCCCGGCGCTCGTCCACCACCCTCGGTAACTTCTGGGTCGACATGACCCGCGCCACCCTCTACGGCCTGCTGCCGCTGTGCATCGTGCTCGCGCTGCTGCTGGTCTGGCAGGGCGTACCGCAGACGTTCGCCGACTATGCCCACGCGCTGACCCTGCAAGGCAGCGAGCAGACCATCCCACTGGGCCCTGCCGCCAGCCAGATCGCCATCAAGCAGCTGGGCACCAACGGCGGCGGCTTCTTCGGCGTCAACTCGGCGCACCCGTTCGAGAACCCAACGGCCTGGAGCAACCTGTTCGAGGTGGCCTCGATCATCCTCATCCCGGTCGCACTGGTGTTCACCTTCGGCCACTACGTCAAGGACCTACGCCAGAGCCGGGCAATCCTTGCCTGCATGTTGGCGCTGTTCCTGATCGGTGGCAGCACCGCGCTGTGGTCCGAATATCAGCCCAACCCCGCAATTGAGAACGCTCAGGTGCAGCAATCGGCGCCGATGGAGGGCAAGGAGAGCCGCTTCGGCACCACCGGTTCGGTGCTATGGACGGTCACCACCACCGCCGCCTCCAACGGCTCGGTCAACGCCATGCACGACAGCCTCAACCCGCTGACCGGCATGGTCGCGATGGTCAACATGATGGTCGGCGAGGTGATCTTCGGCGGCGTCGGCGCCGGGCTCTACGGCATGCTGCTGTTCGTCTTGATCGCAGTGTTCCTGGCCGGGCTGATGATCGGCCGCACTCCGGAATATCTGGGCAAGAAGCTCCAGGCCCGCGAAGTGCAGTTGCTGGTGGCGACGTTGTTGGTGATGCCCGTTGGCGTGCTGGTGCTCGGCGCCATCGCCGCCAGCTTGCCAGGCCCGGCCGCTGCCGTAACCAACCCCGGCGCGCACGGCTTTAGCCAGCTGCTCTATGCCTATACCTCCGGCACCGCCAACAACGGCTCGGCCTTCGCCGGCTTCGGCGCCAACACGATCTACCACAACCTGATGATCGCCCTGGCCATGCTCATCGGCCGCTTCGGCTACATCCTGCCGGTGCTGGCCCTGGCGGGAAGCTTGGCGGCGAAGAAAAGCGCGCCGCTGGGGCACAACAGCTTCCCCACCCACGGCCCACTGTTCACCAGCCTGCTGCTGGTCACCATCCTGCTGGTCGGCGGCCTGACCTTCTTGCCAACGCTGGCCCTGGGCCCCATTGCCGAACACCTGAGCCTGGGTTTCTGAGGAATCAACCATGAACATGCCCATTGCTGAAGTTAAAGCGCCGCGCGTCAGCGCCGACCAGACTCGCCTCGCCGCGTTGTGGCGGCCGGCCCTGATCCAGGCGTTGGTCAAGCTCGACCCACGCCAGCTCAAACGCTCGCCGGTGATGCTGGTGGTCGAACTGACCGCCATCCTCACCACCCTGCTGTGCTTCGCGCCGGACAGCGGCGTGAGTACCACGGTGGCGGTGCAGATCGCCCTGTGGCTGTGGTTCACCGTGCTGTTCGCCAACTTCGCCGAAGCCCTCGCCGAAGGCCGTGGCAAGGCCCGCGCCGACAGCCTCAAGGCCGGCAGCCAAGGGCTGCAAGCCACCCGCCGCAACGCCGCTGGCCAGTTCGAGCAGGTTGCCGCCAGCGAGCTGCGCAAGGGCGACGTGGTCAAGGTGATTGCCGGTGAGTTGATCCCCGGTGACGGCGAGGTGATCGAAGGCATCGCTGCGGTCAATGAAGCGGCCATTACCGGTGAATCAGCGCCGGTGATCCGCGAGTCCGGCGGCGACCGCTCGGCCGTCACCGGCAACACCCGGCTGGTGTCCGACTGGCTGCTGATCCGCATCAGCAGCAACCCCGGCGAGTCGACCCTAGACCGCATGATCGCCCTGGTCGAAGGCGCCAAACGGCAGAAAACCCCCAACGAGATTGCCCTGGACATCCTGCTGATTGGTTTGACCCTGATCTTCCTGATCGTGGTGGTGACCTTGCAGCCGTTCACCCATTTCGTGGGAGGGAGCCTGCCACTGATCTTCCTTGCCGCACTGTTGGTCACGCTGATCCCCACCACCATCGGTGGCCTGCTGTCGGCGATTGGTATCGCCGGCATGGATCGCCTGGTGCGGTTGAATGTGATCGCTCGCTCCGGTCGCGCGGTCGAGGCCGCGGGTGATGTGCACACGCTGATGCTCGACAAGACCGGCACCATCACCTTCGGCAACCGTCGTTGCAGCGCGCTGCACGCGGCACCCGGCATTAGCGCCAAAGAGCTGGGGGAGGGCGCCTTGCTTGCGTCGCTGGCCGACGATACTGCCGAAGGCAAGTCGATTGTCGAGTACCTGCGCCAACTGCACGACTTCATCGAGCCCTCGCCTGAGCAATTGACCCCCATCGCCTTCAGCGCCGAGACCCGTCTCTCTGGCGTCGACCTGCAACAACACCGCTACCGCAAGGGCGCCGTCGATGCCGTGTTGGCCTTCGTCGGCATGCAGCGCCTGGAGATGCCCGTGCCGCTGGCCAAGGAGGTCGAACGCATCGCCCAGAGCGGCGGCACGCCATTGCTGGTTTGCGTCGACAAACGCCTGCTCGGCGTGATCCACCTCAAGGACGTGGTCAAGCCCGGCATTCGCGAACGCTTCGCCCAATTGCGCAAGCTGGGCATCCGCACCGTGATGGTCACCGGCGACAACCCGCTGACCGCCGCCGCCATTGCCGCCGAGGCCGGGGTCGATGACGTGCTCGCCGAAGCCACCCCAGAGAAGAAGCTCGCCCGCATCCGCCAGGAGCAGAACGACGGCCGCCTGGTCGCCATGTGTGGTGACGGCGCCAACGATGCCCCGGCCCTGGCCCAGGCAGACGTCGGCATGGCCATGAACGACGGCACCCAGGCGGCCCGCGAGGCGGCCAACATGGTCGACCTGGACAGCGACCCGACCAAACTGCTCGACGTGGTCCAGGTGGGTAAAGAACTGCTGGTCACCCGTGGCGCGCTGACCACCTTCTCGATCGCCAACGACGTGGCCAAGTACTTCGCCATTCTTCCGGCGCTGTTCGCCGCGATCTACCCGCAACTGGGCGTGCTCAACCTGATGCAACTGGCCAGCCCGCAGAGCGCGATCCTTTCGGCGATCGTGTTCAATGCGCTGATCATCATCGTGCTGATCCCGCTGGCCCTGCGCGGCGTGCGCGTGCAAGCCGCCAGCGCCGCCCACCTGCTGCGGCGCAACCTGCTGATCTACGGCGTGGGCGGGATCATCGTGCCGTTTGCCGGGATCAAGCTGATCGACCTGCTGCTCAACGCATTGCACCTGGTGTGAAGGAGACCAACATGACTGCTTATGTACGCCCGGCCTTGAGCCTGGCCCTGCTGATGACCCTGGTGACCGGTGCGATGTATCCCCTGGCGGTGACCGGGATTGCCCAGTTCGCCTTCCCCGAACAGGCCAATGGCAGCCTGGTGCGCGACGCCCAAGGGCAGGTACGCGGGTCGGCCTTGATCGCCCAACAGGCGACGGGCGATGGCTGGTTCCATCCACGGCCTTCGGCGGCAGGGTATGCCACTGTGGCCAGTGGTGCGAGTAACCTCGGCCCGAGTAATCCGGCGCTGGCGCAGCGGATAACGGCCGATGCCAGTGCGCTTTACCGCGCAGATCTTGGCCCTGTGCCGCAGGCCCTGCTGACCACCTCCGGCAGCGGTCTGGACCCGCACCTGCCGCCAGCGGCGGTGGCCTATCAGATCCCGCGGGTGGCAGCGGCGCGGCAAGTACCGGTAGAGCGCTTGCAAGCCCTGCTCGAAGAGGCCACCCTCCACCCATTGATCGGCCCGCCAGTGGTCAACGTCCTGGCCTTGAATCAGGCCTTGGAAAAATGGCCACATTGATAGTGGGGGCCGCATTGCGGCCCAAGTCCGACTGACCGCCGCAAAAGTGAAGGATGCAACATGAGTGATTCCGCCCGCGCCGACGCGCTGTTGGCGGGCTTGCCCCGCGAAGGCCGCGGCAGGCTCAAGGTATTTCTCGGCGCCGCCCCTGGCGTAGGCAAGACCTACGCCATGCTCCAGGCCGCCCACGCCCAGCAACGCCAAGGCGTGCAAGTGGTCGCTGGGGTGGTCGAAACCCACGGCCGCGGCGAAACCGAAGCGCTGTTCGCCGGCCTGCTCCAGCAACCCTTGCTACGCAGCGACTACCGCGGGGTAACCCTGGAAGAAATGGACCTCGACGGCCTGCTCAAGGCCGCACCGCCGTTGGTCCTGGTCGACGAACTGGCCCACACCAACGCCCCCAACAGCCGCCACGCCAAACGCTGGCAAGACGTCCAGGAACTGCTGGCAGCCGGCATCGACGTCTACACCACGGTCAACGTCCAGCACCTGGAAAGCCTCAACGACAAAGTCCGCGACATCACCGGCGTGCAGGTGCGCGAAACCCTGCCGGACTGGGTCCTGCAAGAAGCCTTCGAACTGGTCCTGATCGACCTGCCGCCGCGCGAGCTGCTCGAGCGCCTGCGCGAAGGCAAGGTCTACGTCCCCGAGCAGGCCCGCGCCGCCATCGACGCGTTCTTCTCGCAAACCAACCTCAGCGCCTTGCGCGAGCTGGCCATGCAAACCGCCGCCGCGCAGGTCGATGCCGACCTCGCCCACGGCTACCGCCAACGCGGCCAGGAAGCTCCGGCCTTGCGCGGCCGGCTATTGGTCGGTGTCGACGGCGACGAGCAGGCCGAGCGCCTGGTGCGCCACGCCAGCCGCGTCGCCCAGCGCCGCCACCTGCCGTGGAGCCTGGTCCATGTCGATAACGGCAAGCTGCGCGACGAGAATGCCCGGCAACGCCTGCAAGCGGCCCAGCAATTGGCCGAACGGCTGGGCGGCGAGGTGGTCTTGCTGCGCGCTGGCGAAGTCGCACGCACGCTGATCCAGCACGCCAGCGAGCGCCGCGCCAGCCTGGTGCTGGTCGGCCAATCGCGCGACCGCTGGCGCCGTCGTCTGTTCGGCGCGGGCGTGGCTACACGTCTGCTGCGTGAAAGCCATGGCCTGGAGATCAACGTGCTCGACCGCGATGTGCAACCGGTAGCGGCGCGGGCGGTGGTCAAGCGTGTCTGGGTCTGGCGCCATTACCTGCTGGCGCTGCTCGCCACCGCGCTGGCAGCGGGTCTGGCTTGGGCGGTGTCCAGCGTGTTGGCGCTGCCGAACATCTCGCTGGTGTTCCTCGCCGCTGTATTGCTGGTCGCAGTACGCAGCAGCCTCGGCCCGGCACTGGCCTGCGCCGCGCTGTCGTTCCTGACCTATGATTTTCTGTTCATCCCGCCCAACTTCTCCTTCAGCATCCAGCGCGAAGAAGACGTGCTGACCCTGGTGTTCTTCCTGCTCATGGCGGCACTGACCGGCAACCTTGCCGCGCGTCAGCGTCGCCAGCTGCAAGCCCTGCGCGAGACTCAGGCGCAGACCAACCAACTGCTCGACCTGTCGCGCCGCTTGACCGTGGCCACCGACCGTCAGGCCGTGCTCAACGCCGCCAACCAGCACCTCGATGGCTGGCAAGACGTGCAGGTGTGCCTGATGGAGCGCGGTAGCGAAGGCCTGCTGCAGGTCGCCAGTGGCCAGCCGCCGGCGCTGACCGATAACGAACGCGCCGCGGCCGACTGGGCCTGGCAACATGGCCAGGCCGCCGGCCACGGCAGCGACACCTTGCCCCATGGCCGCTGGTGGTGGTGGCCGCTGGCGGTCGAAGACCAGCCGCTGGCCTTGCTGGGCGTGCGCCCGCGTACAAACGACAGCCTGAGCCCCCAGCGCCGCCGGCTGCTGATGGCCCTGGCCCAACCGCTGGCCCAGGCCCTGGCCCGCGCGCGCCTGGGCGAGCAACTGGAAGCGGCGCGCCTGCACGGCGAAACCGAACAACTGCGCAGCGCCTTGCTCGCCTCGGTCTCGCACGACCTGCGCACCCCACTGACCGCCATGCGCGGCAGCATCGACAGCCTGCTGGCGCTGGGCGATGCGATCCCTCCCGAGGACCGTCGCGAGTTGCTCGAAGGCACCCGCAACGAAGCCGAGCGTCTCGATCGCTACATCCAGAACCTGCTCGACATGACCCGTCTCGGCCACGGTGGTCTCAAGCTGGCCCGCGACTGGGTCGCCCCGGCCGACATCGTCGGCAGCGCCCTCAACCGCCTGCGCGTGGTGCTGGCGCCACTGCGGGTGAGCACCGACGTACCCACTGAGTTGCCGCTGCTGTTCGTGCATGCTGCGTTGATCGAGCAAGCATTGGTCAATGTCCTGGAAAACGCCGCGCGCTTCTCACCCAACAACGGCCGCCTCGAACTGCGCGTACAGGTGCGCGACGAGCAACTGTGCCTTGTCGTCAGCGACCAAGGCCCAGGCATCCCGGTGGCCGAGCGCGAGAAGATTTTCGACATGTTCTACACCGCCGCCCGCGGCGACCGGGGGGGGCAAGGCACTGGCCTGGGCCTGGCGATCTGCCAAGGCATGATCGGTGCCCACGGCGGTAGCATCCTGGTCGGCGAAGGCATCGATGGCCAGGGCACCTGCATCACTCTATGCTTGCCGCTGCCCACCCAACCTGAAACCGAAAGCCAAGACTCATGAGCCAAGCCGCCACCCTGTTGGTCATCGACGATGAGCCACAGATTCGCAAATTCCTGCGCATCAGCCTGGTGTCCCAGGGCTACAAAGTGATCGAAGCCGCCAACGGCGCCGAAGGCCTGGCTCAAGCCGCGCTGGCCAAACCGGACCTAGTGGTGCTCGACCTCGGCTTGCCTGACATGGACGGCCAGCAGGTGCTGCGCGAGCTGCGCGAATGGAGCACGGTGCCGGTGATGGTGCTGTCGGTGCGCGCCAGCGAAGTGCAGAAAGTCGATGCGCTGGATGGCGGCGCCAACGACTACGTGACCAAGCCATTTGGCATCCAGGAGTTTCTCGCGCGCATCCGCGCCTTGTTGCGCCAAGCCCCGCAAGCCGAAGTAGGGCAGGCGACGGCCAGCTTTGGCCCGCTGCTGGTCGACTTCGCCTTTCGCAAAGTGACCCTCGATGGCGTCGAAGTGGCGTTGACTCGCAAAGAGTACGCGCTGCTGGCCCAGCTGGCCGGGCACCCCGGTCGCGTGATCACCCAGCAACAACTGCTCAAGGACATCTGGGGCCCGACCCACGTCGACGACAGCCATTACCTGCGCATCGTCGTCGCTCATGTACGGCAGAAGCTCGGCGATGACCCGACCGCGCCGCGCTTCATCATTACCGAGCCTGGGGTTGGGTATCGATTGGTCGCGCCTTAAGCTGCAACCTCTCCCCTCAGTCTCTGTGGCAGCGGTTTATCCGCGAAGAAGTTGGCATGGCCACCATCCCCTTATGGCGAGGGCTACGCCCTCGTTCGCGGGTAAACCCGCTCCCACAGGGTCCCTGCTAAGGCAATGAGCTTGGATCTGTGCAGTGGGGGTCAGTCGACCGTTGCATAGTGCCGACGGGTCATGAACAACACCACGCCAATTGGCACCGCAAAAGAGGCCATCAAGCCCAGGTCAAAGCCCAGCAGGTGGGTTTGGTTCAATGCAATGCAGCCGACAGCGCCAAGTACCACCAGCGCCACTCCGAGCCACTTGCGCAGCGGGTACGGCTTCACCCACCAATGCAATACAAAGGCCAGCGCTACGACGATAACTGTCTGGATAACTTCGGACATGAGCAGCTCCCGTCAGGCCCTGATGAGCAGGGATTCAGTCGTGCGTTGAGGGCCAATGCCGCCATTGACCTGCGCCTCGATGCTGACGATAACGTCGCCAGCATGATGGGTGCTTAGCGCGCCATTGACGTACGAGCTCACGCCCGTCTTTGCCGCCAACCCCGCGACGAAGCCGGCAGCGGGGCCGGCCAAGCTACCGGCGGCTCCGGCAGCGCCCCCAGCGGCCGAGCCGGCGGCATTGGCGATGCTGGTGCGGCGGGTGTTGAGGGCATCGGCCTGTTGCCGGGTCAGCGGCTTGGAGATACCGACCATCATCAGGCACGGCCGGTTCTTGGCCTGCATCTTGTCGTAAATCTCCACGACCTTGCTGTTGACCTGGTAATGGGCGCTTTTCGCCTCGCCAAAATGCAGTTCGCGCAGGTTGCCGCGCTCATTGTCGGTGAGGGTGATTTGCGAGACGGTGAAGATGATCCCGTGCTGGGCCATGTATTGGAAAGTCCTTTCGAACTTCATTGCGCGCATCCTTTCGAGCAGAAGGGCGCCGATTCTCTACAAGACACGCTGCAGATGCAACCCATGTCCACATCTGTCCCGACACGCAAAACCTGTAGGAGCGGGCTTGCCCGCGAAGAGGCCAGCCCTGCCAACCTCCACCACCAGGCAAACCTTGCTCCACACCCGCCCAACCAAACCTCAGTTCATCATCCCCAACTCCGCATCATCCATCAGCGCCTTGGCCAGCGCGCTCAAGTAATGCGAAGCCCAAATCAACTGCGGGTTATCTTCCATCACCCCGGTAATGGTCAGATCGCGCACACAGCCCATCAACTCCGAAGCCTGCTCCCGCGCATGCTGGCAAGGGATCCCCGGCTCAATGCAAAACAACGGCTGCGTCAGCCCCTCGCCCTGATAGAACTTGGTCTTGCCCACAGTAGTGTTAACGCTAGTGTTCTGTTCAACGCTCATTTCAATCTCCCTGATTATCTACCTGCGCCAGCCTCTTGCGCAGCGACAAACCTGACACAGCGCAACCCCACAGCCATTGCAAAACCCTGTGGGAGCGGGCTTGCCCGCGAATAGGCCAGACCAGCCAGCAACGCTCTAAAGTCTCAATGCACAGCCCGCGCCTCAGCCGGCATCTGCACCTGAATCAGCGCCGATTCAAGCAACACCCGCAGCGCCTCAAGCTCATGCATCGAGGCCATCATCAAAGCCGAGACGGGGGACTTGGGCAGTAAGGTAATTGCGTGATGCGCCACAGTCTGAGCGCACAGGGCGTACTCGGTGGCTTGGAGGAGGGTGTCTTCGAGAGAGTGAAGGTTTTGGGGTGGATCGGGAACGATCTTAAGCATGTGCAGCTCCTGTATTTCGGTCAGGTGCTACCACCGACTTGCTGTCAAACAAGTGGGTGGCAGCTGTGCATGGGTTGACAGACCGGTGAAATACAGGAAAACCGGCGCACGCGAACGTGCCCCAAGCACAGCTGCCATTGAGCTGCAGCAATGCCCTGAATTCGTTGCGGCCTGTCAAAGCCGATCGCTGCTTTTCAGCGACCGGCCGAGACTAGAGCGCTGTCTGAGCGACCGCAACGGAAAAAGGGCGGCGGGAGTATGTTTGGGAAATGGACTACAAGGAAGGGGTTTAATCTGATTTTCTAGCGCCATCTTAGGGCTCGTGGACGCTCAAGGTAATTCACAAGACCGCCCAATGTTTAGTCAACATCTCAAGGCTGTAGATGGCAGCATTGGACTCAAAGCTGCCAATCAACGGCTGCGTGTTTCGCGGCTGCTCAACCAGTTGACTAAGCATGGATCAAAGCAGGTATCGATTATGCAAAATCTCAAGGCTATTAAATGGACTCTCTGGGCTCTGGTGGTCGTTTGTTTCGGGCAGATGCTGTACATCTATGCATCCAGCCCGGCACGACCAGACCCTGACCGAGTCGTAGCTGTCACACCGGTGGGTGAAGGCGGTGCCATCTATGAAGTCCTTTATGGCTCAGGGGGCGCGACTGTCCCCTACGTTTATCGGTACTTTGTAATGGACCTTCAGGCCAGTGAGGAGGCAGTCTTAAAAAAAACAAAAAAGGCTACGCCCTTCCTGGTAACACAAAGTACTGGTGCAGTTCGTGGTGTTGAAGGCATCACGGTGAAGCTGCGCACCAGTGAGACTATCTACGACTTCCACAATAGGGCCTACTTCAAGACCCACGGGGAGCTGAATATCGTGAAGTTCGATCTTCACGCTACGCTTCCGTAGGCCAGACCTGCTGGACAAAGTTTTCGAAGCCCATTGCGGAACAAGGCTGCCCACTGTGCCAGTGTTGCCCTCGTGAAGGTGGTGATACGGCATCAAGGAGCGGCCTTGTTCCGATTGGTAGGGCAAGGGTAGTCATTAATAGTTTGTTTGAATAAATGCAGCTGGTAGCGGCTTCCGAAGATCTTAAGTTAGGCTGTAATTAGATGCAGAGTTTCTACAAAACCTATACAGCCGCCTCAACCTCCAAAAACGCCGCCTCCAACAACTGCCGGGTATACGCATGCTGCGGCGCATGAAATATCGCCTGCGCATCCCCTTGCTCCACCACCTGCCCATGCTTGATCACCATCAACTGGTGGCTCAACGCCTTGACCACCGCCAAGTCATGGCTGATGAACAGATAAGTCAGGTTGTACTTGAGCTGCAGCGAGCGCAAAAGCTCCACCACCTGCCGCTGCACAGTCCGATCCAATGCCGAGGTCGGCTCATCGAGCAGAATCAACGCCGGCTTGAGCACCAACGCCCGGGCAATGGCAATCCGCTGCCGCTGCCCGCCGGAAAACTCATGCGGATAGCGGTGGCGAGTGCTCGGATCGAGCCCCACTTCCTGCAACGCCGCGATGATCGCCGCCTCTTGCTCCTCAGCCGTGCCAATGCGGTGAATCCGCAAGCCTTCGCCAACGATATCCGCAACGCACATACGTGGGCTGAGGCTGCCGAACGGGTCTTGGAACACCACCTGCATTTCCCGTCGCAGTGGTCGCACTTCTTGCTGATTGAGGCTTTCCAGGTTCTGCCCGTGGAAGCGGATGCCGCCTTGGCTTGAGATCAAGCGCAAGATCGCCAGGCCCAGGGTCGACTTGCCCGAGCCACTCTCGCCGACGATGCCCAGGGTCTGCCCCTGGGGCAGGCTGAAGTTGATGCCATCGACCGCTTTGACATGATCGACGGTGCGCCGCAACAGGCCTTTCTTGATCGGGAACCACACGCGCAGGTCATCGACTTCGAGCAGCGGCGCGCCCACCGGGTTTTGCGCGGGCTGGCCGCTGGGCTCGGCGTTGATCAGCATCTGCGTGTAGGGATGTTGCGGGGCGCTGAACAGGGTGGCGCACTCGGCCTGTTCGACGATCTTGCCGCGCTGCATCACGCACACCCGATGGGCGATGCGCCGCACCAGGTTGAGGTCGTGGCTGATCAGCAGCAGGGCCATGCCCAAGCGTGCTTGCAGCTCCTTGAGCAGGTCGAGGATCTTCAACTGCACCGTGACGTCGAGCGCAGTGGTCGGTTCGTCGGCAATCAGCAGCTCCGGCTCGTTGGCCAGGGCCATGGCAATCATCACCCGCTGGCGCTGGCCGCCGGACAGCTCGTGGGGCAGGGCCTTGAGGCGCTTGCGCGGTTCGGGGATGCCGACCAGCTCAAGCAGCTCCAGGGTGCGCGCGGTGGCTTGCTTGCCGGTCAGGCCTTTGTGCAGCAGGAGGATCTCGTTGATCTGCTTTTCGATGCTGTGCAGCGGGTTCAGCGAAGTCATCGGCTCCTGGAAGATCATCGCGATGCGGTTGCCGCGAATGCGCTGCATGGGCTTTTCGCCCAGCTGCAGCAGGTCTTTGTCGCCATAGTGGATGCTGCCGCTGGGGTGGCGGGCAAGCGGGTAGGGCAAAAGGCGCAGGATCGAGTGGGCCGTCACCGACTTGCCCGAGCCGCTTTCGCCGACCAGGGCCAGGGTCTCGCCTTTGCGGATGTCGAAGCTGATGCCGTCGACCACGCGGTTGACCTGGTCACCACTGAGGAACTCGACCGCAAGATCACGGACTTCGATCAGGTTGTGTTCGCTCATGTCATTTCCTCGGGTCGAAGGCATCGCGGGCGGACTCGCCGATAAATA
The DNA here is from genome assembly GCF_014268815.2 of Pseudomonas urmiensis. NCBI lineage: Bacteria > Pseudomonadati > Pseudomonadota > Gammaproteobacteria > Pseudomonadales > Pseudomonadaceae > Pseudomonas > Pseudomonas urmiensis. The sequence goes on from NZ_JABWRE020000001.1 coordinate 1,129,579, forward strand.
CCAGTAGGCTGAGCATCAGCGCCAGTACGGCGAAGGCGCTGATGCCCAGCCACGGCGCTTGCAGGTTGGACTTGCCCTGGGCGACCAGCTCGCCCAGCGAGGGCGAGCCGGCGGGCAGGCCGAAGCCGAGGAAGTCCAGCGCGGTCAGCGTGCCGATCGCGCCGGTGAGAATGAACGGCATGAAGGTCATGGTCGAGATCATCGCGTTGGGCAGGATGTGCCGGTACATGATCGCGCCGTTGCGCATGCCCAAGGCGCGGGCAGCGCGCACGTATTCGAGGTTGCGCCCACGCAGGAACTCGGCGCGCACCACATCGACCAGGCTCATCCAGGAGAACAGCAGCATGATCCCCAGCAGCCACCAGAAGTTGGGTTGCACGAAGCTGGCGAGGATGATCAGCAGGTACAGCACCGGCAGGCCGGACCAGATCTCCAGAAAGCGCTGGCCAGCCAGATCGACCCAGCCGCCGTAGAAGCCCTGCAAGGCGCCAGCGATGACGCCGACGATCGAGCTGAGCACGGTCAGGGTCAGGGCGAATAGTACCGATACGCGAAAGCCATAGATGACCCGCGACAGCACATCGCGGCCCTGGTCGTCGGTGCCTAGCCAGTTATCCGCCGAGGGCGGGGCGGGCGCCGGGACCTTGAGGTCGTAGTTGATGCTCTGGTAGCTGAACGGGATCGGCGCCCACAGCACCCAGCTGTCTTTTTTCTCCAGCAGCTCGCGGATGTACGGGCTCTTGTAGTTGGCTTCGAGTGGGAATTCGCCGCCGAAGGTGGTCTCTGGATAGCGTTTGAATGCCGGGAAGTACCACTCACCGTCGTAGCGTACGGCAATCGGTTTGTCGTTGGCGATCAGTTCGGCGCCCAGGCTCAGGCCGAACAGGATGATGAACAACCACAACGACCACCAACCGCGGCGGTTGGCCTTGAAGCGCTCGAAGCGCCGGCGATTGAGAGGGGACAGGGCCATGTCAGTGCTCCCGGCTGGCGAAGTCGATGCGCGGATCGACCAGGGTGTAGGTCAGGTCGCCGATCAGTTTCACCACCAGCCCGAGCAGGGTGAAGATGAACAGGGTGCCGAAGACCACCGGGTAGTCGCGATTGATCGCCGCTTCGAAACTCATCAGGCCCAGGCCGTCGAGCGAGAAGATCACCTCGATCAGCAAGGAGCCGGTGAAGAAGATGCCAATGAACGCCGAGGGGAAACCGGCGATCACCAGCAGCATGGCGTTGCGGAACACGTGCCCGTACAGCACCCGTGGCCGGCTCAGGCCCTTGGCCTTGGCGGTGACCACGTACTGCTTGTTGATCTCGTCGAGGAAGCTGTTCTTGGTCAGCAGGGTCATGGTGGCGAAGTTACCGATCACCAGCGCTGTAATCGGCAGCACCAGGTGCCAGAAGTAGTCGAGCACCTTGCCGGTGGTCGACAGCTCCTCGAAGTTGTTCGAGGTCAGCCCGCGTAGCGGGAACCAGTCGAAGTAGCTGCCGCCGGCGAACAACACGATCAGCAGGATGGCGAACAGGAACGCCGGGATGGCGTAGCCGACGACGATCGCCGAGCTGGTCCAGACGTCGAAGTGGCTGCCGTGGCGCACCGCTTTGGCGATCCCCAGGGGGATCGACACCAGGTACATGATCAGCGTGCTCCACAGCCCGAGCGAGATCGACACCGGCATCTTTTCGGCGATCAGGTCGATGACCTTGGCGTCGCGGAAGAAGCTGTCGCCGAAGTCGAGCTGGGCGTAGTTCTTGATCATGATCCACAGCCGCTCGGGCGGCGACTTGTCAAAGCCGTACATGCGCTCGATCTCGGCGATCAGCGCTGGGTCCAGGCCTTGTGCGCCACGGTAGTTGGAGCCGGCCACCGAGACTTCGGCGCCGCCGCCGGCGATGCGGCTGGTGGCGCCGTCGAAGCCTTCGAGCTTGGCGATCATCTGCTCGACCGGGCCACCGGGGGCGGCCTGGACGATGATGAAGTTGATCACCAGGATGCCCAGCAGGGTTGGGATGATCAGCAGCAAACGGCGCAGGATATAGGCGAGCATGTCAGTTCGCCTCGCCAGGTTGTTCGGCGTCTGCCGGCTGTGCAGGCTGCGCGGTCACTGCCGGGGTGACGTCGGGTTTGATCCACCAGGTGTCGATGCCAACATCATATTTGGGCGATACCTTGGGGTGGCCGATGTGGTTCCAATAGGCCACGCGCCAGGTCTTGATGTGCCAGTTGGGGATTACGTAGTAGCCCCACAACAGCACCCGGTCGAGGGCGCGGGCGTGGTCGATCAGGCTCTGGCGGGAGTCGGCGTTGATCAACGCTTCGACCAGTTGGTCGATGGCCGGGTCGCGCAGGCCGATGAAGTTGCGGCTGCCGGGGTTGTCGGCGGCGCCGCTGGACCAGAACTCGCGCTGTTCGTTACCTGGCGAGCTGGACTGCGGGAAGCCGCTGACGATCATGTCGAAATCGCGCGAGCGCAGGCGGTTGATGTACTGCGGGACTTCGACGCGGCGAATGCTCAGCTCGATGCCCAGGTCGGCCAGGTTGCGCTTGAACGGCAGCAGCACGCGCTCGAACTCGGTCTGCGCGACCAGGAACTCGATGCTCACGGGTTTGCCTTGGGTGTCGACCATCTTGTCGTTGACGATCTTCCAACCGGCGTCTTGCAGCAGCTTGTAAGCCTTGCGCTGTTGCTCGCGGATCATGCCGCTGCCGTCGGTAACCGGGTTGTGGAAGGCTTCGCTAAAGGCTTGCTCGGGGATCTTGCCGCGCAGTGGTTCGAGGATCTTCAGCTCGGCCGGCGAGGGCAGACCCTTGGCGGCCATTTCCGAGTTTTCGAAGTAGCTGCCGGTGCGGGTGTAGGCGCCGTTGAACAGCTGCTTGTTGGTCCACTCGTAATCGAGCATCAGGCTCAGCGCCTGGCGTACGCGAATGTCCTGGAATACCGGGCGGCGCAGGTTGAAGACAAAGCCCTGCATGCCGACCGGGTTGCCGTTGAGCAGCTCTTCCTTGATCAGCCGGCCTTCGCGCACCGCTGGCACGTTGTAGGCGGTGGCCCAGTTCTTCGCGGTCATTTCCAGCATGTAGTCGAACTGGCCTGCCTTGAGCGCTTCGAGGGCGACGGTGTTGTCGCGGTAATAGTCGAAGGTCATGGCGTCGAAGTTGTAGAAGCCGCGGTTGATCGGCAGGTCTTTGGCCCAATAGTCCTTGACCCGCTCGTAGCGCACCGAGCGTCCGGCCTTGACCTGGGCGATCTTGTACGGCCCGCTGCCCAGCGGGATTTCCAGGTTGCCCCGGGTGAAGTCGCGCTCGGCGTACCAGTGCTTGGGCAGTACCGGCAGTTGGCCGAGAATCAGCGGCAGCTCGCGGTTGTTCTTGTGCTTGAACTTGAACAGTACAGTCAGCGGGTTCTCTGCCACGGCTTCGGCGACGTCGCCGTAGTACACGCGGTACAGCGGCGCGCCTTTGCTGACCAGGGTGTTGAAGGTCCATACCACGTCGTCGGCGCGCATCGGTTGGCCGTCGTGAAAGCGCGCTTCGGGGCGCAGGTAGAAGCGCACCCAGCTATTGTCCGGGGCCTTTTCGATCTTGCCGGCCACCAGGCCGTACTCGGTGAAAGGCTCATCCAAGCTTTGGCGCATCAGGGTGTCGTAGATGCTGCCGATGTTTTCTGCAGGCACGCCCTTGTTGATGAACGGGTTGAGACTGTCGAAACCGCCGAAGCTGGATTGGCGGAAGGTGCCGCCCTTGGGCGCGTCGGGGTTGACGAAGTCGAAGTGCTTGAAGCTCGCCGGGTACTTGGGCGGCTCATCGTACAAGGTCAGGGCGTGTTGCGGCGCGGCCATTGCCGTCACGCTCAGGCAGGCGAGCAGCAAGCTGCCAGCCAGGCGGCGCAGGCTGTGGGTCGGCATCATTTGGCTTTCTCCGAAGTCTTGAGCCACCAGCTGTTCAAGCCCAGGGTGTAGGGCGGCGTGGTGACGAAGGCGAACCGGTTGCGGTAGGCCAAGCGGTGATTGTCGAGATACCAGTTGGGAATCATGTAGTAGTGCCACGACAGTACCCGGTCCAGGGCGCGCGCAGCGGCAACCTGGTCGTCGCGGGTACGGGCGGCGAGCAGGGTGTCGAGTAGGTGGTCGACCACCGGGTCCTTGACCCCAGCATAGTTCTTGCTGCCCTTGGTCGAGGCTTGGCTGGAATGAAAGTACAGCCACTGCTCAAGGCCGGGGCTCAAGGTCTGGTTCAGGGTCATCAGAATCATGTCGAAGTCGAACTGGTCCAGCCGTTGTTTGTACTGGGCGCGGTCCACGGTGCGCAAGCGCGCATCGATGCCGATGCTCGCCAGATTTTCGACATAAGGTTGCAGGATCCGTTCAAGGTTGGGGTTGACCAGCAACAGCTCGATGCGCAGCTGCTTGCCCTTGGCGTCTACCAGGCGCTGGCCATCGAGCTTCCAGCCCGCCTGGGCGAACAGCGCCAGGGCCTGGCGCAGGGTTTGCCGGCTGACGCCGCTGCCGTCGGTGTGGCTGACCTTGTACGGCTCGGTGTAGAGCTTTGCCGGCAGTTGCTCGCGAAACGGCGCCAGCAGCAGCCACTCCTTGCCGGTCGGCAGGCCGGTGGCGGCAAACTCGCTGTTGGGGTAGTAGCTGGTCGAGCGGCGATAGGCGCTGCTGAACAGGGCGCGGTTGGTCCACTCGAAGTCGAGCATCAGGCCCAGCGCCTGGCGCACCAGCGGGTCGCTGAAGGTCGCCCGGCGGCTGTTCATGAACAGGCCTTGGGTCTGGGTCGGGATGCGATGCGGGATCTGCGCCTTGATCACTTCACCGCGGCGCACCGCCGGGAAGTTGTAGCCGTTGGCCCAATTCTTGGCCTGGTGCTCGATGTAGATGTCGAACTCACCGGCCTTGAACGCCTCGAAGGCAACGGTGGCGTCGCGATAGAACTCGTATTCGACGCGGTTGAAGTTGTACTTGCCGCGGTTGACCGGCAGATCCTTGCCCCAGTAGTCCTTGACCCGCGTGAATACCAGGCGCCGGCCTGGCTGCACTTCAGAAATGCGATACGGCCCGCTGCCCAGCGGTGGCTCGAAGGTGGTTGCCTTGAAGTCGCGCTTTTGCCAGTAGTGCTTGGGCAACACCGGCATTTCGCCCAGGCGCAGGATCAGCAGAGGGTTGCCAGCGCGCTTGAACACGAAGCGGATGCGCAACGGCCCGAGGATATCGACGCGTTGCACTTCCTGCAGGTTGGTGCGGTACAGCGGGTGGCCGTCCTTGAGCAGCGTGCGGTAGGAGAACGCCACGTCCGCCGAGGTGATCGGTTTGCCATCGTGGAAGCGTGCTTCGGGGCGCAGGTTGAACACCACCCAGCTGCGGTCCTCGCTGTACTCGACCGAGCGGGCGATCAGGCCGTAGCTGGAGGTGGGTTCGTCGCCAGACGGGTCGTACATGCCGGTGCCGACCATCAGCGTCTCGTTGAGCTCGTTGATGCCGTACTGCAGGAAGTTTGGCGTGGTGACCGGGCTTGAGCCTTTGAAGGTATAAGGGTTGAGCGTGTCGAAGGTGCCGAATGCCATGGCCCGCAAGGTCCCGCCCTTGGGCGCTTGCGGATTGACCCAGTCGAAGTGGGTGAAGGTGGCCGGGTATTTGAGCGTACCGAACTGCGCGTAACCGTGGCTTTCGCTCACCATCGCGCCTGCGGGAAAGCTCAAGGCCAGGCTGAATGACAGCAGGAGGGGACGTATCAAGTCGGCATCCGATCCAGAGGGCTTTGGGCTTTGGTCGGGCTACAGTAACAGCTTGGCGGGGTTGGAAAAAGAGTGCTGGGAGCGGAGAGGGCGCAGCGCTATTGGGTGCTGTTGCTAAGGTGGGGCTGCAAAGCAGCCCCAATTGCATCAATGGCCCAGGTAGACAGTCAGGGTCTGGCCGGGTTTGAGCGCATGGCCGCTACGCGGATTCCAGCGCTTGAGGTGCTGCATCTCGACATTGAAGCGCTTGGCCACCAGGTACAGCGAGTCGCCCTTGCGTACTTTGTACTGGGTCGAGCGCTGCTTGGACGACGCAACCCGGTTGCCGGCAGCCGAAGGTGCATTACCGCCGCGCAGGGCCAGAACCTGGCCAGCTTTCAGGCGGTTGCCCGAGAGCCGGTTCCAACGCTGGATGTCCTTGACCGAAACCCGATTGGCCTTGGCAATGCTGCCCAGGTTGTCCCCGCGCTTGACCCGGTAGCTACGCGCTGCAGGCGCCTTGGCTTCAGCCACCGCCGCCTCGAACACCGCTTTGCGCGGCTGCAGGCTGACCAACTGCTCAGGGTTGAGGTTGGACAGGCTGGCCGATAGCAACTGCGCCTTGGCGGTAGGCACCAGCAACTGCTTGGGACCATCGACCGTCATGCGCTTCTTGAACGCGGGGTTGAGCTGGATCAGTTCGTCTTCGTCCATGTTGGCGAAGGCGGCGACCTTGGACAGGTCCAGGCGGTCGTTGATGGCCACGGCCTCGAAGTAGGGCTCGTTGGCGATCGGGTTGAGGTTGACGCCGTAGGACTCAGGCGTCGACACCACCTGCGACAGCGCCAGCAGCTTGGGCACGTAGTCGCGGGTTTCCTGCGGCAGGGGCAGGTTCCAGTAATCGGTCGGCAGGCCGAGCTTTTCGTTACGCTCGATCGCCCGGCTGACAGTGCCTTCGCCAGCGTTGTAGGCGGCCAGCGCCAACAGCCAGTCGCCGTTGAACATGTCGTGCAGGCGGGTCAGGTATTCCAGCGCAGCATTGGTCGACGCGGTGATGTCGCGGCGGCCATCGTAGAAATTGGTTTGACGCAGGTTGAAGTGGCGCCCGGTGGACGGGATGAACTGCCACATGCCAGCGGCGTGGGCCCGCGAGTAGGCCATCGGGTTGTAGGCGCTTTCGATCGCCGGCAGCAGCGCCAGCTCAAGCGGCATGTCGCGTTCTTCCAGGCGCTCGACGATGTAATGCAGGTACAGGCTGCCGCGCTCGCCGGCGGTTTCGACGAAACGTGGGTTGCTGGCGAACCACAGGCGCTGCTGTTCGATGCGCGGGTTGACGTCGATGCTGTCTTGCAGGGCAAAGCCCTGGCGCATGCGCTCCCAGACATCCTGGGGTGCTTGCTCCCTGGGCTTGACCATCAGCGGCGCCGGTTTGTGCTTGATCCGAGCCTGGTAGTTGTGCGCGCGAACGCTTTCGGATTCGTCAACCTGACGGGTGCTCTGGCAGCCCACCAAAGTGGCGGCCAGGGCCAGCGCACTGATCTGTGCGAGGCGCGTCAAAGCGACGGATTGCGAGGTTCTGCGGCTACGGGAAGACATCGGCTGGGACGGGTATCCGGGCAAAAAATTTCGGCGATTCTAGGAACCGCTTTCCGCCCGGTCAACCTTTGAGGACCAATTGCGATATATCTTGAGGTTATCAAAAGCCGTCTTTCCAAGACCTCAAGGCAGCAAAAACAGCGGCTTGGCCTACGTTTGAAAGACCCTTCCATTCGTCTGCTTTTTGTTTAACGGATGTTTCAGCGGTACGCAGGAAGGGGTTGGTCAAGCGTTCCAAGCCGATCGTTGATGGCAATGTGATGCGATCTTGCTCACGCAGGCGGCTAACCTCGGCAAAGCGTGCGACAACGTGCGGGTTTTCTGGTTCTACAGCCTTGGCAAAGCGCAGGTTGCTCAAGGTGTATTCGTGGGCGCAGTACACTTGGGTTGCGGCGGGCAAGGCGGCCAGCCGCTCAAGGGAGTTGTGCATTTGCTCTGGGGTGCCCTCGAACAAGCGGCCACAACCGGCCGCGAACAGGGTGTCGCCACTAAACAACAGGGGGGTGGGCGTCTGCGTGGTGAAATAGGCAATGTGTCCCAGGGTATGGCCGGGCATCGCCATGACCTGGAAACTCAGGCCCAGCGCGGTAACCTGGGCATTGTCCTGCAGGGCCAGGTCGCGGCCGGGGATGGTTTCGGCAGCCGGGCCGCAAACGCGCGCGCCCGTCATCTGCTTGAGTTGTTCGACACCGCCGACGTGATCGTGATGGTGATGGGTGACCAGGATGTCGGTCAGCGCCCAGGTGGGGTTGGCCTTGAGCCAGGCCAGCACCGGCGCGGCGTCACCGGGATCGACCACCGCGCACTGGCGTTTGGCAGTATCCTGTAACAACCAGATGTAGTTGTCGGAGAAAGCGGGTAGGGCATCGATCTGTATCATGGTGCGGATCCGAATCATCTGGCGTGGGACATGAGGGCATCTTAGCCGCGATGGCGCGGCGGGAGAACCTTGGAGGGAAAACGCAATGACCGACCAAGCCTTTGCCCAGGCCGATCCTGACTGGATCGAACTGATCAGCCTGGCCCGCGACTGGTTCCAGGGCCCCCTGGGGCAATTGATGCTGCGCGAGGAAGAAAAGCTGCTCGAAGACGAGCTGGCGCGCTTCTTCGGCGGCTACCTGGTGCATTACGGCCCCTGCGCCGAACCCCCGCCCAGTGCTCCGCAGGTGCATCGCAACGTGCGCCTGGGCGCGCCGCTGCCAGGGGTCGAGATCGTCTGCGAAGAACAGGCCTGGCCGCTCTCCGAGCACGCAGCCGATGTGGTGGTGCTGCAGCATGGCCTGGACTTCAGCCTGTCGCCGCATGGCCTGCTGCGTGAGGCGGCCAGCGCTGTGCGCCCGGGTGGCCATTTGCTGATCGTGGGCATCAACCCGTGGAGCAGCTGGGGCATGCGCCATTTCTTCAGCCATGGGGCGCTGCGCAAGGCGCGCTGCATCTCGCCGTCGCGGGTCGGCGACTGGCTCAACCTGCTCGGCTTTGCGCTGGAGAAACGCCGCTTCGGCTGCTATCGTCCGCCGCTGGCCTCGCCGGCCTGGCAACAACGCCTGGCCGGTTGGGAGCGGATGGCCGGTGGTTGGCAAACCTCTGGCGGCGGGGTCTACCTGCTGGTGGCGCGCAAGATGGTGGTCGGCCTGCGGCCGCTGCGTCTGGAGCGGCGCGAGCCAATGGGTAAGTTGCTGCCGTTACCGCTGGCCAAGGTCAACCGCGAGGCAACTAGCCAGCGTGAGCGCCATCCCGGTCGATAATCCACAGCGAGTTAAGGCAGTACATGAGCGATAGCATCGAGATCTACACCGATGGCGCCTGCAAGGGCAACCCTGGCCCGGGTGGCTGGGGGGTGCTGATGGTCTACAAGGGCGTTGAGAAGGAATTGTGGGGCGGTGAGCTCGAGACCACCAACAATCGCATGGAACTAATGGCGGCGATCGAAGGCCTGCGGGCGCTCAAGCGTGAATGCGAGGTGGTGCTGACCACCGACTCGCAGTACGTGATGAAGGGCATCAACGAGTGGATGGCCAATTGGAAGAAGCGCGGTTGGAAGACCGCGGCCAAGGAGCCGGTGAAAAACGCTGACTTGTGGCGCGAGCTCGACGAGCAGGTCAACCGACACAAGGTCACCTGGAAATGGGTGCGCGGGCATATCGGCCACCCTGGCAACGAACGCGCCGACCAGTTGGCCAACCGCGGCGTCGACGAGGTACGCGCCAAGCGCTGAGCTGGGGTACAATCGCCGGCTTTCCGTTGAAGTACCAGTTGGAGCCACCCGCGTGGAGCAGCAGAACAGCAGATTCGTCGTCCTCGATACCGAAACGACCGGCATGCCGGTCAGTGAGGGGCATCGGATCATCGAGATCGGTTGTGTCGAAGTCATGGGCCGGCGCCTGACCGGGCGGCACTTCCACGTCTATCTGCAGCCCGACCGCGAGAGTGACGAAGGCGCGATTGGCGTGCACGGCATCACCGATGCATTCTTGGTTGGCAAACCACGTTTTGCCGAGGTGGCCGAGGAGTTCTTCGAGTTCATCCAGGGTGCCCAGCTGGTCATCCATAACGCAGCGTTCGACGTTGGCTTCATCAACAACGAGTTCGCCATGCTCGGTCAGCACGACCGCGCAGACATCTCCAAGCACTGCGGCATTCTCGACACCCTGATGCTGGCGCGTGCGCGCCATCCGGGCCAGCGCAACAGCCTCGATGCCTTGTGCAAACGCTACGGCATCGACAACTCCGGCCGTGAACTGCACGGCGCCTTGCTCGACTCCGAGTTGTTGGCGGACGTTTACCTGGCGATGACCGGCGGGCAGACCAGCCTGTCGCTGGCTGGGCATGGCGCTGACGGTGAAGAGGGTGGCAACAGCACTGGCAGTGAGATTCGCCGTATCGTCGGACGCCAGCCTGGGCGGATCATCATGGCCTCGGCTGAAGAGTTGGAAGCGCATGCCGAGCGTCTGGCAGCAGTGGCCAAGTCGGCGGGTGGGCCGGCGTTGTGGCAGAGCCTGACCGAAGGTTGATCGAGCCCTGCGGGGGCAGGGCTGGCCTCTTCGCGGGCAAGCCCGCTCCCACAGGGTTTTGTGTTGTCCTGTAGATGTGGGGCCTGTCTGGGGAATACTAGGTGCAGGTCTGGCTTTGTGGGTGTCAGCCCCGGCCTCTTCGCGGGCAAGCCCGCTCCCACAGGGATCGTAGCGTTCTTAAGCCGACTGCCTGGAGCGGGCTTGCCCGCGAAGAGGCCGGGGCTGACAGCACAAATACTAAACGTCGCAGCCTGAGCAACCAGCTTCTACCCTGAAAGAACCCAGCAGTTCTGCCCAGGTGGTGGTTGCCCATGTACAAGGACCTGCAGTTCCCGATCCTGATCGTTCACCGGGCGATCAAGGCCGACAGCGTCGCCGGCGAGCGTGTGCGTGCCATCGCCGCTGAATTGGCCCAGGACGGCTTCACCATCCTGGCCGCCGCCGACCACGCCGAAGCGCGCCTGGTCGCCGCTACCCATCATGGCTTGGCCTGCATGCTGATCGCCGCTGAAGGGGTCGGCGACAACACTCATCTGTTGCAGAACATGGCCGAGCTGATCAGCCTGGCGCGTCTGCGGGCGCCAAACCTGCCGATCTTCGCCCTCGGCGAGCAGGTCACCCTGGAGAACGCCCCCGCCGAGGCGATGAGCGAGCTCAACCAGCTGCGCGGCATTCTTTACCTGTTCGAAGACACCGTGCCGTTTCTCGCCCGCCAGGTCGCGCGGGCTGCCCACAACTACCTCGATGGCCTGTTGCCGCCGTTTTTCAAGGCATTGGTGCAGCACACTGCGCAATCGAACTATTCCTGGCATACCCCCGGCCACGGCGGCGGTGTGGCGTATCGCAAGAGCCCGGTGGGGCAGGCATTCCACCAGTTCTTCGGCGAAAACACGCTACGCTCCGACCTGTCGGTATCGGTGCCCGAGTTGGGATCCTTGCTCGATCACACCGGCCCGTTGGCCGAGGCTGAAGCACGCGCTGCGCGCAATTTCGGCGCCGATCACACCTTCTTCGTGATCAACGGCACCTCGACGGCCAACAAGATCGTCTGGCATTCGATGGTCGGCCGTGACGACCTGGTGCTGGTCGACCGCAACTGTCACAAGTCAGTGGTGCACGCGATCATCATGACCGGCGCCATTCCCATTTACCTGTGCCCCGAGCGCAACGAACTGGGCATCATCGGGCCGATTCCGTTGAGTGAGTTCAGCGCTGGGTCGATCCAGGCCAAGATCGCCGCCAACCCGCTGGCCACAGGCCGACCGGCGCGGATCAAGCTGGCAGTGGTGACCAACTCGACCTACGACGGGCTGTGCTATCACGCCGGGATGATCAAGCAGGCTTTGGGTAATAGCGTCGAAGTGCTGCATTTTGACGAAGCCTGGTTCGCCTATGCTGCCTTTCATGAGTTTTTTGCCGGCCGTTATGCCATGGGTACGCCGCGCAGCGCCGACAGCCCGCTGCTGTTCAGCACCCATTCGACCCACAAGTTGTTGGCCGCCTTCAGCCAGGCGTCAATGATTCATGTGCAGGACGGCGCCACGCGCCAGCTCGACCGCGACCGCTTCAATGAAGCGTTCATGATGCACATCTCTACCTCGCCGCAGTACAGCATCCTGGCCTCGCTGGACGTCGCCTCGGCGATGATGGAAGGCCCCGCCGGACGCTCGCTGCTGCAGGAGATGTTCGACGAGGCGCTGAGCTTTCGCCGCGCCCTGGCCAACCTGCGCGAGCATATCGCTGCCGATGACTGGTGGTTCAGCATCTGGCAGCCGGAGCGTGCCGAGGGCATCCAGCACATTACCGCCCAGGATTGGCTGTTGCAGCCCGGTGCGCCCTGGCATGGCTTTGGCGAGGTCGAGCAGGACTACGTGTTGCTCGATCCGCTCAAGGTCACCCTGGTCATGCCTGGGCTGACGGCTGGTGGCGCGCTGGGTGCGCACGGCATTCCGGCGGCGGTGGTGAGCAAGTTTCTCTGGGAGCGTGGGCTGGTGGTGGAAAAGACCGGACTGTACAGCTTTCTGGTGCTGTTCTCGATGGGCATCACCAAGGGCAAATGGAGCACTTTGCTAACCGAGTTGCTGGAGTTCAAGCGCCACTATGACACGAACAGCCCCTTGAGCGTCAGCCTGCCGAGCGTGGTGGCCCAGGCGCCGGGACGTTATCAGGGATTGGGCCTACGTGATCTGTGCGGCCAGTTGCATGAGTGTTATCGCAGCAATGCCACGGCCAAGCAGCTCAAGCGCCTGTTTACCCGTTTGCCGGACGTGGCCATCAGCCCGGCGCTGGCCTATGACCATCTGGTGCGCGGGGCGGTCGAGGCAGTGCCGGTCGAAGCGTTGCTAGGGCGGATCTCGGCGGTGATGCTGGTGCCCTATCCGCCTGGTATCCCGTTGATCATGCCAGGCGAACGCTTCACCGAAGCGACGCGCTCGATCCTCGATTACCTGGCCTTCGCCCGCGCGTTCGACCAGGGCTTCCCCGGTTTTGTCGCCGATGTGCACGGTCTGCAAAGCGAAGACTGTGGCCAAGGGCGCATCTACACGGTCGACTGCGTCAAGGAATGCGGATGATTTCCACGCCGCTTTGCGCCAGTTCGAAACGGTCCTCACCCAGATGGTTGACCCGGTCACCGATGGCCAGGCGATAGCTGCTGATCGGCGCGCCAAGCACGCTGCCATCGGCCTGGAGGGTCGACTCCTGGAACTCATGGACGGGGTAGATACGGCCTTCGGCGTCACGGGCGTGGAATTGGCCGACCAGTACTGCTGCCATTTTGGGGGGAAACCTCTGAAAAATGTAGGAAATGTCTGCAGACGTAGACCAGTGAAACCCTTGGGAAGTTTTCTATCAAGGGGAAAAAAACCTCGGCGCCGAGGAACGGTCATCTATAACTACTAGGTCCATCAGCCAGCAGAGGGTGTAAATCGCCATGAGCCAGGTGTTTTCGGTAGCAGTCGTGGTCGGCAGCTTGCGCAAGGAATCCTACAACCGCAAGGTGGCCCGGGCCTTGAGTGAGCTGGCGTCCTCCAGCCTTGCCCTGAAGATCGTCGAGATCGGCGACCTGCCCCTGTACAACGAGGATGTCGAGGCCAGCGGCGCGCCGGATGCGTGGAAGCGCTTTCGCGACGAGATCCGCCGTAGCGATGCGGTGCTGTTCGTCACCCCGGAGTACAACCGCTCGGTGCCGGGTTGCCTGAAAAATGCGATTGACGTGGGCTCGCGGCCGTATGGCCAGAGCGCCTGGGGGGGTAAGCCAACGGCGGTGGTGAGCGTCTCGCCGGGAGCGATTGGCGGGTTTGGCGCCAACCATGCAGTGCGCCAGTCGCTGGTGTTTCTCGATATGCCGTGCATGCAGATGCCCGAGGCGTATATCGGTGGGGCGGCGAGCTTGTTCGAAGAGTCTGGCAAGCTCAATGACAAGACTCGGCCATTCTTGCAGGCGTTTATCGATAAGTTTGCTGCCTGGGTGAAGCTCAATCGGGCCGTGTGAGTCGTTGATCGCGGGGCAAGCCCGCTCCCACGCCATGCCTCAGGCATGAGGTGATTGGCGTGGGAGCGGGCTTGCCCCGCGATAGCGTCAGATCTGACGGCACATAATCAAAATGCCTGCGGCATCTCACCCTTGGCCAAGCGCCGGTTGATGTCGGCAATCACCTCTGGCAAGTCATTGATCGTGTCGATCAGGTAGTGCGGGCGCGAGCTTTCGAACAGCGCATGAATGCGCTTGCGCTCACTTTCGAGCTTCTCGGCACTAAGCGCCTGATAGCCTTCCCAGGTCAGCCCCAGGGCATTGCCCGAGCACACCAGCGCCACGGTCCACATGCCGGCGCGGCGACCTTCGAGAATCCCCGGCACGGTGTCGTCGACCTTGACGCACGCCGCCACATCATCGATGCCCAGGGCGATCACGTTGGCCAGGGCCTGGGCCGGCCAGGGGCGGCCGTTGGGGGTCTCATCGGTGGCCACCACGTGGTCGGCGACATAGCCGTTTTGCTTGGCCAGCTCCACGACCTTGTCCATCACCACTTTCGGATAACCCGAGCACGAGCCGATCTTCAGGCCATCCTGGCGCAGCCCGGTCAGGGTCTCTAGCGCCCCTGGGATCAGCGCCGAGTGCACGGCGATCTTCTCGATCTGCAGCGGCATGAAGCGGTTGTAGATAGCTGTGACATCATCATCTGTCGGGGTGCGGCCAAACACTTTGCGATAGCGCTCGGCAATCGCCGGCTGGTCGCACAGGGTGCGAATGTGGTCCCACTTGCCCATGCCCATCGGGCCACGGGCCTCATCGATGGACACCTCGACATCGAACTCGGCAAAGGCCTCGACAAAGATCTGGGTTGGCGCGAAGGAGCCGAAGTCGACCACGGTGCCAGCCCAGTCAAGGATGGCGGCTTGCAGGCGGGTAGGGTTGCTGTAGTTCATGTCCTGTAATCCTTCAAAGGTAGGGGCGAAGTCAGATGTCCAGCACTTCCATTTCCCGTAGCACTTGGGCCACGGCATCGACGGCGGCCTGCATGCCGTCTGCGCCAACCACGCCGATGCAACCGACGCGGAAGGTTTCGACCTGGGTCAGCTTGCCCGGGTAGAGGATGAAACCCTTGGCCTTGACCCGCTCATAGAAGTCCTTGAACTGGTAGCGCGGGTCGTTGGGGGCGTGGAAGGTGACGATGATCGGCGCCTGGATTTCAGCCGGCAGGAAGCTTTTCAGGCCGATCGCCGCCATGCCCTTGAGCAGGGTCTGGCAGTTGTCCGAGTAGCGCTGATGACGCGCCGGCAGGCCACCTTCTTCGTTGTATTGCTGCAAGGCTTCGTGCAGGGCGGCGACCACGTGAGTCGGTGGGGTGAAGCGCCATTGGCCAGTCTTGGCCATGTAGCTGTGCTGGTCGTAGAGGTCCATGGCCAGCGAATGGGCGTTGCCTTCGGCGTCAGCCAGGGCACTCTTCTCGGCGAACACGAAGCCCATCCCCGGTACGCCTTCCAGGCACTTGCCGGAGGCGGCGATCAGCGCTTCGAACGGCACCTGACGCGCATCGATCGGCAGCGCGCCGAAGGAACTCATGGCGTCGATGATCAAGCGCTTGCCGTGGCGTTTCACGACTTGTGCGATCTCGGGCAGCGGGTTGAGGATGCCGGTGCTGGTCTCGCAGTGGATCAGTGCCACATGGGTCACGGCCGTATCGGCTGCCAGCAGGCGCTCGACGTCTTCGGCGGTGGTCGGTTGGTCTTCGGCGGTCTCGAAGGTGCTGAAGTTGCGCCCCAGCACTTTGCAGATCTTGGCCAGGCGCTGGCCATAGGCGCCATTGATCAGCACCAGGACCTTGCCGTCACGCGGCACCAGGGTGCCGATGGCGGCTTCCACGGCGAAGGTGCCGCTGCCTTGCAGCGGCACGCAGTGGTGGCTGGCGCTGGCGTCAAGGATTGCCAGGAGCTGCTCGCAGACACTGGCAGTCAGTTGATTGAAGTCGCGATCCCACGAGCCCCAGTCCACCAGCATGGCTTGGCGGGTACGGGCGGAGGTGGTCAGTGGGCCGGGGGTCAGCAGGATGGGGGCGTTGCTCATACCGGAGTTCCTCGCAAGCAGCAGGTGGTCAGCCGAAAAGTGGTGCTGAAACTACGGGTGCTAGGTTGCAATTGGCCTTGCCATCAATCAAATTGTTTGTCGTTATGCCAGCCATAAGTCAGGCCGATAAATATGAACCTGTTCCAGCTCCGTGCATTCGATGCTGTCGCCCGCGAAGGCAGCTTCACCCGCGCCGCCGCCCGCTTGTTCATCAGCCAGCCGGCAGTGACCGGACACGTCAAAGCCTTGGAAGAGCACTACCAGATCACCTTGCTGCGACGGACCGCGCGCCGGGTCGAGCTGACCGAAGAGGGCACGCGCCTGGCTGCCATCACGCGGGCCATGTTCGGCCTGGCGGAAGAGGCGCAGGCGATGCTCGAAGCCAATCGCCAGTTGCTGACCGGACGGTTGGAGGTTGCCGCCGATGGTCCGCACCGGGTGATGCCGATGCTCGCCCAGCTGCGTGCCCGCTACCCTGGTATCACCGTCAACCTGCGCTTGGCCAATGCCCAGGAAACCTTGGCGGCGCTGCTTTCGGAGCATGCCGACGTGGCGGTGCTGACCGAGGTCGAGCCGCGCAAGGGCTTGTACCTGCAAAGCCTGGGCGACTCACGCCTGTGCGCGCTGTTGCCGGTCGGCCACCCGTGGGCCGACGATCAGGGTGAGCTGCCCTTGGCCGATCTCGATCGGCAGATCATGGTCCTGCGCGAACCCAGCTCGATCACTCGGCGCACCTTCGATCAGGCCTGTGGCGAGGCCAAGGTCAGCCCGCGGGTGCTGCTCGAACTGGACAGCCGCGAGGCGGTCACCGAGGCGGTCGCCGCCGAGCTTGGCATTGGCATCGTCTCGTCGGTTGAAGTGGCCCACGACCCACGGGTAGTGGCGCGGCCGATCAGCGGGGCAGGGCTGGTCAACCGGCATATGATCGGTTGCCTGGAACGACGCCGCGAGCTGCGTTTGATCCAGGCTTTTCTGGGGCTGGCCACGGATCTTTGAGCCATGCTGACGAATACCGCGCAGCGGCCTAAGATGGCCGTCTCCGAGCAACCTGGCGCTGGACGGCCGATGAGCGAGAAAGACACGATCTCCATGCAACTGGTGCGCGAAGCGCTGTTGCAGACCTGCCCGGCGGGCCAGCCCGACACCGGCGTGTTGCTGCGCGCCGGCATCGACCCAGCGCAACTGGAACTGCCTGAGGCGCGGGTTTCTGCGCAAGCTTATGCAAGGCTCTGGCGTCTATTGGCGCGGCGCTGCAACGATGAGTTCTTCGCCATGGACCGGCGCGGCTTGCCCAATGGCAGCCTGGCCTTCATGACCCGCGCGGCGATGGCCCAGCCGAGCCTGGGGGCGGGACTGGAGATTGCCTTGGGCTTTCTTTCGTTGATGCTCGACGACCTGCAACCGAGCCTGGTGCGTCAGCAGAGCCTGGCCGAGATCGTGGTTAATGAACCGTGCGAGCAGCCGCGCCGGGCATTTACCTATTTCACCTTCTGGATGATCGTGCACGGCGTGGCCTGCTGGCTGGCCGGGCGACGCATTGCGATTTTGGCGATCGACCTGCGCTGCGCTGAGCCGCCGTTTTGCGACGATTACCGGGTGATGTTCTCGGAAAACCTGCAATTTGGCCGGCCGCGCACGCGCATGATCATTACCGGCGATTGCCTGGACCTGCCCATCAAGCGCTCGGCGCAGGAACTACAGCGTTTCCTGGCCGAGGCACCGGGCAATATCCTGGTCAAATATCGCGATCCGGCCAGCCTGGCCAGGCGTATCCGCGCTGACCTGCTAGGCCTGGATCCGACGCAATGGCCAGACGCCGGCAGCTTGGCCCGGCACTTGTGTCTGTCCAGCGCCACTTTGCGCCGGCGATTGGCCGAAGAGGGGCAGACTTATCAGGGCCTCAAAGACAGCGTGCGTCGAGAGCTGGCGATAGCTTGGCTAGCACAGGCCGAGCCGAGCCTGGGGGACATTGCCGAGCGTCTTGGCTTCGCTGATAGCAGCTCGTTCTACAAGGCGTTTCGCAAGTGGTTCGGCTGCAACCCAGGGCACTATCGGAGCCTGGTCCATAGCCGTGGGGACGAGCTGCCCTAGGCGGTGTGCTTTCCCGCTGATCGAGGATGTTGAAGCACCGCACTCTAGGTGGTTCATCAACCGAACAGTGCTGATCATGGAACAGAACAACACCGATACCCAATTTCAACGGGCAACTGATGCATTCATCGTCCATACGCTGCCCGATTGGCTCAAAAAGGCCAGCTTCAATCAGTTTCAGGCGCTGCGCAGCAGCTTTGACAATCATGTGCGCAGCCAACAACAGGTTCACTCGGCACTAGCCGCGCTGCAGCCCCCGAACAGCTTCGCCAGGCCGCTATTACAGCAGGCGTTGCGTTCCTCCTCCTTATCGCTGTCGGTCGACCTCGACAAGGCCCAGTGGCGTGAGGAGCGGCGTCATCTGAGCGCGGATGCAAGCGGCCCGCAAGAGTACCGATCGTATTTCGTGCGTACGCCAGCTGTGCAGGTCTTTCTGCAGAATTTCAAACAGGGTGAAGCGTTTTTTGAGCAGACTGCCCTGGTTTATCCAGCCGATAGCTCGACCGGTGAGGCGGAGCAGGTGCTGACCAACGACAGCACGGAGTTGGTCAATCTTTGTCGGAAAGTAGATGTCGGTGGGCAGTACCAGCAGCATCTGAAAACCGTTTTCACCCCAGGCTTACTCACTGCGCTGAGCGAGGACAAACGCCTGCAACTGGCGTTGGCAATCGAGGTTGCGTTCTTGAAGAAGCAGTTGTCTTCAGCCGACATCGATATGCTACGTCGGGTAGTCAACGGGCAACCTGCCACCCATGCGAAAAGCGACCGGGTACATGCCGGAGCCCTGAAAGTCTTGGACTGTCGTGTCGAAGGGGCTCTAGCGTTCGAGCGGCAAGGGATCGTGCCCATTCCAGGACGTGTGCCGCAGATCAGCGTGGAGGGGGTGATCCTGTACTTACCTGGTGATAGCCAGCAATCGCTGCGGGCCTTCACCTCTTGGCGTGAAGCTAGCCTGGCTCTTGGCACACTGCTGCGTGAAGAGGGTTACCAACAGCGATTCAGTCGGCGAATTGACCTATCGGAGCGTGCAAGCTTCTTGGGATTGTTGCAGCTTCGTCTAAAGGATCCACAGACGGATGCTACGGCTTCCTGCGAGGTAATCCACGACCCGCTGTTCAAGACCTTGGCCGAGCAACAGGTGCAACGCATCCGAGACAATGCGCGTTTTCTTGCGGTACCGACCGCGCAGATCAATGCCCGTGCCAGCGCCGACCAGTTGCGCAACTTGCAAATGGTCGGGGGGAACCTACTCAACCTAGCCGGCCTTTTCGTCCCGGTTGTCGGTGCACTGCTGGCTGCCGACTTGGTTGGGCAGACCGTGTCACAGTTCTGTGAAGGTGTTTGGGACTGGAGCCAAGGGCATCAGCACGAAGCTATCGAGCACTTGCTCGGGGTTGCCGAGACCGTGGTGGTGGCGGCTGCAGTGGCGGGCGGCGCGACGTTGGTTGGGCGCGCTTTCAAGCGCAGCGCTGTGGTTGACCAACTGCTGCCGATAGAGAACGACGCGGGTCGGCCGCGACTGTGGTCGGGCGATCTAGGCCCGTATGCCGTCCTTGCTCCGCCCGACGACCTGATGGCACTCGATAACGGCCTGCTGGCCAATCAAACAGGCCATTGGTGGCGAAATGGTGATACCTACTATAGGGTCAGGCCTGTGCCCAAGCGCAGTGCTTGGCAGTTAGTCCACCCCCAAGGTGAGGCCAGTTTTGGGCCTTTGCTTGAGTTCAACGGCGAGCGATGCTGGCGCTTGACGAGCGAGCAACCGCTTGCCTGGCAGGGTGAAGGTTTGTTGCTGGGGCGTCTATGGCCGCCCGCCGCTAGCTTGTCGGCAGCACGTGTCGAGCACATTTTGAAAGTCGCCGATGTCGATCAAGACTACTTGCGCGGCTTATTGGTAGAAAACCGGCCAATGCCGATTACTCTGCGCGATACCCTGGAGCGGTTTGCCGTGGATGCACGGGTCCAAGCGTTCTTCAAGCAGTTGGCCGACGGCCAAGATTATGACCTGGAGCTGTTTGGCTGGTGCAGCGACTATTTGAAGCTCGATGCGTTGTCGGTCGAGGAGCAGAAGGCTGATTTTCTCGACAATGATGCTGAGCTTGGCGAGCGACTGTTCGAGCATTTTAGCGTCAAGTACCTGCCACAAGACCCGCTGCTGAGCCTGATCCAGAAACATTTCAAAGGATTACCAAGCGCCTACGCACTGGACGTGCTCAAGCTTGCCACCGATGAGCAGCGCCAGTGCATGCTCACGCAACACCGCGTCCCTCTGGCGGTTGCCGAGCAGGCGCGTGCGCACTTGCAGTTGGCGCAACTGACGCGCATGCGTGAAGGCTTGTACCTGGACGCCAGCTATCAACCAGGGACCGTACAACTGGCGTTCGCTCTGTTGCGTCAGTATGGCGCCTTGACCGGGCCAGAAGATCTGGAATTGCGGGACAAATCCGATACCGGACCGTTACTGGCCAGATTGTATCCGGACAACGACCCGCGCAAGGTCAGTGCGATTTTGGTGCGACGCGCAGGGCGTTTTCTTTGCTACAACCGGGATGGATTTAAACACCCACTGCAATTGAGTGAGCCCGAAGGCTTGCCAGAGGCGTTGGCTGCGCTTCTGTCCGCTGCTGATTGCACGCGCCTAAAATGGCAGGGGGCCACGGCCCGTGAGCGCATCATCAATGATCTGCGCAGCTGGCTGCCCTCGGGGAATCCGGCGCTTGCGCAGTTGGTAGGGATGGCAAAGATCAAACCATGGCACAGCCCTATGCAGCGACTGGCCGATGGGCGGCTTGGGTATTTGCTCAGTGGTCGCGGCGAGGGTGGGCATCCTTCGCGGCGTCTGCTAATGCGCTCTGCGCGTACACTTTATCCGAGCTTCAACGACCGTGACCTTGATCGCTTCGTGGCACTGCTGTTGGAAAATCCTGAGACCGCCTATCTCAACTTGACTCAGCAGTTCCAGGAGTACCGCCAGCTTGACCAATCGCTGGAGGAATGGGTGCAGCAAGAGCGTGCTACCAATCGGTACACCCGACGCCGACACGTTGCGACTGAATTACGCCGTAGTTGGCAGCTTCAGGGGCAACGGTTGCTCAACGGAGCCGGGCAATTGGCCGGTGTTCGCCTGAGCCTGATTGGGTTGGATATCGCAAGTCTCCCGACCTTGCCGGCCAATACCGACTTTGGCCACGTGACAGACCTGATTATGGTGGGGTTGAATCTTCAGACCATTCCTACTGGATTCTTGCGTTGCTTCTCTCGTGTGCGATGGCTCAATCTGAACAGTAACGCGCTAACTGGCATCCCTGATGATATCGCGCAGTTGACCAGCCTGGTGGAGCTGCGCATGGCGCGCAATCGGATTCGCATGACCCAGACGTCTGCCGATACCATTCGTGAGCTGCATAGGCTGCAAACCTTGGACCTGAGTTTCAATCCACTGGGTGCAATCAGTCTGCAGTTTCGTCAGCTATCACGTCTGCGCGAACTCAGCTTGCGCCAGACGCGTCTGCAAAGTGTACCCGAGGGGCTGGAGTGGTGTGGGATGCTTGAGTTGGCCGATCTTCGTGATAACCAGATCGCTCAGGTGCCGGAAACCTTGCTTACGGCCTCTGCGCAAACCCGACAAGCCTTGGAACTGCGCAACAACCCGCTGGCGGTCGATGTTCGCGAGCGCCTGTACGCCCCTGAGCCTGCGCCACAGATAGTGCAGCCTGCCGTTGTTGAGCCTTCGCAAGTCAGGCAGACATGGCTTGCATCCTTGCAAGAGGCCCAGCGCGCAGAGGGCAAAGCACGCTGGGATGCCCTGCGTGCAGAGGCCAACAGTGAAGAGTTCTTCCGCCTGCTCGATCTATTGACGGATACCAGCGATTTTCAGCATGCCCGTCAGGACCTGAGTCGGCGGGTGTGGGCCTTGCTTGCGGCGATCAGCGATAACAGCGTGTTACGCGCCGAAGTATTTGAGCTGGCCGCCGCGCGGGGGTGTGTGGATCGCTTGATCTCGTGTTTCAGCAGATTAGAGATTCGCATGCTGGTGGCCCAGGCGAGCTCGGCGAGTGAACAGCTATCGTTGCTGGAGTTGGCGCGGGGTCTGTTCCGGCTGGACGAAGTCGAGCGTATTGCCCATTTGGACATCGAACGGCGCATCACCATGGAAACCGATAGGCTGCGTAGTACTGGCTTGTCAGAGCAAGACGCCGCCACGCGTGGGCGTGAGCGGGTGGATGAAATTGAAGTCAGCTTGGCTTATCGCATTGGTCTGGCCCGTACCTTGAACCTACCGGGCCAGCCGCGCACGATGCAGTTCGGGCAGATTGCCGGAGTGACTCAGCAGCAGTTAAGCAACGCCGCCGCACAGGTGAGATGGGCGTCAGCCACCAATGATTTGGTTAGCTACATCAGCCAGCGGGATTTCTGGATCGATTACTTGCGCCGCGAACACGCAGCGCAGTTCGAGCAGGTCGCGCAGCCGTTCTGGATTCAGCAAGAGGCACTGCAAGTTTTACCGGAAGGTGAGCTGCTCAAACGCAGTGATGAAATCGCCAAGGCGTTCAAACAGGCCGAGGCTGACCTGATTTTGAAACTGACCAGCGAGGTCATGCGTAGCTGGCATCCAGCCGATTGAACCTGCGTCATAGCGGCCAAACCGCTCATCCCGATTGAGCGGTTTGGCCATTGCTGCGAACGGCGTGCGGCGACAACATCGTCAGACCGATGGTGCTACTCCAACAATAAGAAACCAGGAGTCTGACGATGCGCGATTACGCCGAGGCCGTCCGTTCGTTCGAACACGCCAAGGCCGCAGAGGCGGCCTTGCACGGCAATCTGAACGCCCTCAATGCTTGTGTCGAATGCTGTGATCGACACACCGGCAGCAACTCCCTTGCCCTGATCTACGAAGATCGCGATGGCAATGGCCAGCGCTTTAGTTTCGAGCAACTGCAGGCGCAGGCTGCGCGCTTTGCCAACGTACTCAAGGCCCAGGGCGTCATTGCCGGTGACCGGGTCGCAGGGCTGATGCCACGCACCCCTGAGCTGCTGATCACGATTCTGGCCACCTGGCGCCTGGGCGCGGTCTATCAGCCGCTGTTCACCGCGTTCGGGCCCAAGGCGATCGAGCACCGACTGGAGCAGTCGCAGGCCAAGGTGGTCATCACCGATGCCAACAACCGGGCCAAACTCGATGAGGTGGCTGACTGCCCGTCGATCATCAGCGTCAATGCGCGTGCCGGCGATGCTGATTTCCAGCAACTGCTGGCGACGGCCGAGCCTGAGTGCGAGCCAGTGCTGCGTCGTGGCGATGATCCGTTCCTGTTGATGTTCACCTCCGGCACCACCGGCCCGGCCAAGCCGCTGGAGGTGCCGCTGCGCGCCATCGTTGCCTTCCAGGGCTACATGCGCGATGCCATCGAGCTGCGCCCTGAGGATAACTTCTGGAACCTGGCCGACCCAGGCTGGGCTTATGGCCTGTATTACGCGGTCACCGGGCCGCTGGCGCTGGGCCACGCCACCACCTTCTATGATGGGCCGTTCAGCGTCGAGAGCTGTGCGCGGATCATCAACAAGCTCGGCATCACCAACCTGGCCGGCTCGCCCACCGCTTATCGCTTGCTGATCGCCGCTGGGCGCGAGTTCTCCGCGCCGATCAAGGGTCGTCTGCGGGTGGTCAGCAGTGCTGGCGAGCCGCTCAATCCCGAGGTTATCCGCTGGTTCGCCGATGAGCTCGACGTGACCATTCACGATCACTATGGGCAGACCGAACTGGGTATGGTCCTGTGCAACCACCATGGCCTGGCCCATCCGGTACACCTGGGCTCTGCAGGCTTTGCCATTCCCGGCCACCGCATCGTCGTGCTTGATGAGCACCACAACGAACTGCCTGCCGGCGTGCCCGGCATCCTTGCGGTGGACCGCGAGCAGTCGCCGTTGTGCTGGTTCGGCGGCTATCACGGCTTGCCGACCAAAAGTTTCGTCGGTAAGTACTACCTCAGTGGCGACACGGTCGAGCTCAATACTGACGGCAGTATCAGCTTCGTCGGGCGCAGTGACGATGTCATCACCACTTCCGGTTATCGGGTGGGTCCGTTCGATGTCGAAAGCGCGCTGATCGAACACCCGGCAGTGATCGAGGCCGCAGTGGTTGGCAAGCCCGACCCGGAGCGCACCGAGCTGATCAAGGCTTTCGTGGTGCTGGCCAGCGGCGTGCAGGGTAGCCCTGAACTGGAAGAGACCCTGCGCCAGCACGTGCGCCAGCGCTTGTATGCCCATGCCTACCCGCGTGAAATCGAATTCGTCAGCGAGCTGCCCAAGACCCCGAGCGGCAAGCTGCAACGCTTCATCCTGCGCAACCAGGAAATCGCCAAACAACAAGCAGCCCTGGCAGCAACCGCCAGCGCCTGAAGGAAACCTCATCATGCACATTGCCAACAAACACTTCATCGTCAGCGGCGCAGCTTCCGGGCTGGGCGCGGCGACCGCACAGATGCTGATCGAAGCCGGCGCCAAGGTAATGCTGGTCGATCTCAACGCCGAAGCGGTAGCGGCCAAGGCCCAGGCGCTGGGTGAGCAGGCGCGCTACGCGGTCGCCGACATCAGCGACGAACAGGCCGCCAAGGCTGCGGTGGACGCTGCCGTCAGCGCCTTTGGCAGCCTCCACGGGCTGATCAATTGCGCCGGTATCGTCGGAGCAGAGAAGGTTCTCGGTAAGCACGGGCCGCATGGCCTGGACAGCTTCGCCAAGGTGATCAACGTCAACCTGATTGGCAGCTTCAACCTGCTGCGCCTGGCCGCTGCGGCCATGGCCGAGGGCGAGGCGGGTGAAGATGGCGAGCGCGGGGTGATCATCAACACCGCTTCGATTGCCGCCTACGACGGCCAGATCGGCCAGGCCGCCTACGCCGCCTCCAAGGGCGCCATCGCCAGCCTGACCCTGCCAGCGGCGCGCGAGTTGGCGCGCTTTGGCATCCGCGTGATGACCATCGCCCCGGGCATCTTCGAAACCCCGATGATGGCCGGCATGACCCAGGAAGTACGCGACTCGCTGGCCGCCGGGGTGCCGTTCCCGCCACGCCTGGGTCGCCCTGACGAGTATGCAGCGCTGGCTCGCCATATCATTGAAAACAGCATGCTCAACGGCGAGGTGATCCGCCTCGACGGTGCCCTGCGCATGGCTGCCAAGTAAGGAGAATTGCTCATGACCCTCGCCAACGATCCGATTGTTATCGTCAGTGCCGTGCGCACGCCCATGGGCGGCCTGCAGGGCGACCTGAAAAGCCTGAGCGCGCCGCAGCTGGGTGCTGCGGCGATTCGGGCCGCTGTCGAGCGCGCAGGCATCGATGCCGCCAGCGTCGAGCAGGTGCTGTTCGGTTGCGTGCTGCCGGCAGGCCTCGGCCAGGCGCCGGCGCGCCAGGCGGCACTGGGCGCAGGCCTGGATAAAGGCACTACTTGCACCACCTTGAACAAGATGTGCGGCTCAGGCATGCAGGCGGCGATCATGGCTCATGATCTGCTGCTGGCAGGCAGCGCCGAGGTGGTGGTGGCTGGCGGCATGGAAAGCATGACCAATGCCCCGTACCTGCTGGACAAGGCCCGCGGCGGCTATCGCATGGGGCACGGCAAGATCATCGACCACATGTTCCTGGATGGTCTGGAAGACGCCTACGACAAAGGCCGGCTGATGGGCACCTTCGCCGAGGATTGCGCGCAAAGTGGTGGGTTCAGCCGGCAAGCGCAGGATGCCTTTGCCATTGAGTCGCTGACCCGCGCTCAACAGGCTATCCAGAATGGTCGTTTCGCTGCTGAAATCGTTCCAGTGGAAGTCACTGAGGGCAAGCAGAAACGTTTGGTCAGTGATGACGAGCAGCCGCCCAAGGCGCGCCTGGACAAAATCGCGCAACTGCGTCCGGCGTTCCGCGAAGGCGGTACGGTCACTGCGGCCAACTCCAGTTCGATTTCCGATGGCGCCGCAGCATTGGTGCTGATGCGCCGCTCTCAGGCTGAACAACGTGGCCTCAAACCGCTGGCGGTGATCCATGGCCATGCGGCCTTTGCCGACACTCCGGCGCTGTTCCCCACCGCGCCAATCGGCGCCATCGACAAGCTGATCAAGCGCACCGGCTGGACCCTGGCCGAGGTCGATCTATTCGAGATCAACGAAGCCTTCGCCGTGGTCACCCTGGCGGCCATGAAGCACCTGGACCTGCCGCACGCCAAGGTCAATATCCATGGCGGCGCCTGCGCCCTGGGCCACCCGATTGGCGCGTCTGGTGCGCGCATCCTGGTCACCCTGCTGTCGGCGCTGCGCCAGAACAACCTGCGCCGTGGCATCGCGGCGATCTGTATCGGCGGCGGTGAAGCGACCGCCATCGCGGTCGAATGCCTGTACTGAGGTGAAACATGCTGGTCACTGACGAACAACAACAGATTGCCGACGCTGTACGTGATTTTGCCCAGGAGCGTCTGAAGCCTTTCGCCGAGCAATGGGACAAGGAACATCGCTTCCCCCGCGAGGCGATCGACGAGATGGCCGGGCTGGGCCTGTTTGGCATGCTGGTGCCAGAGCAATATGGTGGCAGCGACACCGGTTATGTGGCTTACGCCATGGCCTTGGAAGAGATCGCTGCGGGCGATGGCGCCTGCTCGACCATCATGAGTGTGCATAACTCGGTGGGCTGCGTGCCGATTCTCAAATTTGGCACAGAGCAGCAAAAGCAGCAGTTCCTCGCGCCGCTGGCCAGTGGCGCGATGCTTGGCGCGTTCGCCCTCACCGAGCCACAGGCCGGCTCCGACGCCAGCAGCCTGAAGACGCGGGCGCGGCGCGATGGCGAGCATTACGTGCTCAACGGTAGCAAGCAGTTCATCACCTCCGGGCAGAACGCTGGGGTGGTGATCGTCTTCGCCGTGACCGACCCTGAAGCGGGCAAACGCGGCATCAGCGCATTCATCGTGCCCACCGATTCACCCGGTTATCAGGTGGCGCGGGTTGAAGACAAACTCGGTCAGCACGCCTCCGATACCTGTCAGATCGTCTTCGATGATGTGCGCGTGCCATTGGCCAATCGCCTGGGCGAGGAGGGCGAGGGCTACAAGATCGCGCTGGCCAACCTTGAGGGCGGGCGCATCGGTATCGCCTCGCAATCGGTCGGCATGGCTCGCGCCGCATTCGAAGTGGCGCGTGATTACGCCAACGAGCGCCAGAGCTTTGGCAAAAAATTGATCGAGCACCAGGCGGTGGCCTTCCGCTTGGCCGACATGGCTACGCGCATTGCCGTCGCCCGGCAGATGGTGCTGCACGCTGCGGCCTTGCGCGACGCCGGGCGCCCAGCGCTGGTAGAAGCCTCGATGGCCAAGCTGTTCGCCTCGGAAATGGCCGAAAAGGTCTGTTCGGATGCCTTGCAGACCCTGGGCGGTTATGGCTATCTGAGCGACTTCCCGCTGGAGCGCATCTACCGCGATGTGCGGGTTTGCCAGATCTACGAAGGCACCAGCGACATTCAGCGCATGGTCATTGCGCGCAATCTTTGAAGGAGCAGCCTGCATGTCATTTGAAACCATCCTGTTGGATATCCACGGCAAAGTCGGCCTGATCACCCTCAACCGCCCGCAGGCGTTGAACGCACTGAACGCGCAGATCGTCAGTGAGATCAACCAGGCGTTGGACCAGCTGGAGAAGGATCCGAACATCGGCTGTGTGGTGCTGACCGGCTCTGCCAAGGCGTTCGCCGCTGGCGCCGACATCAAGGAAATGGCTGACCTGACTTACCCGCAGATCTACGTCGATGACCTGTTCAGCGACGCCGACCGCATCGCCAATCGGCGCAAGCCGATCATCGCTGCGGTATCTGGCTTTGCCTTGGGCGGCGGCTGTGAACTGGCGATGATGTGCGACTTCATCTTGGCCGCTGACAATGCCAAGTTCGGTCAGCCGGAAGTCAACCTTGGCGTGTTGCCGGGTATGGGCGGCACCCAGCGCCTGACCCGTGCGGTGGGCAAGGCCAAGGCCATGGAGTTGTGCCTGACCGGTCGCCTGATGGGCGCCGAAGAGGCCGAGCGCGCTGGCCTGGTGGCGCGCGTGGTGCCGCAGGCAGAGCTGCTCGAAGAAGCGTTGAAAGTGGCCGCGACTATCGCCAGCAAATCGATCCCGGTCAGCATGATGGTCAAGGAAAGCGTCAACCGCGCCTTCGAAGTGACCTTGAGCGAAGGGGTGCGCTTCGAGCGCCGGGTATTCCACGCCGCCTTCGCCACCGAAGACCAGAAAGAAGGCATGGCGGCCTTCGTTGCCAAGCGCGAGGCGCAGTTCAAGGATCGTTGATTATAGGTGAAGGGCGTTGCCTGGCAACGCCCGTCAGCTACAGGTTTTTATAGGTTGCTGGCATCCGCGTGAGGCGCGAAGAAGTAGCGTACCGCTTCGGCTCGGGTGATCGGCGCACGGTACACGAACTCGACCTTTTGCGTGTTCAGGTCGGTGAGCGTTTGCCCGCGGATGCTGCGCTGAGCAGCAGTTTTCAAGTGGCCGGCGACATAGTCTGGGTTTTCATCCAGACGGCTGCGGTAGTGAAAATGGGCGTACCACAGTGGCCTGCCGTCGCGCAGGATCTCGTATTCGTCCAGGTAATCCTGCGGCCGACCTTGCACAGCAGACAGCTCCTTGCGCCGTTTGACCAGCTGGATGCGTACCTGTTGGCGGTCGATCAGGTAGCGCAGCCCAGACATCTGTGGTTTATGCCTGACAATGGCCTTGGTGCAGATTTCTTCGCTGCGCCTGAGCAGCGCGTTCAGTTGCTCAGCTAGGGTATCCAGGCGCTGGGTATAGCTGCTGAGGTCAGCAGGCGCCAGCCCAGGCTCATCGGCCAGGCGCTGACGTAATGTCGACTCCAGGCGTGCCACCGGTTCGCGCTTGAGTTCGAGCAACTCTTCGATCTCCACCGGCAGAAAGTTTTCCGCGGCTTTGGATTGCATGAAGCTCAGCATTTGCTGGGCCCCACTCATCATTTCCTCGGCATTACCGAACAGCTCGCCCAGGCGCTGCGCCGGTACTGGTGTCACCGGGGCCGTGCCTGTCTCAGGTTCAGGTTCCTTGGACTGTACCCATTCGCCCAGCTCGTTGTGGAAGGTCATCAGCGGCCGTTGGTGCTCATCGAGGATGTCGACCAAAGAGGCGTCGCTTGCTCGCGGCTGCCCCAACAGCAGCCCGTGGCTAGTGGTTTCGATCAGGCCAGGGGTCTTTTGACGCAGCTGTTCCACGGTGCTGAGCGGCGGATAGTCTTCAAGCTCACTGTTCACATTGGTGGAGGCAAAGCGGACGTCATCTTGCAATTGCGCAAGAATTGACTGGGCAGCTGGCTTGTCGAGTATTTCCGCCTTGAGGTTGTCCAGGGCACTTTGCACCACGCCGAGCTTGCTATGCATGTCATGCAGCAAGCGGGCGCTGAGCTCTTCGCTGGCCTGGGGCATCGCGAACAGCCGCAGGCGTTGGCTGATTGCCAGGTCCAGGTTCTTCCAGCCACGGCGCAGCAGGTAATACGCCCGGTCGGACAGCTCGGGCTGCATCAGCAGCCGGCGCCAGGCGCTGTCGATGCGGCGTAGGCGTGAGGACAAGGTCACTTGGTCAATCGGGACCTTCAAGCATTCGCGCGCGGTGGCCAGCCATTTCTCGGTCCCTTCGTGGTAACGACTTGCCAGGCGCTCCAGCTCGGTCAGGGTATCGCGCAGGCGGTCACCGTTACTCACCAGTTGGTTGGTCAGCTCGGGTGTTTCTTCCAGCCGCTCAAGCGCTGCGGCCAGGTCGTGGGGGTGCTCCAGGTGCTGCAACGCGGACTCGACCATCTTCAGGTCGATCAACGTGCTCAGTGCCGAATGGCGCACAACTTTGCTGGCGAACTGTTGGAACAATGTCAGCGACAGGCGTGATTGCAAGCGTGCGCCAGGCTGCAGGTCGATATAGCGCTTGATATCCGCCACATGTTTGTCCCAGAACTGAGCGATGGTGTCTATTGAGGCCAGATTGCGGCGAAGGGACGATTCGCGCTCGTCGGCTTTTAGCAGGTCTTGGAGTACGTTTAGACGCATGATGTAATCGCGGCCGGTAGCCAGGTCGCGATCGAGTGTGGCTCTCAACGTCTCCAGGGTAAGCCTGCTCTGCTGTAGACGGGCACGGCCGCTAGTGCTACGCGGCATACCACCGCGCAGGCGCAAACGCAGATCTGGCTGCCAATGCCCGCTGCTGTTGCGATGTAGCCACGGCCCCAGCGCTTGCTCATCGGTCGCGCCAATGATACGTGGCCGTTGC
This sequence comes from Pseudomonas urmiensis, assembly GCF_014268815.2. Taxonomy (NCBI): domain Bacteria; kingdom Pseudomonadati; phylum Pseudomonadota; class Gammaproteobacteria; order Pseudomonadales; family Pseudomonadaceae; genus Pseudomonas; species Pseudomonas urmiensis. The sequence continues at coordinate 1,159,843 of NZ_JABWRE020000001.1, forward strand.
AGATCTTCGTCGAGGCTGACCCGGTAGACGTCACGGCCTAGCACCACCCAGTGCTCATCGTCGGTTTGATACAGGCCAGCCCAGTGTCCCGACTCGATTGGCTCGCCCAACGCTTCACGGTTGCGGCCTGCGCGCAGGCGAGCCAAGGCTTCGCGTTGCGGCTTGTCGAGGATCGAGTCGGTATGCGCCCAGTCCATCGCCAGTGGCTGATGGACTGCCTGGTCGGCCGCTTGAGCGGTCACCGTCACTGGTGCGAGGGCGTTGGGCTCAGGTTCACTCAGTGCAGGGTCGGGTGAGCTTTTCAGGCGCAGGCTTGGCCTCGTGGAGGCAAATATTGCCAGTGCCACATTGACCAGCAAGTTGACCAGCGCAACGCGATGCTGACTGGGTGTGCGCTTGGCGTCGGTTTGCAGGTACTGACGCAGGGCCACGCCGACCTGCACTACCCACACGGTCGCCGCCACAATACCGCCAGTTAGCGGCAGTACCAGATTGAGTAACAGCCAGCCCAACTGTTGCCATTGCTGGCGCTGGGTTTGTGCTGAGGTGCTGGCGTGGCGTTTGAAATGCTCGATGGTCTCGGCCACGCAGCCTTGGTAGATCGCCTCGGCAAGCTCGCCTGCAGTTGCGCTTTGCGCCAGGGTGACCGGGCCTGGCCGCTGGTAGGCATAGGGGAGGATGAAGTTGGTCAGGCGCAGGTGCGGCAGGTTTGGCTCAAGGAAGCCGCCATTGGCATAGATGGACTGCACCGATTCTGCCAGGCGATCAAGTATATCGGTCTGTAAATCACCTTTAGCTGCCAACGCCGCTAGCAATGCCTCACGTCCGGAGAACTCCAGCAGGGGCTGGGCATGCAACGGCCGGTAGAGCAGGCACAGGGTGGCGCCATCGCTTGGGTCTGGCTCGATCAGCCAGGCATTGCGCGCCAGATCGGCTGGCACGTCAGGCTCACTTAGAAAACCTAACGGTTGGATCAACGGCACTGCTGTTTGAGTCGGCAGTGGGGCGAACAACCTGCGCACGACCCTGACACCATCGAGCGTGAGTTTATTCTGCTGCAGGTGCAACTCCAGCGCAGCAGCTGGTAATTGGGCGCGCAGTTGCTGCGAGAGCAGGTGCTTGCGCCTGGACTTTTCCCTGTCGTCATCGAGCAGGCTGCGCTGCAGCATGTCGGGGTAGGCCTTGCCGATGTCCAGCTCGGTGATCAGCGTGCGCAGGTAGGCTTCGTTCATCCAGCTCGGCAAAGCCTGCCCTGACTTGTCCTTGAGCTCGACTCGACCTGCCTTGAGCAAGCCCAGGTTGCCGATCGCCAGCTGCGCCAGGGTGTAGGTGACGGGCGTTACGTTGCCATCGAAGTTACCGTTGGGCAGGGCTGCAGCGACGGTCTGGTGATTGATCACCTGCAGGTTCCACGGCTGCAGGGTATTGTCGGGGTGGTCGCGCAACAGGCGTTCACTCAGGCGGGTGTAGGCAAACAACTCGGCGTCATCGACACCGTCGAGCCAGAACCCACCCTTGGCGCTATCGTAGGCCTGGCCGATGTCGACCAGTAGCCCTGCGTACTGATCACGCGACGCTTCGCTGGCATTGCGCAGCCAGTCGGGAAACTGTTTGGCAAGTTCCTCCAGCCCTAGCTGCTCCTGATCCGGACACAAGTCCAGCATCGAGGTCAGGTAGGTCAGGCTCAAGTTCAGGCGCTGCACCGCGTCACGCTGGTCACACTGCTCAGCAACAGTGTCGATGCAATGCAGTTGTTGCTCGAACATATGGCTTGCCTGAGCATCGAGGGCATGGCCTGGCACCGACCTGAGATACAACTGGGGATGTTTGATGGTCAGCTCAGGCCAATGCCGGCCGAGGCTGTCGAGTAGGGCCTGCATCGACTCAAACTCCAGCAGTCGGCCACTCAAGCTGTACAGCAGCGCGGATTGGCGGCCTTCAGAGTGGCTGCTCGGCTCGATGACCAATGCGCTGGCCAACTCGCCCAGGCGCTGCCCCGGACTGAGCCTGACCGAAAGTACTGACAGGCGCAGGGCGCGAGAGTGGGCGAGTTGGCGGGACTCAGCGCAAGGATATGCCGCCAGTGCGACTGCCATTTCTATTGCTTGCGGCGACAGCGAACGGCGGGCGTGTCCGATGCTGGTCAGCAGCTGCTGGCGCAAGTAGCCGCTGTAGCGTTGCCAAGGCGTTGTGCCATGGCTGTCTGCGCGGTTCCAGTAGTCGACCAAGGCTTGCTTGTAATGATCGATCAACACTGGCCCGCAGTCATTGATCAGACGCTCCAGCGCGGATAGATCCACTGCGACTGTATTGATGTCATTGGCGGTTTCGATCAATTCATCCTGGGCGCTGTCCAGGTGTATAGACGCACGGTTGCAGTAGCGCTCGATCAGCAGTTGATGCAGCGGTCGGATAAAGTCCTGGCTCGCGCTAGGCATGCTGCTGCGCAGCAGCAACTGCGCTGGGGATTGACTGCCTAAGCGGCGAGCCCGCCACTGCTCGACCAGCAGGGTCGTGGCTACATCAGGCAAGGTCGGACAGTCGCTGAATAGCTCGGTCAGCGTGCAGCCAAAGTCACTTTTGTTGATTAGCTGTTGGGTTATCAGACCCATGAGCGAAGCTCCCGTTGAAGTGGAGCTGCAGTAAAGCGTTGCTGCGGCCGGTGGCGGCGGTAGTCACTTACCACGTGCTTGGGGACCTGCGAATGGCTTCGCTTGCACCGGCCGCTTCTGAGCAAGGGCAGGGCGCTGGCACGCCCTGCCTGAGAATCACGTGTCGAAGAAGTACTTCTGCGCCGCAGCAGATGTTATCGGTGCGCGGTACACGGCAACCTGCCTGCCGGTGGCCGGATCTTTGCCCTGCTGCCCGGCGATATGCCGCTGTGCTGCAGTTTTCAAATGGCCGGCGGTGAACTGCGGTTTGGCCGTGCTGTTGGCTGCGTAGTGAAAATGCGCATACCACAGGGTGCGCTCCTGGTGTTCGATGGCGTACTCGTCGAGAAAGTCGTCAGGCCTGCCCTTGATCTTGGCCAAGTGTCTACGCCCGGGAATGCGCCTTATCGTCACCTGGCCGTGGTCGACCAGATATTGCACTTCGGCCATGCGAGGCGGCTGAGCCAGTGCTGCACGTGTGCGCAGGGCGAGCGCCTGTTGCTCGAATTGGCTGGCCAGGCGGTCTAGCGCTTTGGTCACTTGGGTGGCGCTTAGGCCCTGGTGCGCCTCGTCGACTTGATTGTGCTCGGTCAGGCGTTGTTCGATGGCAGCGACGTGGCTGCGTAACCTGTCGCGCTGATGCTGTACCAACTCTTCGAGCTCGACTGGCAGGTAGTTGCTGGCGCTGGGCAACTCAAGCTTGGCTACTTGCTGGCGCGCATCGGCCATTAGGCTGGTGCTTTGTGTGAGCAACTGCGCCAGTGGTTGGCGATTGTCTGGCGTTGGTGCGACAGGCGCGGTCACTTCGCGCCAGGCACCTTGCTCCAGCCGGTAAGTCTGTGTGGGGCCTTGGCCTTCAAGGCCGGCAATGTCCACGACATTGCTGTCTTCGGCGCTTGGATCGCCGAGTAACAGTCCATGCTCGCTGGTTTCGATCAGACCGGGTAATTGGTGACGCAGTTGCGCCAGGCTGTTGGTCGGCGGGTAGTTGGGCAGTTCACCCAAGTCTTGACCGAGTTTTTCCAGGATCGACTCTAGCGCTTTGTTCAGTTGCCCCAGGGTTGCAATGGCTGGCGGCGCATCCTTGTACAGAACGGTTAGGTTTCCCAGTTGCCGTTTGGCGGCGCGAAACTGTTGGTCGATGCTGCGCAGCAATCGGACTTGCACCTCCTCGCTCAGGTCAGTGCGCTCGAACAGTTTCAGTCGCTGGGAGATGCCCAGCTGCAAGTTGGTCCAGCAGCGCTGCAGCCAAAAGGCGGCGTCGTAGTTGATCACACTGTGTACCAGAATCATGCGATTGACCAACGCCTCCAGCCGTAGAAAGCGCAGTGACAGGGCTTTTTCGGGGCCTGCGTTGACGTGGCAAGCTTGACGATGAGCTTCGGCGATATCGGAACGGGTGCGGCTGGCCATCTTGCCTAACTCCTGCTGGCGAACGCCCAGTGCATCGAGGTTACTGATCCGCTCTTCCAGCAACGGCATCATTTCAGTGAGGCAATCGCCCGCCTGACCAAGTTCAGTGGCGGTCAGCTCTTCACCGGCTTGTTGGCGCCGGGCAAAGCCAAGCAGTTGCTCCCTCTTCGGTCGCCAGAGTTTGCGCAAGATCAATTCGATGACCTGCAGGCACAGGCTGTCTTGACGCAAGCCATGGGCGCGCAGGGTTGCATAATCACGCAGCGGAGCGAGGGCATTGCGTGCATCGGCATGGCGCACATGCTCGGACCAGAAGGCCGAGACGTTGCGGGTGGTCTCCAGGCTGCTGGTCAGAGCGTTGTTGGCAGCGCAGGTGGTTGCAAGGTCGGTGGCCACCTTCAACATCTTGTCCATCAGCACCGTGGCGGCCATATCGTCGTCCAGTTGCTTATCGATGGCCTGGCACTGTTGCGCGATGCGTTGATTGCGCTGGCGCAGGCGCTCTGCTAGCGGCATACCGCCGCGCAGGCGCAGGCCCAGGTCCAATTGCCAGCGCCCAGCCGGGTCGCGTTGTAGCCAGGGGCCAAGCGCTTGCGCAGAGGTTTGTCCGACGATACGCACCTGCTCCTGTTCAGCGTCCAGAATGACCCCGTAGACCTTGCCTTCAAGGACTACCCAGAAGCTGCCCCGGTGCAGGTACAACCCCTGTAGCGGGCCATGACTGACGGCTGGACCCAGATCGCGGTAGGTCAGAGGGCTCTGCAGCTGTTGCAGGGCTGTGCGTTGAGTTGGGGAAAGCCCCTGATGCGGGCGGGACCAGTTGAAGTCCAGCACTGCCGGCAGGGGTGAAGTCTGTTCAATGGCCGCAGGCGGGTTGGCAAGCGCTGGCTCACTGACAGGCAAGCGTGGTGGCGGGTCTTCTTCCAGACGCAGGCGCAGTACCGAATGGGAGAACAGCAGGGTGGCGACATTGATCAGCAGATTGACCAGCGCCAGACGCTGATGGCTCGGGTCGCTTTGTGGTTCGAGGTTGACGTAATCAGCCAGGGCGACTTCCATCTGCACCAGCCAGGCCGCGCGGCCCAAGGTTTCCCCGGCCAGCGGCAAGAGGGTATTGAACAGTAGCCAGCCGAGCTCTTTCCAGCTGTTCCAGCGGCTTTGCGCACTGGTGCTGGAATGCTCGCGAAAACGTTGGATGGATTCGTCCACGCAGGCTTGATAAAGGGCCTGTTCAGGATGCGTCACGGGGTCATCCACTGTCAGGCGGACCGGCGCCGGTGTACTGAACGGTACTGCGCTGGTGTCTGTCAGCGGGTAAAACAGGTGCGGTTCGAGAAAACCGCCATGGGCATAATATTTGCGATCCTCCGCCGGCAGCCGTTGGAGTAGGTCGTCTTGCAGTTCGCCAGGGCTGCTGATGGCGACGAACAGGGCCATGCGGTCGGCAAACTCCAGCAACGGCTGGGGGTGTAGCGGTCGATACAGCAGGCAAGGTGTCTGGCCGGGTTGCCTGGCTTCGATCAACCAGACGTTCAACGGTCGGTCCGGGCTGGCGCCGGCCTCCTTGATGAAGCCTAGCGGGCGTAGTACCCAGTTCGGCGCCTCATCAACTCCTACCGGGGCGAAAACTTGAGCGATGCGCTCGGCGGCATCTGCGCTGATACTTTGCCCGCGCAGGTGCAACTCCAAGGCCAGGCTTGGCAGTTGCGAGCGCAACTGGTTGCCCAGCAGGCGTTCGCGTTCCTGGCGGCTGGCAGGGTCATTGAGCAGTAGCGTTGCCAGCAATTGCGGATAACGGGTGGCGATATCGAGCTGGCTGATGAGGGTGCGCAGGTAGGCCTCGCTCATCCAGCTTGGCAGCACCTGGTCGTTGTTAGAGCGCAATTCCACTCGGCCAGGTTTGAGCAGGCCGAGGTTACCGATGGCCAACTGCGCCAACGACAGCTCGACCCTGCGTACCTCTCCTGTGGCCAGTGGCGCGCCTTGCGCCGGGGTGGCGGCGGCGATGGTCTGGTAGTTGACCACCTTGACCTGCTCAGGGTCGAGCGTGCTGCCAGGGTGGTCGAGGGCAAAGCGCGCGGACATCGTTCGATTGGCGAATTGTTCCGCGGTGTCGACATCGTGCAACCAGAACTTGCCGTTGGCGTGCTGATAATCCTGCGCCACGTCGAGCAGCAGGGTGCTGTAGCGAATCAGTTGGCTAGCTGGAGCATTGCGCAACCAGTCTGGCAAACGATTGATCAGCGCTTGGCGTTGCTGCGCCTCGGTGCCATTGCACAAGTCGAGCATGGCCGTCAGGCGGTCCAGGTCAAGCCCCAGGGTGAGTGCGTCATAACTGGATTGGTAGCGCGGTGCCAATTGATCGATCAGGCGTAATTGTTGATCCAGCATGGCAGCGGCCTGTTCTTCGAACACCTGCCCCAGCGAAGGTGTAATGGTCACTTGTGGCGACAGTTCTGCTACCTCGACCGGCCAGTGTCTGGCGATGGCCTTGAGCATTGCTTGACGCGAGGTGACCGGATACAGAATCGAACCCAGGGTGAACAGCAGGTGGACGGATTGCCCTGGGCTGGCATTGGCGTTTTCGATCAGTACGGCGCTGGCCAGGTCCGCGTCGATGAAGCCTAAGGGCGAAAAGTCGACTGCCAGCTGGGAAACTTTCAAGGCGTTGGCCTCGGGTCGCAGCTGGCGCTGGCTGTGGTCTGGGTACTGTTGCACCAGGCGGGCAATGCTGATGGCAATTGGCGACGAGGTGGCATCCTGCTGTGTTGCGTCAACGCTCAGTTTGAACTGTCCTTGCAGGTACTGCGCATACCATCCCCAAGGCGTCTGGCCGTTGCGATCGAAGCGGCTCCAGTAACTGGCCAGGGCCTGCTTGTAGGTTTCCAGCAAGAATGGCGCGCACTGGTTGATCAGCAGTTCGACCCCGTGCAGGTCGATAATGACCTTGGCGCTTGGGTCACCGTCCTGGCGCGTGCAAAGGCTGTCTTCGCCGTTGACCAGGTTGAGTGTGCGCCGCAGGCAGTAGCGTTCGACCAACACCTGCGCCAGCGGGCGGATCCAGGCTCGTCCTGCCGATGCCTGACTGACCAGGTAAAGGCTCAGCGGATCATGCTCGGCGCTGAGGCGACGTGCCGACCACTGCTCGCGCAAGATCGCGCTAGCGACTTCGATCAGGGCCGGGCGTGTACTGAAGCGTTTGGCAACCTGGCAATCCAGGCCGCTGTATTGGGCAAGGCGTTGATGCAGATCCATGAGGGTTCCAGCGGTTGTTGATGGACCTGCATCAAGCCTTTGAGCTTGGGTGGATGGGTGTTAACCGGTTGATACCAAGGAACCAGTCAAGTGCGCCCATCGGCTGATTCGTCGGCGCGGCCGGCGTCCCTAGAATCCAGACACCGCCTGTCAGCGCGACAGGCCCAGTCCAGCCGAGGCTCTTCCCATGATCTACGCCGCACCCGGCACCCCCGGTGCCCTCGTTCAGTTCAGATTGCGCTATGGCAACTACATCGGCGGTGAGTTCGTTGCGCCGGTTGCCGGTGAATACTTCACCAATTCATCACCGGTCAATGGCCAGCCGATCGCCGAGTTCCCCCGTTCCGGCGCCGCTGATATCGAGCGTGCACTGGATGCCGCACACGCCGCTGCCGATGCCTGGGGCCGCACTTCGGTGCAGGAGCGCTCGCTGATCTTGCTGAAGATCGCCGATCGCATCGAGGCCAACCTTGAGAAGCTGGCGATCACCGAAACCTGGGACAACGGCAAGGCCATCCGCGAGACGCTCAATGCCGATGTGCCGCTGGCGGCGGATCACTTTCGTTACTTCGCCGGCTGCATCCGCGCCCAGGAAGGCGGCGCTGCCGAGATCAATGACGGCACTGTGGCTTATCACTTCCACGAACCGTTGGGGGTGGTTGGGCAGATCATTCCGTGGAACTTCCCACTGCTGATGGCCGCCTGGAAGCTCGCGCCAGCCTTGGCCGCGGGTAACTGCGTGGTGCTCAAGCCGGCCGAGCAGACCCCGCAATCGATCACCCTGCTGGCCGAACTGGTCGGCGATCTGCTGCCTGCCGGCGTATTCAACATCGTCCATGGTTTGGGCCGTGAAGCGGGCGAGGCGCTGGCCACCAGCAAACGCATCGCCAAGATCGCCTTTACCGGCTCCACCCCGGTAGGCTCGCACATCATGAAATGCGCAGCCGAAAACATCATTCCTTCCACGGTGGAGCTGGGCGGCAAGTCGCCGAACATCTTCTTTGAGGACATCCTGCAAGCCGAACCTGCCTTTATCGACAAGGCCGCCGAAGGGCTGGTGCTGGCGTTCTTCAACCAGGGCGAGGTGTGTACCTGTCCGTCGCGGGCGCTGGTGCAGGAGTCGATCTACCCGCAATTCATCCAGGTGGTGCTGGAAAAGATCAAACAGATCAAGCGCGGCAACCCGCTGGACACCGCGACCATGGTCGGCGCCCAGGCCTCCGAGCAGCAGTTCGACAAGATTCTCTCCTACCTTGAAATTGCCGAGCAGGAGGGCGCTGAGCTGCTGACTGGCGGCCAGGCCGAGCGACTTGAGGGTGAGCTTGCCAGCGGTTATTACATCCAGCCGACCCTGCTCAAGGGCAATAACCAGATGCGCGTGTTCCAGGAGGAAATCTTCGGGCCGGTGGTCAGCATCACCACCTTCAAGGATGAGGCCGAGGCGCTGGCGATTGCCAACGATACCGAGTTTGGCCTCGGGGCCGGGGTGTGGACCCGCGACATCAATCGCGCCTATCGCATGGGGCGGGGGATCAAGGCTGGCCGAGTGTGGACCAACTGCTACCATCTGTATCCGGCCCACGCTGCTTTCGGCGGCTACAAGAAATCCGGCGTAGGCCGTGAAACCCACAAGATGATGCTCGACCACTACCAGCAGACCAAGAACCTGCTGGTCAGTTACGACATCAATCCCCTGGGCTTCTTTTGATCGGTATGGGTAGTAACCGGTCCTAAAGTAGCAATGGCAGTGCACCGGAAACGGTGTATCAATAAACGCACCGCAATCTCGTGGTGCCATAAGAGGATGAACCTATGTGGAAAAAGCCCGCGTTCACTGATCTGCGTATCGGTTTCGAAGTGACCATGTACTTCGCCAACCGTTGATCCTCCAGGCGCCGGTCGCTGTGTGCGGCGGCCGGCGCTCACCTGGATTACAAACCCTGCTGGATGCTTTAGGCTCAGGAACACTACGACAAGAACAATAGGCGTTGCATGAGCCCGAATCTGAGCCAGTTGCGCAAGTTCGTTTCCCCCGAAATCATCTTTGGTGCCGGTTGCAGGCACCATGTCGCCAACTACGCCCGCACGTTCGGTGCGCGCAAGGTGCTGCTGGTCAGCGACCCGGGTGTGGTGGCTGCCGGATGGGTGGCCGATATCGAAGCCAGTCTGCAAGGGCAGGGCATCGACTACTGCCTGTACACCGACGTCTCGCCCAATCCGCGGGTCGAAGAGGTGATGGCCGGCGCCGAGCGTTACCGCAGCGAACAGTGCGATGTGATCGTCGCCGTCGGCGGCGGTAGCCCGATGGACTGCGCCAAGGGTATTGGCATCGTAGTCGCCCACGGCCGGCACATTCTTGAGTTCGAAGGGGTCGACACCATTCGCGTGCCGAGCCCGCCGCTGATCCTGATCCCCACCACGGCGGGCACCTCTGCCGATGTTTCGCAGTTCGTGATCATTTCCAACCAGCAACAGCGGATGAAGTTTTCCATCGTCAGCAAGGCAGTGGTGCCGGATGTGTCGTTGATCGACCCCGAAACCACCTTGAGCATGGATCCGTTCCTGTCTGCCTGCACCGGCATCGATGCCCTGGTGCATGCCATCGAGGCGTTCGTCTCTACCGGCCACGGGCCGCTGACCGACCCGCATGCACTGGAGGCGATGCGCCTGATCAATGGCAACCTGGTGCAGATGATCGCCAGCCCCAACAATATCGCCCTGCGCGAAAAAGTCATGCTGGGCAGCATGCAGGCGGGCCTGGCGTTTTCCAATGCCATCCTCGGTGCGGTGCATGCGATGTCGCATAGCCTGGGCGGCTTTCTCGATCTGCCGCATGGGCTGTGCAATGCGGTGCTGGTCGAGCATGTGGTGGCGTTCAACTACAGCGCCGCGCCAGATCGCTTCAAGGTGATCGCCCAAACCTTGGGTATCGATTGCCGTGGCCTGAACCATGAGCAGGTACGCAAGCGCTTGGTCGAGCATCTGATCGCCCTCAAGCATGCGGTGGGTTTCCATGAAACGCTTGGCTTGCACGGGGTGGGTAGCAGCGATATCCCGTTTTTGTCGCGTCACGCCATGGATGACCCGTGCATCCTCACCAACCCGAGGAACTCCAGCCTGCGTGATGTCGAGGTGGTGTATGGCGAGGCCCTCTGAGCCCAGCGCCGATGCCCTGGCTGGGCTGCTGGGGTTGTCCAACCACACCGTGCGCAAGAGCCATTATCCGGAACTGGCGGTGCGCCTGGAGGAGTTGGAGGCAGAGCGCAATCGCTACAAGTGGCTGTTCGAGCACGCGGTACATGGGATCTTCCAGGCCAGCTTGGAGCAAGGCATGCGGGCGGCTAACCCTGCCTTGGCGCGCATGCTCGGCTTCGATCAGCCGCAGGCGTTGCTGTTCTCGCGCAGCGACCTGGCCAGCTTGTTATTCGACCGTGGCACTGATGAGCTGCAGGAGATTGTCCAGGTGCTGCAGCGCGAGCATGCCCTGCTGGGCTATGAGACCCGCTTGCGCCGGCGTGACGGCAGCAGCATCGATGTGTTGATGAACCTGCTGCTGCGTCCGGATGAGGTGGGCGTAGTAGAAGGGTTTGTCGCAGATATCACCGAGCGCAAGCAGGCCCAGGCCCATTTGCAGCAACTCAACGACCAGCTTGAGCTGCGGGTCGCCGAACGCACCAACGAACTGATCGAGGCACGTGACGCTGCGCAAGCGGCCAACCTGAGCAAGGACAAGTACCTGGCCGCCGCCAGTCATGACCTGCTGCAACCGCTCAATGCTGCCCGGCTGCTGATCTCGACCCTGCGCGAGCGGCCCTTGGCCCAGGCAGAAGGATTGCTGGTCGAGCGGGCGCACCAGGCGCTGGAAGGCGCCGAAGACCTGCTCACCGACCTGCTCGACATCTCCCGCCTGGATCAGGCGGCGATCAAGCCTGACCTGGACTATTACCGCCTGGACGATCTGCTGCTGCCCCTGGATTCGGAATTCCAGTCGGTGGCCGAGGCAGCAGGGCTGGCCTTGCGGGTGCGGGGTGGCCAGCGTGTGGTGCGTACCGATATGCGTCTGCTGACGCGCATCCTGCGTAATTTCTTGAGCAATGCCTGTCGTTATACCGAGCACGGTCGGGTGCTGATGGGCTGGCGCCAGCGCGGTGAGCGGCTGCGCATCGAGGTTTGGGACAGTGGCCGGGGTATTGCTGCGGATCGGCTGCAATCGATCTTCCTGGAATTCAACCAGCTCGATGTCGGCCGCGCTGTCGACCGCAAAGGCGTGGGTTTGGGCTTGGCGATCGTCGAGCGCATTGCGCGGATCCTGGATTGCCGCATCGATGTCCGGTCTTGGCCGGGGCGCGGCTCGGTGTTCAGTATTGAAGTGCCGTTATCCAATGAGCAGCCCGCCCAGGGCAGCCTGTCCCTGCCTCAGGCCCGTGTCGGCGACCCGCTGCCTGGGCGACGCCTGCTGGTACTGGACAATGAGTTGAGCATCCGCCAGAGCATGGCTGCGCTGCTCGCCCAATGGGGATGCGAGGTGGTTACTGCGGGAGATCTGGACGAATCGTTGCAGGTGTTGCAGGATCGCCCCCCAGAACTGGTGCTGGCGGACTTTCACCTTGACCATGGCCTGACCGGCTGCGATGTGGTCCGCGACTTGAGGTCGCACTTCGCCTGCGCCATCCCGGCAGTGATGATCACCGCCGATCGCAGCGAGCAAAGTCGGCGCGCCATGCAGCGGCTCAAGGCACCTCTGCTGAACAAACCGGTCAAACCGGGCAAATTGCGTGCGGTCTTGAGCCAATTGTTAGGGTAGGGCCTGGCATAGGTAGGAGATATCTGGCCGATGGGCGGATTCCGCGTCATTTCGGACAATTGCAGCCTAATCCCTGTTGCCCCGTGCGACGTGTCGCCTTAGACTGCCGCCCCCTGTAAAAGAGTGCCGGTTGGCGCTTGAAGAATTCCGTTGCCCTCGCACTGGCGTGGGCGACATTTGAATCGCCCAAATGCACATTTTTTCATAGAGAAATCGATGACCAAGGAACAGTTGCTGGCCATGTCGGCCGATGACTACATGAACGCTGAACAGCTGGAGTTCTTCACCCAGCTGCTGCAAGCGATGAAGGTAGATACCCACGAGCGCATCGAGCAGAGCCGCATTACCATTGAAAGCCTGGATACCCCTTCGGACCCAGCTGACGTGGCATCGGTCGAGGAAGAGCGTCACTGGCTGGTCAACGGCATCGAGCGCGACCAGCGCCTGCTGCCGCAGCTGGAGATGGCCCTGGGCCGTATTGGTGACGACAGCTTTGGCTGGTGCGAAGACAGCGGCGAGCCAATTGGCCTGCAGCGCTTGCTGATCAGCCCGACCACCAAGTACTGCATCGAAGCCCAAGAGCGCCACGAGCAGATCGGCCGCCACCAGCGCCAGATCTGATCCAGCGTTTGTCGCATGGCCCCACGGAGCGATCCCTGGGGCTTTTTGCGTTTTCTTGCCCGTCCATGGTCTTTACGTCCCCGCTGCCGGCCCCTTCGCGGGCAAGCCCGCTCCCACAGGCACTGCGCTGACTCACCAAACCACGCGGGCCCTGTAGGAGCGGGCTTGCCCGCGAAGCGCCGCGCTAGCGGAGCCATCTTCAGCGCAGCGCTATATCCTGAGCCATCCATAAGCTTGTCCTGCGTCAACCCCTAGCCCCTTACCTCCTAAAGAGCCATAGATAATGGCCTAATAGTGGCGTTTAATGGCCGCATAATAACGACACACGGATGACCACGAAGATGATGCGAGAAGGATCTCTGCCCGCCAGCCAATCACTCCAGCCGACACCTGGCCGAATCCCTGTCACCGTCGCCCTGTTGCAAGGCCTGGCGCTGGGCGTTGTGCTGGCCGCGATGGCCTTTGCTCAACTGCCGTTCTATCTGGCGTTACCCTTGGCGTTGTTGGTGCTGTGGATCCCGCTCTGGCGCCGTAAGCCAGCGGCTGCCGACGTCGCCGAGCAGCCATTACCCATGCCCCACGATCTGACCCAGAGCTTGGCGCGCAATACCACGCATAACGCGCTGTCCGCCGCTGCCATGGCGTTTTCGGTACAGCAGCTGGCCACGCGCTTGCAGTCGCAGTTGGGCGCCGCCTCGCGAATCGTCGACAGTGCGCAGATCATGATCGGTACCGAGAAGGCCACCGCCCAGCTCAGCCAGCAAGCCCTGGACGCCGCACGTACTGCGCATGTCAGCAGCGCTGCGGGTCGCGAGGTACTGGCCGACTCGATCCAGCGCATGCATCAGCTCAGCACTCGCGCAACCGCCAGCCGCGAGTTGATCGAAGCGTTGCATCAGCGCAGCGAGGACATCGCCCGGGTCACCCTGGTGATTCAGGCCATCGCCAGCCAGACCAACTTGCTGGCGCTCAACGCCGCCATCGAGGCCGCCCGTGCGGGTGAGCATGGGCGTGGCTTCGCGGTCGTCGCCGACGAGGTGCGGGGGCTGGCGGGGCGTACTGCGGCAGCTACCGGCGAAGTGGGAGAGATGGTGGCCGATATTCAGGCGCGTACCGCCCAGGTGGTCGAGCAGATCCGCAACTTGGCCGGCGATCTGAGTAGCGGCCTGGAGCAGGTCGAAGATACTGGCGAGCAGCTGACTCAGATTGCCCAGCTTGCCGCCAGCGTGGAGCACCAAGTGGGTGAGATCGCCGAGGGTACCGCAGTCAACCAAGTGCAACTGGACAACTTGTTTCAAGCGGTGGGGCAGGTGCGCGCCGACCTTGAACTCAGTGACCAGCAGACCCAGCGCCTGGCCCAGGCAGCGGTGCAGATGGAGAGCCAGGCCGAAGCGCTCAGCGAACGCCTGGCCGAAGTCGGTCTGGATGACTATCACCAGCGCATTTTCGACTTGGCTATGCGGGGGGCACAGGCGATTGGCGAGCGTTTCGAGCAGGATATCGAGCAAGGTCTCATCAGCCTGGATGATTTGTTCGATCGCCGCTATCAGCCTATCCCCGGCATGCGCCCACCGCGTTTCAACACGCGTTTTGATCAGTACACCGACAGTGTGCTGCCAGGCATCCAGGAGCCGCTGCTGACCCAACACGAGGGCATGGTCTATGCCATCGCCTGCACCCCAGAAGGTTACGTGCCCACCCACAATGCGGCGTTCAGCCTGCCGCTCACCGGTGATGAGGCCCATGACACCGCGCACAATCGCAGCAAACGGCTGTTCGATGACCGCACTGGCATACGCTGCGGCAGTCATCAGCAGCGCCTGCTGTTGCAGACCTACAGCCGCGATACTGCTGAGCTGATGCACGATCTGTCGGTACCGGTATTCGTCAAAGGCCGGCACTGGGGTGGTTTGCGCCTGGGTTATCGACCCGAGCCTGGGCTCGATTGAACCCTGGGTTTATTGCTGTTGGCGCAAAACAGCAGTACGGGCGAGTGCTTTTATTCAGCCCCGAGCGGGCGTATCATAGCTATATCGTTAGGTTGCTAATTAAATTCCGGAGGGGATTATGCATAGCCGAGTCGATGTTGCCGTAATGATAGGCTCCGGGGTGCCTGCTACCTTCAAGGCCATGGGGCGTAGGGTGTGTTGGGTGGTGTTGGTCAATGGCGAGCGGCGTGGTACGGCGTTCGCCAGCCGCGGCGAAGCGCTCGAGTGTCAGGCCGCCTGGATGGCTCAGCTAGCCAAGGGGCAGGCAGCCTGAGGGTTGCCTCATCGTTCAAGATGGCGAGCCAGTTCACAGGCATCCTGGTGACGCCGCCTGAAGCCCTTGACTCGCCCAGTTGAGCTTTCGGTAACATGAAAAAAGGCGATACCGGCCGGGATTACCACGAAACGCGGCTCTTTTTTGTCCCGATAGAGGTAAGAAATTTCTTTCACCTCTCGACGGATTTCGGTGTTTTCGTGCATATTTCGTCCCTTGTAATGCGCTGATGAATGCTGAGGCCCATTCTGTGGGGGCCTGCTGTTATCTATTGCATCTTTTCTGGCATTGCTGTTGTCAGACATTACGCTTCCCTAATGGGGAAAACTGCCGTTATCAGGTTGTGACGCTTTGGCTGGCGAGCTGGAGTAATAATTCCTGCGCGACGTATCGCCAATGTTCACAGACCCATCGTGCATGGTTTTAATAATCTTTTAAGCATCGTTTAGAAATGACCGCGCCGCTCCGGGGTTCCGAAGGGGTGCGCATGTAACCGGTTTGAGGAACTCTTCATTGGCAGTCAGTACACTCGATACCCACGCATTGTTTGCCTTGGGTGATTTGCGGGCCAAGTTGGTCAAGCTGTTCCAAGGGCGGTTTGTCTATGTCACCGAGCAAAGTCCTGAAGGCCTGTACATGGCTGAGATCGACACTGAAAGCGCTCTGGTGGTCGATGACAAGCCACGCCTGGAACTCAAGGTTGGTGATCACTTTCGCGCGGCAGTATTGCCCAGTCGTGAGGGTGGCAAGCTGGAACTGCGTTTTCGTGAAATCAAGCTCAATGTCTATGGCCAGGGCGACTATGCCTTTGTCTCGGTCCCGGAAGGTGATGGCATCGTGTTCCGCAACGGTCACGGGGTAATGCTGGTGTTCGCCGCACAGCAGCAAGTGCAGGAAGGCCTGGGCAAGATGCTCAAAGCGGTAACCGGCAAAGTCGCCAAATGGCGCAAGGGCGAACTCACCACGTTCAAGGCTAGCGAGTGAGCACTGAAGGCCCGCCTGCTGGACGGGCGCAGTTTCACACTCAGCATCAAGCCCGCGCTACGGCGCAAGCCGAGCAACTGTTGGCGCGCAAAGATGAGCTGGGCGGTGCCTGGTTAGGCTGGGTGGCGGGTGAGCTGTACCGGCTCAGCCCTGCGCCGTACGCCGCGATGGTGCGACGTGAGCTAGAAAGGCTGAGCCAGGATCCAGGCTAGTGGGGGCGTAGCTGAGGCCGGTTCAGTTGCCGCGATCGCGGCCGCTGCTGACTTCTTCTGGCACCGACTCACCCGACATGCGCTTGCGAAACAAGGCCGCTCTGGCGAGCAGCAGTGTAGTCACCGGCACGGTGATCGACAGCAAGATTGGAATCAGCCAGGCATGCAGCACCGGCCCTTGCTTGACCCATGAGAAGTACACAATCGACGCCAGGCTAACGCACCAGGCGCCGATGGTCGAAGCCAGCGCAGGCGGGTGCATGCGTTGGAAGTAGTCTTTCATGCGCACCAGCCCCAGGGCACCGATCAGGGCGAACAGGCTGGCGGTCAGCAGCAGGGCGGCAGTGACCAGCTCCAGCCACAATGGCAGTTCAAGGGCTTCGGTCATTCGATCACCTCACCGCGCAAGAGAAATTTGGCCAGGGCGAAGGAGCCGACGAAGCCGAACAGGGCGATTAGTAGTGCGCCTTCGAAATAGGTATCACTGGCGTAGCGAATGCCCAGCACCAGCATCATCAGCATGGCCAGGATGTACAGGTAGTCCAGCGCCAGCACCCGATCCTGGGCGGACGGGCCGCGAAACAGCCTGACCAGCGCCAGGGCCATGGCGATGGCGAAGATGAACAGGCTGGCGAGAATGGCGTTGGCGAGCAGGCCTGTCATTCGAAAATCTCCATCAGCGGGCGTTCATAGGTGTGCTTGAAGTGTTCGATGAAGTCCGCTTCATCGTCCAGGTCGAACACATGCAGCAGCAGGACACTGCGGTCCAGCGCCAGCTCCGACCAGACCGTACCGGGGACCACCGTGGTGATCATCGATAAGGCCGCCAGGCCGTGGGCATCGCGCAAGGCCAAGGGAATGTGGACGAACGCCGAGCGTGGCGGACGGCTGCCGGCACGCAGCACGCTACGCGCTACCAGCAGGTTCGAAATGATCACATCCAGGCCAACGCGGCCGATCAGCTTGGCGATCACCCACGGCCTGCGCACGTGTGCGTGCTGAGGGCGCAACGGCGCCATCAGGATCGGCGCGAGAATGCCCAGCAGAGCGCCCAGTAGCAGATTGCCAGGGCTCAGTGACAGGTTCAGCAGCAGCCACAGAACGAACAGTGCAACGGACAGCAGCGGTGCGGGAAAGACTCGGCTCATGGCTGCACCTGTACGTCAAAGGTGGTGGGGCCTGGGACCGGCCGGGTAGCCATCACCGCTTCGATATAGGCATCAGGCGCTTGCAGGCTCGCGGCGGTATCCTGGGTGTAACGCAGCAGTGGCTCGGCCCTGAAGCTCAAGATGATGCACAAGCCGAGCAGGATCACGATCGGCAGGCACTCATAGCGTCGCAGCAGTGGCGAAGGGCGCTCTTCAGGCTTCCAGAAGCGCTGGATACCGACACGGCCGAAGGCGATCAGCGAGGCCATGCCCGACAAGATCAACAGCGTTACCAGCGCCCAGCCAGCGGCGGACAACGGCTGCTCGGGGGCGGTGCCCAGGCCGAGCGGATTGAACAGCGCGCTGATCAGGCCCAGTTTGCCAATAAAGCCAGACAGCGGCGGCATGCCAATGATCAGCAAGGCGCAGGCAATGAAACTCAAGCCCAGGAAGGCCATGGTCCAGGGGATGATCTGGCCGATCACCGCCTTCTGCTCGTCGTCCAGGTTGATGCCCTTGGGCGGGTGCAGTGACTCCAACGGCGAAGGCATGCCTTCGTCATCATCCAGCGGTGCTTCATTGGCCGAGCGTGAACGTTCGACCAGCTCGGCCAGCAAGAACAACGCGCACAGTGCCAGGGTCGAGCTGACCAGGTAGAACAGCGCGCTGCCGGTGAGGATCGGCTGGCCAAAGCCCACTGCGGCCATCAGCGTGCCGGCCGAAACCAGAATGCTCAGTGCCGCCATGCGCTCCAGGCGCTGGGCAGCGAGAATGCACACTGCCGCCACTGCCAGGGTTGCCAGGCCGCCGTAGATCAGCCATTGCCCACCAAAGTGCGCCGAAGCACCGGCCTGGCCGGAAAACAGCAACGTCCATAGGCGCAGCACTGCGTACAGGCCAACCTTGGTCATGATCGCGAACAGCGCCGCCACCGGCGCGCTGGCCGAGGCATAGGCGGGCACCAGCCAGAAGTTCAGCGGCCAGATACCGGCCTTGGCCAGGAACGCCATCGCCAGGATCGCCGCGCCCGCATGCAGCAGGCCCCGGTCAGCCTCCGGTACCAGGGGGATCTTCAACGCCAGGTCGGCCATGTTCAGCGTGCCGGTGACCCCATACAGCATGGCTGCGCCGACCAGAAACAGCGAGGAAGCGAACAGGTTGATCGCGATGTAATGCAGCCCTGCCTTGACCCGTGCGCGCCCCGAGCCGTGCAGCAGCAAGCCGTAAGAGGCCGCCAGCAACACTTCGAAGAACACGAACAGGTTGAACAGGTCGGCGGTCAAGAAGGCCCCATACAAGCCCATCAGCTGGATCTGGAACAGCGCATGGAAGCTGGCCCCGGCGCCATCCCAACGGGCGCGGGCGAACAGCAGCGCACTGACTCCGACGATACCGGTGAGGGTCAGCATCAGCGCCGAGAGGTGATCGACTACCAGTACGATGCCAAAGGGCGCCGGCCAGTTGCCGGGCAGGTACACGCCAATCGACTCGGCCTGACCTTGAGTGCGCACCCAGGTGAGCAGGGTGATGGCAATCGCCAGGCCAATGATGCTCGACAGCAGGTTCAGATGGCCCTTGAGGCGCCGACGTTTCTCACCGAGCAACAGCATTAGCGAGGCAGTCACCAGCGGTAGCAGGATCGGCGCGATGATCAGTTGATTCATCCAGCTCATTCGTCACGCTCCCGGCCATCGACGTGGTCGGTGCCGGTCAGGCCGCGCGAGGCCAGCAGCACTACCAGGAACAGTGCAGTCATGGCAAAGCTGATGACGATCGCGGTGAGCACCAGTGCCTGGGGCAGCGGGTCGGTGTAGTTGAGCAGGTCTTGCGGTACGCCATCCTTGATGATCGGCTCCTTACCGATGAACAGGCTGCCCATGCTGAAGATGAACAGGTTGACCCCATAGGAGAGCAGGCACAGGCCCATGATCACCTGGTAGGTCCGTGGACGCAGGATCAGCCAGACGCCGGAGGCGGCCAGGACACCGATGGCTACTGCTATGACTTCTTCCATCAGGCGGCTCCTGCTTGGCTGGATTGCTGTGGGTTGGTTCTCTGCGGGCTGCTGGGGCGATAGGCGCGGACCGATTGGTGCGCCAGCGCGGTCAGGATCAGCAGGGTCGAGCCCACCACCACGGTGTATACGCCGATGTCGAAGAACAGCGCGCTGGCCACGTGCACATCACCCAGCAAAGGCAGGTGCAGGTGGGCGGTATGGGTGGTCAGGAACGGGTAGCCCAGCAGCATCGCGCCGGCACCGGTCAGGGTCGCGCAAAGCAGGCCGGTGCCCATCCAGCGCAGCGGTCGCAGGCTCATCTGCGCCTCGACCCATTGGGTGCCGGCGACCATGTACTGCAGGATGAACGCCACCGACATCACCAAGCCGGCGACGAAGCCGCCTCCCGGTTGGTTGTGACCGCGCATGAACAGGTACATCGACACCAGCAGGGCGATTGGCAGCAGCAGGCGCACCAGCGCAGCCGGGACCATCATGAAGCCCAGAGCGGTATCGGTGGCGTGCCGCGGGTTGATCAGGTCGGTGACCACGTCCGGCGCCAATTGGCGTTGCTGGGC
Organism: Pseudomonas urmiensis; assembly: GCF_014268815.2. Lineage (NCBI taxonomy): Bacteria > Pseudomonadati > Pseudomonadota > Gammaproteobacteria > Pseudomonadales > Pseudomonadaceae > Pseudomonas > Pseudomonas urmiensis. Next base: position 1,179,767 of record NZ_JABWRE020000001.1, read on the forward strand.
AGGCAACTGCATGCTCTCTTTCGGCGGGCGGAAGCGACGCAGCAGGGCAAAGACGGTCAAGGCCACAGCGACCAGGACGGTGATCTCGCCGAGGGTGTCGAAACCGCGGAAGTCCACCAGCATCACATTGACCACATTGGTACCGCCGCCTTGCGGCAGGGCGCGGCTGAGGTAGAACGAGGAAATGTCGTTGGGCGTTGGCCGGGTCAGCATGGCGTAGGACAGCAGCGCCATGCCACCACCGACCAGTACCGCCAGCAGCAAGTCGCGCAGGCGCCGCAGGCGCGCGCGCTCCTGGCTGCCAGGAAGCGGCGACACTCCTTCGATCCGGCGCGGTAGCCAGCGCAGGCCAAGCAGGATCAGCACGGTGGTGACCACTTCTACTGCCAGTTGGGTCAGGGCCAGGTCAGGCGCGGAGAACCAGACAAAGGTGATGCAAGTCATCAGGCCGCAGACGCTGACCATGATCAGCGCAGCCAGACGGTGGTACTTGGCTTGCCAGGCGGCGCCGATGGCGCAGGCAATGGCAATCAGCCAAAGCGCGACGAACACTCCGGAACCTGGGATTTTCGGTCGATCACCCCAGGTCAGGCCGGTATACAGCACTGGCATGAGGCCGGCGATAAACGCCGCCAGGACCAGCATGAACAGTTGTTTTTGCAGGCGGCGGGTGGTGAGTACCCCTTCAACGCGGCGCGCCAGCAACATCAGGCGCACCAAACCGTGCTCGAACAGGCGCTTGCCATTGAAGCGCTCGATCAGCGGCGGATAAGGGAAGCGGCCCCGACGCAGTTGCTTGCGCAGCAGCAGGTAGAGCACCACACCGCCGCACATGGCGATCAGGCTCATGATCAGCGGTGCATTCCAGCCATGCCAGATCGCCAGGCTGTATTCCGGCAAGGTACCGCCGACCACTGGCAACGCTGCCGCAGCGAGCAGCGGACCAACCGATTGAGCGGGAAAGATGCCCACCACCAGGCAGGTCAGCACCAGCAGTTCGACCGGCGCGCGCATCCAGCGCGGGGGTTCGTGCGGAGTATGCGGCAGGTCTTGGGCAGTTGGGCCGAAAAACACATCGACGGTGAAGCGCAGCGCATAGGCGACGCTGAAGGTGCCAGCCAGGGTGGCGATCACAGGCAGGGCGGCCTCGACCCAGGCGGTGGAACTGATGAACACGGTTTCGGCGAAGAACATTTCCTTGGAAAGGAAGCCGTTCATCAGCGGTACGCCTGCCATCGAGGCGCTGGCGACCATGGCCAGGGTGGCGGTGTACGGCACCAGCCGGATCAGCCCGCTGAGGCGACGAATGTCACGGGTGCCGCTTTCGTGGTCGATGATCCCGGCCGCCATGAACAGCGACGCCTTGAAGGTGGCGTGGTTGAGGATATGGAACACGGCGGCGACTGCGGCCAGTGGGCTGTTCAAACCCAATAGCAGGGTAATCAGGCCCAAGTGACTGATGGTCGAGTAGGCCAGCAAGCCTTTGAGGTCGTTCTGAAACATCGCGGCAAAGGCGCCCAGCAGCAGGGTGATCGCCCCAGCGCCGCCGACGATCCAGAACCATTCTTCGCTACCCGCCAGGGTTGGCCACAGCCGGGCCAATAGGAATACCCCCGCCTTGACCATGGTGGCCGAGTGCAGATAGGCCGATACCGGGGTGGGTGCTGCCATGGCATGTGGCAGCCAGAACTGGAAGGGGAACTGCGCACTTTTGCTCAGCGCGCCAATCAGGATCAGCGGCAGCAACACCGGATACAGGGCGTGCTGCCGTACCGCCTCGCCGGAGGCGAGGACCTTGTCCAGGTCATAGCTGCCGACCACATGGCCAAGCAGCAGGGCCCCTACCAACAGGCACAGCCCGCCCGCGCCGGTGACCATCAACGCCATGTAGGCGCCGCGGCGGGCGTCGGCGCGGTGGTGCCAGTAGCCGATTAGCAAGAACGAGAACAGGCTGGTCAGCTCCCAGAAGAACACCAGCTGGATTAGATTGCCAGAGATCACCAGGCCGAGCATTGCGCCCATGAAGGCCAGGAAAAACGCGAAGAAACGCGGCACCGGATCTTGCGGCGACATGTAGTAACGGGCGTACAGTGACACCAGCGTGCCGATGCCCAGTACCAGCAGCGAGAACAGCCAGGCAAAGCCGTCCATGCGCAGCACCAGGTTCAAGCCCAGGCTAGGCAACCAGAGAAATTCTTCGCGAATCACCCCGCCGTCGGCAATTTGCGGGTACATCAGTGCCACCTGGACGGTGCCGACCAACGCCACAAGCCCGGCGAGAATGGACTCGGCATTTCGCGCGTTGTGCGGCAGGACGGCTGCCAGGCAACTGCCCAGGAACGGCAGAAGCAATAGCACTATCAATGACATAGCGACCTAATCTGGAGAAGTTTCCAAGGATAATACGTGCCGGGAAGGTGATCACCAACACGCAAGCTGTCGCAGAATCATACAAAAGGGGTGTGACACGCTGTTTTTTTATAACAGTTTTTTTCAAAGCATAGCTGCTGTTTGCCGCTTTATTGTCCTGTTTCGCGTTCGCCTTGGGCTTGATGCAGGTCTTCGGCTTGCTGCTGCACTGGGTCGCGCGTGCGGCGTATTTTTAGCTCACTGACGATAACCGCGACCACGATCAGCAGGCCGCCGAGCAACGCTACGCCCGGGAGCCGCTCGCCGGCAAGGCGTCCGACTATCCCGGCCCAGACCGGCTCACCTGCGTAGATCAGGGTTGCCCGGGTGGGCGAAACCGATTTCTGTGCCCAGTTCATCGCCACCTGGATGATCGCACTCATCAAGCCCAGCCCAAGCGCGCTGGTCAGCAACAGCCAGGAGAAGTCCGGCAGATGTTCTTGGGTCGGCACGATCATCAGGAACGACAAGGCCGAGGCGGTAGCCAGTTGCACCACCGTGACCCGGCGCACGTCGACTTGGCCGGCGTATCGACTGATCAGGATGATTTCACCGGCAATCGCCACCGCGCTGACCAGCGTTACCAGTTCGCCTTCGCTGAAGTGCAGGCTGCCACCGGTGGGGCCGGCGAGCAGCATCAGGCCCACAAACGCCAGGCAGATGCCAATGCTTGGCATCAGTCCAGGGCGACGGCCCAGCACCAGCCATTGGAGCAGCGGCACGAACGGCACGTAAAGGGCTGTGATGAACGCCGATTGACTGCTGCTGATGGTCTGCAGGCCCATGGTCTGCAAACCGTAGCCGAGCATGATCGTCACCCCGATCAGCACCCCGGCCTTGAGCTCGGTGAAGGTCAGCCCTGACAGTGCGCGCGCCGACACCAGCCCAACGAACAAGGCGGCCGCAGCAAAACGCAGGCCGACGAAGAACATCGGCCCGCTGACGGTCATGACGTTGTGCACGATCAGGAAGGTGCCGCCCCACAGCATGGTGATGAACACCAACACCAACTCGGCTTTACTCAGGCGCAAGGAAACGCAGGTGTGTGGGCTGCTGGGGGCTTGGCTCATGGTCTTGCACACTCGGCGGAGGCGGCGCACAATCGCCGCAAAGTGGGCAGTATACTGCGCAACCTAGATGAGTGAGCAATATAGTGCACAAAAATTCTGCGCACCGAGCCTCGGTGTTACAGCATGTCAGTCAGAATGTTCGTCAACTGCGCGCTGCTGCTAGCTTGAGCCAGGCCGCCTTGGCTGAGCGTTCCGGGGTCAGTCGGCGGATGCTGGTGGCTATCGAGGCGGGTGAAAAGAACGTCAGCCTGACCACCTTGGATCTGATCGCCGAAGCCCTTGGGGTGGCCTTCAGCACTTTGATCCAGGCGCCGGACAAGCGCGACCCAAGCCGAATCGACGAGTTGGCCTGGGCCGGCGAGCGTGCCGGTAGCAAAGCCGTGTTGCTCGGCACCAGCCCCGCCCGGCGCGAGGTCGAACTGTGGGAATGGACCTTGGCCCCAGGCGAATGCTACGCCAGCGAAGCCGACGCCCAGGGCTGGAGCGAGCAGATCTACGTCGCCGAGGGCCGTCTGACCTTGATCATCGAAGGGCAGGTCCACGTGCTTGGCGCGGGTGACTTCCATGTCTTTCCCAGCGACTGCACCTATGCCTACCGCAACGAAGGTGACTTACCTGTGCGCTTCGTGCGCAATGTGGTGATCTGAGGTTTAGCGTTGGTAGCTGTCCAGCAGCTTGTCGGTACTTTCGACCTCGGCATAGGCAAATGCCAAGGCGGCCATCGCCGCTGCGTGGACCTGCGCCGCAGGCACTTGCTGGTCGGTGAAGTCCAGGGGCAGGGTGGCGCAGGCATCGTGGGCGACTGAGACTTGGTAGCCGAAATCAGCCGCAGCGCGGGTGGCGGCGTCGATACACATGTGGCTCATGCTGCCGACAATGGTCAGTTTGTCGATACCACGTTGATCTAGCACGGCCTTGAGGTTGGTATCGCGAAAAGCATTTACCTGGTGCTTGAGCACCACCGGCTCGCCTTCGAGCGGGGTCACTTTGTGATGTATCTGCGCCCCTTCGGATGCGGGAGTGAAAAACGGTGCGTCGGCAGATTCGAACTCATGACGTACATGCACCACTAGGTCACCGCGCTCGCGGGCGGCGGCCAGCAGCCGGGCGGCATTGTCAGCTGCCGCGTCGGCGCCTTCCAAGGTCCATTTGCCCCCTGCGAAGTAATCGTTCTGGATATCGATGATGATTAAAGCCTGGTTGCTCATTGCTGCCTCCTGTGGGGTCTTGGCGAATGTCAGTCAAGCGTAGTCGTTTGCCACGGGCAGGTGAGGACCGGGGCCTTCCTCGGCCATACGATCATGGTGATTGCGCAGCGGGCACTCCTTGAGTGACATGCAGCCGCAACCAATGCAGCCATCGAGCTGGTCGCGCAGCAGGGTCAGCGCTTCGATGCGCTGGTCCAGGTCTTGGCGCCAGCGTGCGGACAGTCGCTGCCAGTCTTCGGCGCTGGGGGTGTGGTCTTGTGGCAGGCTGGCCAAGGCCTGGGCGATGTCGGCCAGCGGGATGCCCAAGCGCTGGGCCATTTTGATCACCGCCACCCGGCGCAGCATCGCCCGTGGATAGCGGCGCTGATTGCCCGCATTACGAGTGCTGTGGATCAAGCCTTTGGTTTCGTAGAAGTGCAGGGCGGTGACCGCTACCCCGCTGCGACTGGCGAGCTGGCCGACGCTGAGCAGGCGTTCTTCGCTGTTGGGCGATTTGCTCGGCATGAAAATAGTCCTTGACCTTGAGTTAACTGGAGGTTTTACCCTGCCGGCCATCATTGCTGCAAGTATCCGCTACAAGGAGACAGCCCATGACGGCAAACCCTAATGCCCTGTGGTTCACCCAGATGATCGAATACGAAGTGCCAGCGGCGCGTCAGGCCGCACTGGCTCAAGCGTTGGTGCTGCGCAGTGAGCAGCTGGCCTCGCGCTGCGAAGGCTTGCTGGGTGTGAGCATCCAGGCCAGCGACGATGGCAGCCGCGTGCTGCAATACCTGCAATGGCAATCGCGTTATGAATGGGCTGCGGCAAGCGCGTGCTTTGTCGAGGAGCCGTTCCTTGACCTGCTCTGCCAGCATCAGGCCAAGGGGGTGAATTTCGCGGCTTATCAGACCTTGCGCAGTCTGGTGCGCGGCGCCGATGGCGGCTTGCACTGCGAGGTTGGCGAGCCTCAGGCGTACCAGGGCGCGTAATGCGGGTAGCGGTCCAGGCGCGCGCCGATGACCATTTCGCTGATCCATGCAGCGAGGATCGCGCTGTAGGCCTTCTGGCTTTCCTCACTGGACAACGCATGGTCGGCGCCATCGACAGTGCGATGGGTCAGGGAGTGGGCGCTGACGAACGCTGAGCGGTAGCTCATCAAGGTGCTGTGTGGGACATAGTCGTCCTGCTCGGACTCAACCAACAGCACGTCGCCGGCAAACTCCGCGCAGGCGGCCAGGGCACGGTTGTCGGCCGGGCCTAGGCTGCGTTGGCGGTAGGCATTCAGGCGCTGGCGGTCGAGCGCCTGCTTGGGGATGTTGAACTCATCGTCCCAGTACAGCGCCGGCACGCGCATGGCCAGCCATTTCACTGGGCGCCGCAAGGTCAGTAGGGTCGCCAGGTAGCCGCCGTAACTGCTGCCGATGATGGCAATTGCGCCAGGGTCTACTGCAGGATGGCTGACCAGCCGATCATAGGCGGCCAACAGGTCATCCAGGTTTTGCTCGCGGGTGACGGTCAGGCGCTGGCTTTCGGTTTTTTCATGGCCGCGCAGATCAAAGGTCATGCAGACGCAACCTAAGCCGGTGATCTGCCGCGCCCGGGCCAGGTCGCGCTGCTGGCTGCCACCCCAGCCGTGGACGAACAGAATGCCTGGCATCTTGCTGCCAGGGCTGACCAAGGTTCCGGCGATGGTTTCGCCTTGGACCTGCAATTCGACGGTCTCACTCTGAATGGCCATGCTCGCGGATCCGTGCGTATTTGCTGAATTGTCCGAGTTCACTGTCGTTCCCCTGATAGAAGAGAGTGGCGTCTGCGGGCAGCGTCGTGGTGCCGAACACTTCGTGACTCGAGGCTTGCACCCGTTGCAGGGTCGGGTCATCGGCGAACGCCCGCAAGGCCAGTACTTCGGCACTGCTGGCGCCGCCTAGTCGCCAGGATTGTTCGAGCACACCGCTGCGCATATGGTTGTGCTGATCCAGCCCGCGCGCGATGTCGTAATTGCGCCGCGAGGCAAGAAAGCCTGGGAAGTGCTGCTCAGCGGCTTGTTCATAGGCCATGGCTTGATTGACTGCCAAGCGAACCGGGTCTTCCAGTGGCAATTGCAGCAGGGCCTGGTAGTCACCCCGTACCACCAGCAGATCCGATCCGCCGTATACCTCGATACCTTGGTGGTCATGGGTCAGGCGCTGGGTGCCGTGATAGCTGCAGGTCAAGCCGGCCACTCGCACCTGGCCGACGCTGAAGGTTTGCACATCAGTGAGATTTTCCTCCAGGACCAGTCCGCAAAGGCTCAATGTCTGGTCATCCATTTCAGCCAGTAACGGTTCCAGCTGATCGATCTGTTCGATGACTTCCTGGCCACGACCTGCGGTTGCCAACACGGGCTTGATCCGCACCGCCCCCTCAGGTAGCAGCAGCTGCGCCGCACGCCGGGCGTCGTCCTTGCTGAACACGGTATAACCCTTGAGCAGCGCATCACTGGCCTGCTGGGCGAAGGCGTCGGTCCAGCCCGGTGGAAAACTGCCATTGGCGGGCAACGGATGGGAGATCGCCTTGGTAGCTATATAAGGATGGCTGACCATGCCGCCGAACAGGTCCTGCTCGCTGTTGATACCCATACCGCGGTAGCGCTGCGGATCGATCAGGGTTTCGGTAGGGAGGTAGTAGTAGCGATCAGCTGCGGTTGGTGGCTGATCAGGCTGTGTACAGTTTATGCCCAGCAGCTTGGCCAGGTGCTCGGCCAGCTGCAGATGGGTGGCGTGCTCGTGCTCAGGGGTGTGCTCGCGGGTGTCGAGCAGTACTACGGCGCTGTGCGGTTGTGGAGAACAGGGCATGTGCAATCTCGTCCGCTGGGCGTGTATGAAATGTGAAGCCGCAGCGGCGGCGAAGTTCAGCAAGATTGATCGACGGTGGCGGGGATAACGGCATCGTGCCGATTGCGGCGAGCTGGCAGCTGTTCCATTATCGAGGCCATTGAATGTCGAAGAAGTTATCGCAGGAGTGCGCATGAACAGTCAGTCCCCGATTCAGCAAAGCGTGCCAGCGCGCCTCGCACGCCTGCGTGAGGTCATGGCCAAGGAAGGGGTGGACGCCTTGCTGGTGCCTTCTGCCGATCCGCATCTGTCGGAATATCTGCCGGGCCATTGGCAAGGGCGCGAGTGGTTGTCCGGTTTTCATGGGTCGGTCGGGACCCTGGTAGTAATGGCGGATTTCGCCGGGCTGTGGGTCGACAGCCGCTATTGGGAGCAGGCGCAGAACGAGCTCGCCGGCAGTGGTATCGAACTGATGAAAATGCTGCCCGGCCGGCCTGGCGCGTTGGAGTGGCTAGGGGAAAACATCAAGCAGCAAGGCTGCGTGGCAGTGGATGGTGCGGTGCTGGCGCTGAGTGCTTCTCGCCAATTGGCGCAGAACCTTCAAGCGCGAGGGGCGCAGCTCAAGACCGACAAGGACCTGCTTGAGCACGTGTGGGAGGGCCGCCCGGCGCTGCCTGGCAATCCTGTCTATCAGCACTTGCCACCGCATGCCACGGTCAATCGCGCGCAGAAGCTGGCGGATCTGCGCCAGACCATGCGGGATAAGGGCGCGCACTGGCACTTCATTGCCACCCTTGACGACATTGCCTGGTTGTTCAACCTGCGCGGTAGCGATGTTTCCTACAATCCGGTGTTCGTCTCCTTTGCCTTGATCAGCCAGGAGCAGGCGACGTTGTTCGTCGGGCTGGAGAAGATTGATCCGCATCTGCGTCAGGTGTTGTCGGTCGACGGCATTGAAGTGCTGGGCTATGAGCAGATCGGGGCGGCGTTGGCGGCTATCGGCAAAGGCAGCCGGCTGCTGGTCGATCCGACGCGAGTTACCTGCGGGTTGCTGGATAAGCTCGATGCGCAGGTGTCATTGCTTGAAGGGGTCAACCCGACGACCTTGAGCAAGTCTCGCAAGGGCGAGCAGGACCTGGTGCATATCCGCAAGGCCATGGAGCAGGATGGTGCTGCACTCTGCGAGTTCTTCGCCTGGTTCGAAGCGACCCTGGGCAAGGAACCCATTACCGAACTGACTATCGATGAGCGCCTGACCGCCGCCCGTGCCCGGCGACCAGACTTTGTCTCACTGAGTTTCTCCACCATCGCTGCGTTCAATGGCAATGGGGCGATGCCGCACTACCGCGCCACCGAGCAATCGCATGCGCTGATCGAAGGTGATGGCTTGCTGCTGATCGATTCGGGCGGCCAGTATCTGGGGGGCACCACTGACATTACGCGGATGGTGCCGATTGGTAGTCCGACTATTGAGCAGCGCCAGGATTGCACGCGGGTGCTCAAGGGCATGATCGCGCTGTCGCGGGCGACCTTCCCGCGCGGTATCCTCTCGCCGCTGCTCGATGCCATCGCCCGCGCGCCGATTTGGGCTGACCAGGTCGACTATGGTCATGGCACCGGCCATGGTGTGGGCTATTTCATGAATGTGCATGAGGGGCCGCAGGTCATCGCCTACCAGGCGGCGACCACGCCACAAACCGCGATGCAGGCGGGCATGATCAGCTCGATCGAGCCGGGAACCTATCGGCCAGGTGAGTGGGGCGTGCGGATCGAGAACCTGGTGGTCAATCGCGAGGTGGGCAAAAGCGCCTTTGGCGATTTCCTGGCCTTTGAAACCTTGACCCTGTGTCCAATCGATAGCCGTTGCCTGCTGCCCGAGATGCTCAGCCAAGAGGAGCTGCGTTGGTTCAACAGCTATCACGCCGAGGTACGTGAGCGGTTGACCCCTCTATTGCAGGGTGAGGCACTGGCCTGGCTGCAGGCGCGCACCGCAGCGATCTGAGCAGCTTGCGCGTGCAATAAAAAGGGCAGCCCGTCGGCTGCCCTTTTGCGTTGCTACTTGCAGATCACGATCATGCTGCGGCTGGTGTAGCCGGCGGGGTTGATCCCGAACAAGTAGTCGCCGGGCTCTTCGTCAGTGTCACCGGAGCGGGCTATGACTTTATAGCCTCGACTGCCGCAAGAGGTGGCTGCCTTGCTGTTGCACTTTTCCCAGGAGGAGGAGAGGCCGGAGCAATTGATATGCAGTCCCTTTTTCCCCCGCTTCACCTCGGTTTTGGCGGTAGCGGCACACCCAGCAATGGCCAAGATGGCCAGGATGAGCAAAATACGTTTCATTCCTGTCCTTAAATGCAGGAGCGACCACATTGCCTGCCCCCGTCGTCATCGCGTCGATTTCTTCCTGAAATTTCCCCAGCGTCCGTGTTCGGCACAGTAGATAGCGTAAATATTATGATTTGGTGACAGCTTAATCAGCCGGGCGGATGGGTACAACCGCTAACGCTGTCTCAAATGGAAATATTTCTCATGTCAGTCGGCGGCTACCGGTGGCGTGGTTTCCTTGCGCATCGACAACGTGGCGCCAACCGATGCGGTGATGATGGCGGCGATGGCCAGCCACTGGGCAACGCTGAGTACCTCGCCCAGGAACAGCAGGCCCGACAGTGCACCGAATGCCGGCTCGATGCTCATCAAGGTACCGAAGGTGCGCGCTGGCATCCGCGTCAGGGCGACCATTTCCAGGCTGTAGGGCAGGGCGGTCGAGAGGATAGCCACGCCCAGTGCCAGGGGAATCAACGCCGGACTGAGCAAAGCGCTGCCCGCGTGCACAACGCCGATGGGGGCAACGAACAGTGCCGCGATCACTACGCCCAGGGCTGCGGTCTGAATACCATTTTCGGCTCCGGCCTTCTGTCCATAAAGGATATACAACGCCCAGCACACTCCGGCGCCAAGCGCGTAGCCGGCGCCTACCAGGTCAATGGCGCTGCCGGTTTGGCCGACCGGTATCAACAGCAGTAGGCCGACGATGGCCAATGCGATCCAGACAAAGTCGATGGCCCGGCGTGAGGCGAGAATCGCAACCGCCAAGGGCCCGGTAAACTCCAGCGCGACGGCAATGCCGAGCGGCACCGTGCGCAGCGACATATAGAAGAGGAAGTTCATTCCGCCCAAGGCCATGCCGTAGATGATCACGCTGCGCCAGGTACTGCTGTTCATGCGTGCCCGCCAGGGGCGCAATAGAAGCAGCATGATGATGCTGGCAAATACCAGGCGCAGGGTTGTGGTGCCTTGCGCGCCGACCATGGGGAACATGCTCTTGGCTAGGGAGGCGCCGGACTGGATCGACGCCATGGCTATTAATAGCAGGCCAATGGGGAATAGGGTGGTGGCCAGGCTGCGGGGTTGAGTGCTCATGTCTAGGGGGTGATCCATGGGTGATCGTGCGGTTGAGCACTATAGTGCGCAATAGCTGCAAGGGACCGCAAGCGGCACTTTGAACATTAATTGAGGTTTATTGAAATTAAGGGTTGACGCCCTCTCAGATCCCCTTATAATGCGCCCCACTTCCAGCGTAGTTTGAACGGAAAACTCCTTGAGTATCAACGAGTTAGATGTTTCAGGCAGTACTGGAGGTGCTTCGATCTTCTGATCGGCAGCGGTGAAAAAGGTAGTTGACAGCAGCTTGTAACGCTGTAGAATTCGCCTCCCGCTACGAGAGATCGCAAGCGAGTCAAGTGTTTGAAGTTGAACGAGTTTCTCGCAAAATACTTCGAAATAAACGCTTGACAGACACAGAGGAAAGCGTAGAATGCGCGCCTCGGTTGAGACGAAAAGCTCTTAACCAAACGCTCTTTAACAAATTGAATCAAGCAATTCGTGTGGGTGCTTGTGAGTACGGTTTGATAGTCGCCAAGATTATCAGCATCACAAGTGGCCACATGAGCAATCATAGTAGTCATTTGAGATTGCTGAGCCAAGTTTAGGGTTTCTTAAAAACCCAAGCAGTATTGAACTGAAGAGTTTGATCATGGCTCAGATTGAACGCTGGCGGCAGGCCTAACACATGCAAGTCGAGCGGATGAGAAGAGCTTGCTCTTCGATTCAGCGGCGGACGGGTGAGTAATGCCTAGGAATCTGCCTGGTAGTGGGGGACAACGTTTCGAAAGGAACGCTAATACCGCATACGTCCTACGGGAGAAAGCAGGGGACCTTCGGGCCTTGCGCTATCAGATGAGCCTAGGTCGGATTAGCTAGTTGGTGAGGTAATGGCTCACCAAGGCGACGATCCGTAACTGGTCTGAGAGGATGATCAGTCACACTGGAACTGAGACACGGTCCAGACTCCTACGGGAGGCAGCAGTGGGGAATATTGGACAATGGGCGAAAGCCTGATCCAGCCATGCCGCGTGTGTGAAGAAGGTCTTCGGATTGTAAAGCACTTTAAGTTGGGAGGAAGGGCAGTAAGATAATACCTTGCTGTTTTGACGTTACCGACAGAATAAGCACCGGCTAACTCTGTGCCAGCAGCCGCGGTAATACAGAGGGTGCAAGCGTTAATCGGAATTACTGGGCGTAAAGCGCGCGTAGGTGGTTTGTTAAGTTGGATGTGAAAGCCCCGGGCTCAACCTGGGAACTGCATCCAAAACTGGCAAGCTAGAGTACGGTAGAGGGTGGTGGAATTTCCTGTGTAGCGGTGAAATGCGTAGATATAGGAAGGAACACCAGTGGCGAAGGCGACCACCTGGACTGATACTGACACTGAGGTGCGAAAGCGTGGGGAGCAAACAGGATTAGATACCCTGGTAGTCCACGCCGTAAACGATGTCAACTAGCCGTTGGAATCCTTGAGATTTTAGTGGCGCAGCTAACGCATTAAGTTGACCGCCTGGGGAGTACGGCCGCAAGGTTAAAACTCAAATGAATTGACGGGGGCCCGCACAAGCGGTGGAGCATGTGGTTTAATTCGAAGCAACGCGAAGAACCTTACCAGGCCTTGACATGCAGAGAACTTTCTAGAGATGGATTGGTGCCTTCGGGAACTCTGACACAGGTGCTGCATGGCTGTCGTCAGCTCGTGTCGTGAGATGTTGGGTTAAGTCCCGTAACGAGCGCAACCCTTGTCCTTAGTTACCAGCACGTTATGGTGGGCACTCTAAGGAGACTGCCGGTGACAAACCGGAGGAAGGTGGGGATGACGTCAAGTCATCATGGCCCTTACGGCCTGGGCTACACACGTGCTACAATGGTCGGTACAGAGGGTTGCCAAGCCGCGAGGTGGAGCTAATCTCACAAAACCGATCGTAGTCCGGATCGCAGTCTGCAACTCGACTGCGTGAAGTCGGAATCGCTAGTAATCGCGAATCAGAATGTCGCGGTGAATACGTTCCCGGGCCTTGTACACACCGCCCGTCACACCATGGGAGTGGGTTGCACCAGAAGTAGCTAGTCTAACCTTCGGGAGGACGGTTACCACGGTGTGATTCATGACTGGGGTGAAGTCGTAACAAGGTAGCCGTAGGGGAACCTGCGGCTGGATCACCTCCTTAATCGAAGACATCAGCCTGCTGATGAGCTCCCACACGAATTGCTTGATTCACTTGTATAAAGACGATGCGACCTGTTTATAGGTCTGTAGCTCAGTTGGTTAGAGCGCACCCCTGATAAGGGTGAGGTCGGCAGTTCAAATCTGCCCAGACCTACCATTTATTGGTAATGCTGGAAACGTCGAGCGCGCCCCCTGCTCCTGGATAAAGAGTGGTGAGGACGGCTCTTCTGCAGTTCAAATCTGCCCAGACCTACCAATTACTTGGTGCAGCCTAGGTAATACGGGGCCATAGCTCAGCTGGGAGAGCGCCTGCCTTGCACGCAGGAGGTCAGCGGTTCGATCCCGCTTGGCTCCACCACTCTTTCAGGTTTCGCAGCACTGCTAGAACTTAGAAATGAGCATTCCAATGTGAATGTTGATTTCTGACTTTTGTCAGATCGTTCTTTAAAAATTCGGATATGTGATAGAAATAGACTGAACGCTGCTTTCACTGGCAGTGGATCAGGCTAAGGTAAAATTTGTGAATGCTCGCAAGAGCGAACGAATTTTCGGCGAATGTCGTCTTCACAGTATAACCAGATTGCTTGGGGTTATATGGTCAAGTGAAGAAGCGCATACGGTGGATGCCTTGGCAGTCAGAGGCGATGAAAGACGTGGTAGCCTGCGATAAGCTTTGGGGAGTCGGCAAACAGACTGTGATCCAGAGATCTCTGAATGGGGGAACCCACTCAGCATAAGCTGAGTATCTTGTACTGAATACATAGGTGCAAGAGGCGAACCAGGGGAACTGAAACATCTAAGTACCCTGAGGAAAAGAAATCAACCGAGATTCCCTTAGTAGTGGCGAGCGAACGGGGACCAGCCCTTAAGTTGGTTTGAGATTAGTGGAACGCTCTGGAAAGTGCGGCCATAGTGGGTGATAGCCCCGTACACGAAAATCTCTTATCAATGAAATCGAGTAGGACGGAGCACGAGAAACTTTGTCTGAACATGGGGGGACCATCCTCCAAGGCTAAATACTACTGACTGACCGATAGTGAACCAGTACCGTGAGGGAAAGGCGAAAAGAACCCCGGAGAGGGGAGTGAAATAGAACCTGAAACCGTATGCGTACAAGCAGTGGGAGCCTACTTTGTTAGGTGACTGCGTACCTTTTGTATAATGGGTCAGCGACTTATATTCAGTGGCGAGCTTAACCGAATAGGGGAGGCGTAGCGAAAGCGAGTCTTAATAGGGCGTTTAGTCGCTGGGTATAGACCCGAAACCGGGCGATCTATCCATGGGCAGGTTGAAGGTTAGGTAACACTGACTGGAGGACCGAACCGACTACCGTTGAAAAGTTAGCGGATGACCTGTGGATCGGAGTGAAAGGCTAATCAAGCTCGGAGATAGCTGGTTCTCCTCGAAAGCTATTTAGGTAGCGCCTCATGTATCACTGTAGGGGGTAGAGCACTGTTTCGGCTAGGGGGTCATCCCGACTTACCAAACCGATGCAAACTCCGAATACCTACAAGTGCCGAGCATGGGAGACACACGGCGGGTGCTAACGTCCGTCGTGAAAAGGGAAACAACCCAGACCGTCAGCTAAGGTCCCAAAGTCATGGTTAAGTGGGAAACGATGTGGGAAGGCTTAGACAGCTAGGAGGTTGGCTTAGAAGCAGCCACCCTTTAAAGAAAGCGTAATAGCTCACTAGTCGAGTCGGCCTGCGCGGAAGATGTAACGGGGCTCAAACCATGCACCGAAGCTACGGGTATCACCTTTTGGTGATGCGGTAGAGGAGCGTTCTGTAAGCCTGTGAAGGTGAGTTGAGAAGCTTGCTGGAGGTATCAGAAGTGCGAATGCTGACATGAGTAACGACAATGCGAGTGAAAAACTCGCACGCCGAAAGACCAAGGTTTCCTGCGCAACGTTAATCGACGCAGGGTTAGTCGGTCCCTAAGGCGAGGCTGAAAAGCGTAGTCGATGGAAAACAGGTTAATATTCCTGTACTTCCGATTGTTGCGATGGAGGGACGGAGAAGGCTAGGCCAGCTTGGCGTTGGTTGTCCAAGTTTAAGGTGGTAGGCTGAGATCTTAGGCAAATCCGGGATCTCAAGGCCGAGAGCTGATGACGAGTTGCCTTTAGGCGACGAAGTGGTTGATGCCATGCTTCCAAGAAAAGCTCCTAAGCTTCAGACAATCGGGAACCGTACCCCAAACCGACACAGGTGGTTAGGTAGAGAATACCAAGGCGCTTGAGAGAACTCGGGTGAAGGAACTAGGCAAAATGGCACCGTAACTTCGGGAGAAGGTGCGCCGGCGAAGGTGAAGGGCTTGCCCCGTAAGCTTTTGCTGGTCGAAGATACCAGGCCGCTGCGACTGTTTATTAAAAACACAGCACTCTGCAAACACGAAAGTGGACGTATAGGGTGTGACGCCTGCCCGGTGCCGGAAGGTTAATTGATGGGGTTAGCGCAAGCGAAGCTCTTGATCGAAGCCCCGGTAAACGGCGGCCGTAACTATAACGGTCCTAAGGTAGCGAAATTCCTTGTCGGGTAAGTTCCGACCTGCACGAATGGCGTAACGATGGCGGCGCTGTCTCCACCCGAGACTCAGTGAAATTGAAATCGCTGTGAAGATGCAGTGTATCCGCGGCTAGACGGAAAGACCCCGTGAACCTTTACTATAGCTTTGCACTGGACTTTGAATTTGCTTGTGTAGGATAGGTGGGAGGCTTTGAAGTGGGGACGCCAGTTCTCATGGAGCCATCCTTGAAATACCACCCTGGCAACTTTGAGGTTCTAACTCAGGTCCGTTATCCGGATCGAGGACAGTGTATGGTGGGTAGTTTGACTGGGGCGGTCTCCTCCCAAAGAGTAACGGAGGAGTACGAAGGTGCGCTCAGACCGGTCGGAAATCGGTCGTAGAGTATAAAGGCAAAAGCGCGCTTGACTGCGAGACCCACACGTCGAGCAGGTACGAAAGTAGGTCTTAGTGATCCGGTGGTTCTGTATGGAAGGGCCATCGCTCAACGGATAAAAGGTACTCCGGGGATAACAGGCTGATACCGCCCAAGAGTTCATATCGACGGCGGTGTTTGGCACCTCGATGTCGGCTCATCACATCCTGGGGCTGAAGCCGGTCCCAAGGGTATGGCTGTTCGCCATTTAAAGTGGTACGCGAGCTGGGTTTAGAACGTCGTGAGACAGTTCGGTCCCTATCTGCCGTGGACGTTTGAGATTTGAGAGGGGCTGCTCCTAGTACGAGAGGACCGGAGTGGACGAACCTCTGGTGTTCCGGTTGTCACGCCAGTGGCATTGCCGGGTAGCTATGTTCGGAAGAGATAACCGCTGAAAGCATCTAAGCGGGAAACTTGCCTCAAGATGAGATCTCACTGGGATCTTGAATCCCCTAAAGGGCCGTCGAAGACTACGACGTTGATAGGTTGGGTGTGTAAGCGCTGTGAGGCGTTGAGCTAACCAATACTAATTGCCCGTGAGGCTTGACCATATAACACCCAAGCAATTTGCTAGCGCGAATTGCGGTGGTGAAGACGAAAGACCCGAAAGTTCGTACTCACAACTATCGCATATCCGAATTCGCTGGGCTGTCCATCTGGACATTCTGGCTACAGAATTTCTTGACGACCATAGAGCATTGGAACCACCTGATCCCATCCCGAACTCAGTAGTGAAACGATGCATCGCCGATGGTAGTGTGGGGTTTCCCCATGTGAGAGTAGGTCATCGTCAAGATTCATTTCGCAAAACCCCTATCTGCGCGAGCAGGTAGGGGTTTTGTCTTTCCAGACTTGCTATATCGCCGCGCCTAATACGGGCTTGCCACGCCCCCTGTAGGAGCGGGCTTGCCCGCGGTACAAACCGGAGACATCGTTTACATTTCAAACCGGGGACATGGTTTACAGGCTAATACGCATGATCAGGAGGTATCTGATCATGCCCTGGAATCAAGAGTCCCCAATGGATCAACGAGTCAGATTGGTCAGCGAGTGGCTTTCCGGTGACTACACCAAAAGCCAGCTTTCCCGCCGCTACAACGTCAGTCGCCCCACCGTCGATAAGTGGATATCTCGCTATTGCGCAGGCGGTTTTGACGCTCTCTCTGATGCTTCCCGGCGTCCCCATAACAGTCCGAATAAGACCAATGTTGAGCTATTGGCCCGCATTGCTGCGATGAAAGATGCGCACGATAAGTGGGGGCCGAAGAAGCTTATCGAGTTGCTGCGCCTCGAAGACCCTTCAATCGACTGGCCATCCCCAAGCACGGCTGGCCAGTGGTTGGACCGGATGGGTAGAGTCCACAAACGCGGGCCAAAACGGCGATACGCCAAAGGCCCCACAAAAATGCGCGAGGCCAACGAGCCGAACCAGACCTGGTGCATCGACTATAAAGGCCAGTTCAAGATGCTTAACGGCCAGTGGTGCTACCCCTTGACGGTTACCGATCACGCTTCGCGCCTCATCCTGGCCTGCAGAGCCCACAAAAACATCATGACCCAACCGGTCAAGCAGACGCTGGAATGGCTTTTTCAAGAGCACGGGATGCCGGACGTACTCCGGTCTGATAACGGCAGTCCATTTGCTTCGACGGGCTTGGCCAGGATGTCCACCATCGCTGTTTGGCTAATCCGCCTGGGCATCTATCCCGAACGCACCATGCCTGGTCGCCCTGATCAGAATGGCCGCCACGAGCGGATGCATCGCAGCTTGAAGCTTGAGCTGCCATTGGGGAGCAACTTGGTTGACCAGCAATTGCTGCTGGAGCACTTTCGCCATGAATTCAATTACGTGCGCCCGCATGAGGCACTGGGGATGAAGCGCCCGTATGAGCTGTACGTGCCGTCCAATCGACCTTATCCAGGATGCCTGCCGGTTGTGGAGTACCCCGCCGAAATGACGGTTCGGAGCGTCCGACAAAATGGTTCGATCAAATGGAAAGGTAAGCTGCTGTTCATCAGCGAGGCTCTTGCTGGCGAGCAAATAGGCCTGAAAGAAGTAGAAGATGATATTTGGGATGTGTTTCTGTGTGACCATCTCCTGGGGAGGCTTGGGCGGGGCGAGAGCCGCGTCCAAGCCTCAAATGTGTAAACCATGTCCCCGGTTTACGGTGTAAAGGATGTCCCCGGTCGTACACCGCGAAGACATGGCAACTGACACAACAAAGAGGGCTCAGCCCCGCGCTAGTTCTTCCAAGTGCTCCCTGGCCTCTTCACTTTTAAGCACCAGAACATCCCCCTCCAGCGAATCAAGCACAACCTCCGCCGTATTGCCGATCAAGGCCCCGGAGATGCCCGTCCGTGCAACCGTACCAATCACCGTCACCACCGCATCACAGTGCTTCTCGGTATAGGGAATCAACACATCCGCTGGCCCCTCAGCGATGTGCAAGCGCTCATCACTGATATCGAACTCAGCCTGGAAAGCCTTGCAAGCCTCACGATAGCGCTGCTCAATGGTATCCGAGTTCTGATAAACCGGGTCTGCCGCTGAGAGCATGGGGGAGGGGTGGGCGCTGATCACATGCAGTTCACCCTTCGCCAGCGCAGCGATGGCATAGCCATGGTCAATGATGTTGGTATGCAGCAGGCGGTGCGCCTCGTCATGATTGCCTACATCCACTGCCGCGAGGATCACCCCGCCAGTCCAAGGCCGCTCACTCTTGACCATCAGTACCGCAGACGGGCACTGGCGCAGCAGTTTCCAGTCGCTGGGCGTCAGCAATGCCTTTTTCAGCGGGTTGTCTGGCCGATGCTCCTTGATCACCAGATCACACCCTTCGGCTTGCTGCACAGCGATGATCGACTCGTGCAAAGTGTCGTGCCAGGCCTGTTCATGAGTCACGTTGTCGTAGCCGTCATCATGTAGTTGGCTCGCCAGTAGACTTAGCAGCGCACTGTGATCGTGCTTCTTGTCGCACATCAGCAGGTGCAAGCGGGCGCCGGTAACGCCTGCGATCAGTTTCGCCCGGGTCAGGGCGCGGCTATGGGCGTGATCGGGATCAAGTACGACCAGGATGCTACGGACCTGTTGCATGGACATGGGCTCCCCTCGGATTGTTTGGCCTGTGCCTGACTATAGTCGGCGTCCCTATCAATGCCGCTTGACGTGTATCAAGCATAGTCGCTGGCGATCGCCGCCACCCCCGGTATAATCGCCGGCCCTGCCGTTGTTGCGTGATTGTGAGCCTATGTCCCTGATTCCCGAAGTCGACGCCTTTCTCGGTTGCCGCACCCCTGACGCCTGGATCGAAGCGGCGCTCGCCGACCAGGAGACCTTGCTGATCGATCACAAAAACTGTGAGTTCAAGGCAGCGAGCACCGCCTTGAGCCTGATTGCCAAGTACAACACCCACCTTGATCTGATCAACATGATGTCGCGATTGGCTCGTGAAGAATTGGTCCACCATGAACAGGTGCTGCGCCTGATGAAGCGCCGTGGCGTGCCATTGCGTCCGGTTTCGGCAGGGCGCTATGCCTCGGGTCTACGCCGCCTGGTGCGCGCCCATGAGCCGGTCAAGCTGGTGGACACCTTGGTGGTAGGCGCGTTTATCGAAGCGCGCAGCTGCGAGCGATTCGCCGCCCTGGTGCCGCACCTCGATGAAGAGCTTGGGACCTTCTATCACGGTCTACTCAATAGCGAAGCACGGCATTTTCTGGGCTATCTCAAGCTCGCCCGCCAGTACGGCGACGAGGCCGACATCGCTCGCGTCGTGGCGTTAGTGCGTGAAGCTGAGGCTGAGTTGATCACCTCCCCAGATCAGGAGTTGCGCTTTCACAGCGGCATTCCGCTGGCCCAGGCGGCCTGAGCCTGATCTGGCGCCAGCGGATCGAACGAGGCTAGTGACGGCGGCCCAGTAGCAGGCCAATCACCAGGCCGAAGCCGGCCGAGACTGCCACCGTCTGCCAGGGATGGCCGCCGATATAATCCTGCGTGGCATCCACCACCGGTTGCGCTTTGTCGCGCACTGAGCCCGCCGCCTGGCGTGCTTGGCGCAGTTTCAGACTGATCTGCGCGCGCAGGGTGTCGGCTTCTTCGCCCACCAGGGTCGCACTTTGTTCGAGCAGCCTTTCGGATTCTTCGATCAACGACTGCAATTCGCTGAACACCTGGTCCTTGATCTGATCGCTATCGGTTTGCGTGGCAGTTTTCCTGGCCATGAACACGTCCTCGTCGATGGGTGGGTTAAAGCAATGGATGCCGCAGAGGCTGGAAAGTTGCGCCAACGTTCCGGGCGGGCGCTGCATCAGTGTAAGATAGCGCCCAATTCCAAGCGGTAGGGTAGACCTTCATGAGTTTCAATCTGGCCAACAGAAGCTTTGAGGAACGGGCGCAGATCGAAGGCGAGAAAGCGCGGCTGTTCGAGTATTGGCAAAGCAACCTGGGCAAGGCCAAGGCCGAGGCCGGGCGGTTGATCGCCGAAAAATCCCGGCGCAAAGGCAAGTGGGCCGAATGGGTGCGTGCCGAACTGGATGCCATGACTCCGGCCGATTTCGCCAATATGGTGCGCAGCGAAGTCAACAAGATGATGGCCGCCGCCAACAGCAACCGCTGATCTACCAGTTCGCGCTGCTGGCCTGGGGCAGGTCGAGCTTGCCCTTGTCAGTGAAACGCACCGTCCCCAGCGGACCGCCGGCCAACTTGCCGCGCAGCACATAGGGCAGGCCCTGCAGCGACTGCACCTGGCTCAAGCCATAGGCCTGGCGCAGGAAAGCGAACGCGGTGACGCTGACCGGCACCACGATCACAGTCTCGTCATACCGGCCGATATGCCCGCGCTGATCGCTCACGCCCGCGGCCAAGGGCTGATCGTTGACCTCCAGATTGAGCGCGATGCCGTTGAAATCCACCGGCGTCTCGTTCGGGTTCTGCACGCGAATCTTCACGGCCATGCGCAGCTCCAACTCCTGGCCGGGCAGCGGTTCTATGCCGATCACGCTGATGTTCAACGGGTCGCGCGCCTGAAACAGCGCGCACGCATTAACTGTGCAGGCCAACAGAGCGACCAACAAAAGCCGCAGGTGACGGGATAAGCGCAGCGTCATGGGGAAGGGCCTTGTGCATGACAGGTGAATGGCCAGTGTGGCAAATGCACGCCGACGTTGAAAGTGTTGGGCTTAATGAAAGATACTCTCATTAACGTCCGATAATTTTTCTTACTGGCTTTCTCCCTTCATGCTGACGTCTCCCGTGTCTGGGCTGCTGGCAAGTTTCCAGGAGCACTACGACGACCTGTTGCAGTTCCTGACCCGCCGCATGAGCGACCGCCAGCGCGCCGCTGACGTGGCTCAGGAGACGTACTTGAAGCTGGTGAAGATCGAGCAACAAGCGATTCCGGTGCTGCACGCCCGCAGCTTCATCTTCCGTGTTGCTGGCAACCTGGCTATCGATGCGCTGCGTCGCGAACAGCGCATCGCCGCCAATCACCAGACTAGTGAAGCCGCTGGCGAGCTACCGTGCCCGGCGCCGCCACCTGAAGCGGCGCTGCTGGCCAGTGAACGCCTGCAGATGTTGGACCAGGCCCTGCTTGAGCTGTCGAGCAATGCGCGGCAGGCGTTGCTGCTCAATCGCGTCGAGGGCCTGACTCAGGCGCAAATCGCACAACGGTTGGGCGTTTCCGAGAGCATGGTGGCAAAATACATCGGCCAAGCCCTGCGCCATTGCCGCGACTGGCTCAAACACAACCATGACTGACCTATCTGCCATGCCCGAGCTACATCCGCTCAGCGATCTTTCCGATGATGCTCTCGACTGGCAGGTATTGCTGCATTCGGGCAATGCCAGCGCGGCTGACCAGGCGCGTTACCAGCGCTGGTGTCAGTTGAGCCCGGCGCATGCCGAGGCCGCGAGAGAAGCTGAGGCGTTGTGGGCAGACATCGGGCAGACCAACGCTGCGCAAATCTTCGTTGCTGAACCTGCGCCGCGCATACGGCGTTGGCCACTGGCAATCGCTGCATCCGCGGTGCTCGCTGTGGCGGGCATCATTGGTTGGCAGCAAGTGCCGGTGTGGACCTCCGATTACCACACTGGCATCGGTCAGCGGCAGGTCATCACCCTGGCGGACGGCTCACGGGTCACGCTTAACAGTGGCAGCGCCTTGTCGCTCGCCTTTAGCGACAGCGAGCGCAAAGTCGTGCTCAAAGCGGGCGAGGCGTTGTTCGAAACGGCAAGCGACCTGCGTCCGTTCGTAGTCGAGGCCGGCGGTGAGCCCGTGCAGGGCCGCGAGGCGGTGTTCAGCGTCCGGCGTTTGGCCAGTGGCCCTAGCGTGGTGCTTGCCGAGGGTGAAGCACGGGTTGGTACGCAAGCGGTGGCGGTCGCCAATGATGCCCGGGCGCTGACCGCCTGGCAGCGTGGCAAGCTGATCTTCAACGGCAAGCCCCTGGGCCAGGTACTCAGCGAGCTTGAGCGTTACCAGCATGGGCGCATCCTGATTTCCGATCACACCTTGGCTGCGCTTGAAGTCAGCGGCGTGTTCGATCTCGACGAGCCAGAAGCGCTATTGCGCACCCTGGAGCAGCGCTACAACCTGAAAATCACCTACCTGCCGTGGCTCGCCGTGGTCCACTGAAGCGATAAAGCGAAATATTTTTCATCTCGCACTGCAAGTTGATGAAAGCCAGAACGTCGTAGTGGGACTGATCAGCAACCCATTCTCATTTACGCCTTGTCTGGAAGCCCTTTCGTGAAGGCCACGCTCAAACCCCTGCACCGCCGCGGCGGTCGTTTCAATCATGCCCTGTTGTCTTGCAGCGCCCTGGCCATGCTAGCCGGGCCGCTGCCCATCGCTGCGGTGCACGCCGCCGGTGACGCTCAGGTCGCAGCGCGTCATGTCCAGCTGGATCTGCCCGCCCAGGCCCTGGATCAGGCGCTGACCAGCTTCGCCGACCAGGCCGGTCTGCACTTGCTGTACACCACCCGCGACGTCGCCGAGCTGCAAAGCCCTGCGTTGCGAGGCAACTACAGCATCGAGCAGGCGCTGCAACAGTTACTCGCCGGCAGCGGCATGAGCTGGCAATTCAGCGATGCGCGCACGGTGACCTTGCGTAAGGCCAATGCTGCGCCGCAGAGCGTCAGCCTCAAGCCCACCGAAGTCACCGTCGCCTCGCGTACCAGCACCGCCATCAGCGAAATCCCCGGAACGGTCTGGGTGGTCGACCAGCAGCAACTGCGCGAGCAGCTCGACAGCGGTGTAAGCCTCAAGGAAGCCATCGGCAAATTGGTGCCAGGCCTTGACCTGGCGCCGGAAGGCCGGACCAACTATGGCCAGAACATGCGCGGTCGCGATGTACTGGTGATGATCGATGGCGTTAGCCAGAACAGCTCGCGCGGGCTTTCGCGCCAATTCGACAGCATCTCGCCCTTTAACGTCGAACGGGTCGAAGTGCTGTCCGGCGCCAACGCGGTCTATGGCGGCGGTGCAACGGGCGGCATCATCAACATCGTGACCAAGAAGGGCGAGCCAGGAGCGGCCCGCTTCGAAACCCAGATTGGCGCCAGCAGTGGCTTCAACAACAGTGACGACCTGGCCACCCGCATAGCCCAGTCGGTCAGTGGCGGCAACGAGCGGATCAACGCTCGCCTGGGTATTTCCGCCGAGCAGAACGAAGCCTTCTACGACGGCGCCGGCGATCAGATTTTCATCGACAACACCCAGACCGACCTGCAGTACAACCGGGCGATCGACGTCATGGGCAGCGTCGGCCTGAAGCTCACCGATGAGCAGAGCCTGGATTTGCTGGCCCAGTACTACGATTCCGGCAACCATGGCAGCACAGGTATCTATTTTCCCAACCTCAACCACAACGCGCCGTCGGACCTTGAAGATGCGCAGCTGCGTGGCGGCTACTCCTCTGATCTACAACCTCAGACCCGGCGCCTGCTGCTCAACGCAAACTACCACCACAGCGATGTCCTCGGTCAGGATTTCTACCTGCAGGCCTCCTACCGCAAGGAGGACGACAATTTCTACCCGTTCCCCTACTACAACCGTGGTGGGGTGCCAGGTTCGCGCGGCGTGTACTTTGCGGCCTCCCAGCAAAATTTTGAGGTCAGCAGCCTCAAGGCGCTGTTCGCCAAGCAGTGGGACACGCTCAAGCTCACCTATGGCGTCGACCTGGATCGCGAGCGCTTCAACGCCCAGCAAACCACCTTCGACCCACTGACTTCCTCGCAAAGTGGCGGCCTTGACCTGGACAAACTCAGCGAGGCGCCGCGCTATCCCAGCTATCGAGTCGATGGCGTCTCGGCCTACGCGCAGCTCGACTGGCGCCTGACCGACAACCTGACCCTGTCTGGCGGTGCCAGGCGTCAGCAGATGGACGTTGAGGTCAGCGACTTCAAGACGGTGCCGGGCGGCAACAACGACTATCAGGTCAACCTGTTCAACCTCGGCGCCATCTACGACTTCAAGAATGGCCACCAGGTCTGGAGCAACTACGGCGAAGGCTTCGAACTGCCTGATCCGGCCAAGTACTACGGCAAGCAAGGGCTGAGCGTTGACGACAACCCCCTGGCCGGGATCAAGAGCCGTCAGGTCGAACTGGGATGGCGCTATGCCGACCTGGACTGGGACGCCCAGGCTGCGCTGTATTACATCTGGACCGACAAGACCATCACCACCGATCCTGCGACCTTGACCATTGACGTGGTGGACTTCAAGAAGCGCGACTTTGGTTTCGAAGGCGCTCTGACCCGTCATTTCCAGAGTGGCTGGGAAACCGGCGGCACCGTGCATGTGGTCAAGTCGCAAGAGGAAGATCAGGACGGCGACTGGATCAAGCGTGATGCCCGCTACGCCTCGCTGTCCAAGGCCACGGCGTTTGTCGGCTGGAAGGGCGATGGGCGCAGCGCACGGCTGCAAGCCAACCACGCCTTCACTTTGAAAGACGATCAGGACCAGCAGATCGATGGCTATACCACCTTTGACCTGTTGGGCAGTCAGGACACCGGTTTTGGCACCTTCAGCGCCGGTATTCAGAACCTGTTCGACAAGCAGTACAGCACGGTCTGGGGGCAGCGGGCGACGCTGTTCTATTCGCCGACCTATGGACCAGCCTACCTGTATGACTATCAGGGCCGTGGGCGGACCTATACCTTGACCTGGAGTTTGGCCTACTGATAGGGATCGGCAGGGCATCGTCATCCCGGGACAAGCCCGCTGCTACAGGATCGAAGTTGACCTTGTAGGGCTTGTCCGGCGATGACGGCGACTGACACCTCTGTCTCAAGCGAACGCCGCCAATAGATCCTGCACAAACGCTTCCTGCGTGTCCCCCGGCACCTGCCCGCGATGACGCGCCAGGGTAAACGGCACGACGAAATCCAACCCCGAATCCAATGCCCGCAGCATCCCTCGCAGCAGCCAAGGCTCGGCATAGTGACACGGCAGATACCCCACGTGCCGCCCCGACAGGATAAAGGTCAGCACACTCTCGATCTGTTCGGCCTGGGCTGAACTGCGCTGGCTCTGAAACGCATCCGTTCCCTGCAAGAACCGATAGCTATGACGCACTTGGTCCGCCTCCAGCAGCTGTTCGCGGCTCACCGTCTCGGCCGTGAACAAGGGATGGCCCTGGCCGCAATACAACCGCTGGGTTTCCGCAAACAGCGGCTGGTAGTCGAATGCCGCCTGCTTACCGGAAAAATAGCTGATGGCCAAATCCAGCCGCTGCTCCAGCAGCAAGCGTTCCATCTCGGCGGGCGGGGCGCTGATCAACTCCAGTTGCACCGCTTCTTGTCGTTGCCTGAAGCGGGCGATTGCATTGCCCAGGCGTAGGCTCACGGCGCTGTCCTGGTTTTCGGCAATGCCAATGCGCAGGGTGCCCAGCAGTTGCCCGGCAGCGCCATTGGCCTGCTGGCGAAACTGTTCGATCTGCACCAGCAATTCGCGCGTTGCCTTGAGCAGCAACTGGCCTTTGTCAGTCAGCGCAAAGCCGCGTTTGCCGCGGCTGCACAGGCGATAACCCAGGCGCGTTTCCAGGCGTGCCATCTGCTGGCTGATACTCGGCTGGCTCAAGCCCAGCACGCCTTGGGCGGCACTGAAGCCGCCGGCCTCGACTACAGTGACGAACAGCCGCAACAGATGCAGGTCGGGGTCGTGCAGTTGTCCGAGCATCACATTGCTCCTGATGAATGTAAGCTTTGCAAACTTGCCATTCTTGCAATGTAACCCGGCTGGCATGCTGGCGGCATCCACCCATTGCCGAGGTGTCCGTCATGCGTCGATCGCTGTGCTTGCTGTCCCTGGTGCTGGCCCTGCCATTGCAGGCCGAAGAGAAGGTCGTCAACCTCTACAGCTGGGCCGACTACGTCGCCCCGCAAACCCTGGAGCGCTTCGAAAAGGAGACGGGCTACAAGGTGCGTTACGACACCTTCGATACCACCGAGGTGCTGGAAACCAAACTGCTCACCGGGCGCAGCGGTTACGACGTGGTGGTGCCGTCATCCACGGTCCTGGCGCGGGCGCTGCAGGCCAACGCGCTGCAGCCACTCGACCCGCAAACGCTGCCCGGTTATGCCAACCTCGACAAGGATTTGCTGGCCAAATTGGCCGTGGCCGACCCTGGCAACCGCTATGCCGTGCCCTACACCTGGGGCACGCTCGGCCTGGGGGTGAATGTCGAGGCCGTGCGCCAACGTCTGGGCGACGTGCCGCTGGACAGCCTCGACCTGCTGTTCAAGCCCGAGTACGCCAGCAAGCTCAAGGATTGCGGCATCGCCATGCCTGACTCACCACAGGAGGTGATTGGCCTGACACTCAACTACCTGGGCAAGGACCCTTACAGCCAGAGCAAGGACGACCTGGATGCTGCCCAGGCGCTGCTGCGCCAACTCAAACCGTCGATCAGCTACGTCGCCAATGGTCGCCAGATCAATGACCTGGCCAATGGCAGCGTGTGCCTGGCGCTGACCTACAACGGCGATGCCGCCATGGCCGCCGACCAGGCGCGGCGCGCAGGCAAGCGCTTCGAGTTGGTCTATCGCATTCCCCGCGAGGGTACGGTGGTCTGGCAAGACAACCTGGTCATTCCCAAGGACGCCCCGCACCCAGAAGCCGCCCGCGCCTTCATTGCCTTCATGTTGCAGCCCGAATCGGTGGCGGCGCTGACCAACACGCTGTTCTTCGCCAACGCCAACCAAGCGGCAACGGCGTTGGTCGATGAGGCCGTACGCAGCGACCCGGACATCTATCCGCCTGCCTCCGTGCGTGAGCGGCTGTACGCCGACCGGGGCATGCAACTGTCCGACCTGCGCCAGCGCAACCGGCTGTGGAACGCCCTGCGCAGCGGCCAGTGACCTCTTCTCATGACAAGGAGCACAACCGTGGACCAAGCCCAGCACAATGACCAGGCGATGACCCGCGACAGCTTGTACGGCACTGCTGCCGAAAGCACCTACGCCGGCATTACCAGTTTCTCCCGGCGTCGTTACAGCCGTGATTTGCGCGGCGTTGACGTGGTGGTCAGCGGCGTGCCATTCGACACTGCCACCAGCAATCGTCCGGGGGCGCGCTTTGGCCCGCGCGCCATTCGTGCGGCCTCCGTGCAGCAAGCCTGGGCGCGGCACTGGCCGTGGACGTTTGATCCGTTCGACCACTTGGCCGTGATCGACTATGGCGATTGCGCGTTCGACAGCGGCACGCCGCAGAACGTGCCGGACAGCATCGAGGCGCATGCCCAGCACATTCTCGAGGCCGGCTGCGCCATGCTCACCTTGGGCGGCGATCACTTCATCAGCTACCCACTGCTCAAGGCTCACGCCCGCCGCCACGGCCCGCTGGCACTGATCCACTTCGATGCGCACAGCGACACCTGGCCAGACGAGGAGGGCAAGCGCATCGACCACGGCACCATGTTCTGGCATGCGGCGCGCGAAGGCCTGGTCGACCCTGCGCACTCGGTGCAGATCGGCTTGCGTACCACCAATGACGACAGCCAGGGTTTTGCCATCCTCGATGCGCGCCAGGTGCACCGTCAGGGCACCGAGGCGGTGATCGCGGCGATTCGTCAGCGGGTTGGACAACAGCCGGTTTATCTGACCTTTGACATTGATTGCCTGGACCCTGCCTATGCGCCGGGCACCGGCACGCCGGTGTGTGGCGGCCTCACTACTGTGCAAGCGCTGGAGATACTCGGCGGGCTACGCGGCATCAACCTGGTGGGAATGGACCTGGTCGAGGTGGCGCCGGCCTATGATCATGCCGATATCACCGCCCTGGCAGGGGCCACCTTGGCCATGGAGATGCTGTGCCTGTACGCAGCGCGGCATAAGGTCGACAAGCAGGTGTGAGGACTCAAGCCCGCCACCCACTTGTAGGCGCTAGTACAGCCTGCGATGGGCCGCACAGCGGCCTCCTATGATGGAGCAGGGGGGGCAGCACCGAAACATCAGGAATCATCTCCACACCAATTCCTACTTTTGTTACGAACCAGTCGCGACTTAGGCTATCCAACGCTTGAGCGCGGCTTTTTCGTGCAGGAGGTGAAGTATGAATCCGACACTGCCAGTGCTGGCCCTGGGTCTGCTTGTCAGTCTTCCGCTGTCTGCGGCACCGCCTGTGCAGCCCCTGATCGCGGCCAACGACAACAACCCCTATAACAGCCCGATCCAGCGCGCCAACCCCAACAGCCGCCAGGGCAGCATCCAGGCCAGGCCACCGGTTCGCGGGCCTTCTACCCAGCCGATCCCGCGCCCACCGACCCTGGACAACCGCGGCATTGGCAACGGCGAAAACCTGCGCCGCCAACAGCAGACGCCTAACCTAGAACCGACCCGGCCCGCGCGCGATAGCCAACGCGCGCCTTGAGCCCTCAACTGCAAGGAATCGCGCATGCCCCCACGTAGCTGGTTGACCACCCTGGCCGCCGCCGCCCTGTTGCCAATGCTCGCCCAGGCCGCCTCCGAACAGCGCTATCCCAGTGAAGACGGCCAGCTGACCGTCAACACCGTCGCCGACGGTCTGCGTAACCCTTGGGCACTGGCGTTCTTGCCCGGTAGCAAGGACATGCTGGTCACCGAACGCCTTGGCAACCTGCGTGTTGTCAGCGCCGAGGGCAAGGTCGGCCCACCGCTCTCCGGTGTGCCCAAGGTATGGGCGCAAGGCCAAGGTGGCCTGCTGGATGTGGTGCTGTCGCCTGAGTTCGAGCAGGACCGCACCGTGTATCTGTCTTTTGCAGAAGAAGGCAGTGATGGCAAGGGGGGGACAGCGGTGGGGCGTGGCCAGCTCTCGGAGGACAAAGCGCGCCTGGAAAACTTCACGGTGATCTTCCGCCAGATGCCCAAGCTGTCCGACGGCAATCACTTTGGCTCACGGCTGGTGTTCGACCGCAACGGCTACCTGTTCATCGCCTTGGGCGAGAACAATCAACGCCCCACCTCGCAGGATCTGGACAAGCTGCAAGGCAAGATCGTGCGCATCCTGCCCGATGGCGAGGTGCCCAAGGATAATCCGTTCGTCGGCAAGGATGGTGTGCGCCCCGAGATCTGGTCGTTCGGCCATCGCAACCAGCAGGGCGCGGCGCTCAACCCGTGGACCGGCAAACTCTGGACCCACGAGCACGGCCCGCGAGGTGGCGATGAGATCAATATCCCGCAGGCGGGTAAGAACTATGGTTGGCCGATGGCCACCCACGGCATCAACTATTCCTTGTTGCCGATCCCTGAGGCCAAGGGCAAGCACGTCGACGGCATGGTCGATCCGCACCACGTCTGGGAGAAATCCCCCGGCATCAGCGGCATGGCCTTCTATGATCGACCGACCTTCAAGGCCTGGGACCACAATTTGTTCATCGGCGCCCTGGCGACTCAGGAGTTGATCCGGCTGCAGCTCGATGGCGACAAGATCGTCCATGAAGAGCGCCTGCTGGGCGATCTGCAAGCGCGCATCCGTGATGTGCGGGTGGGGCCGGACGGTTACCTGTATGTGCTTACCGATGCCAAGGATGGAGCGCTGTTGAAGGTAGGCCTGAGCCAAACCCCCTGAACAGTCGTAGGTTATCCCGGCTGCTTCGCGGTGGGCGCGCGCGTTGCCGCGAAGAGGCGGGCAGCGCTGACAGAAAATCTGCATGCTCGTCGCCGCCGCGTGCCGTAACATAAGTCTTTTGGGCACACACACCTGGGTATGTCGACCAATCCGCAATCGCTGTACCGCCAGGCTCTGGAGCACCAAGGCTTCGTTGCCGACCCAGCCCAGGCTCGCGCCGTCGCCGCGCTACAAGCCTGCTTTGCAGCCCTGCAAAGCGCCCAGCCGACTCAGGGTGTGTACCTCTGGGGGCCGGTTGGCCGCGGCAAGACCTGGTTGATGGACCAGTTTCATCAGTGCCTGGAGCTACCCTCGAGGCGCCAGCACTTTCACCACTTCATGGCCTGGGTCCACCAGCGCCTGTTCCAGCTCAACGGCACCGCCGACCCCTTGCTGGCGCTGGCTGCGCAGCTGGCCGGACAGATCCGCGTGCTGTGTTTCGATGAGTTGTTCGTCAACGACATCGGCGACGCGATCATTCTTGGGCGGCTCTTCAAAGCGCTGTTCGAGCATGGGGTGGTGATCGTCGCCACCTCCAACCAACCGCCGAACCAGCTCTACCACGACGGCTTCAACCGCGAGCGTTTCCTGCCGGCCATCGCCGCCATCGAACGGCACATGCAGGTGCTGCCGGTAGCCGGCGAGCAGGACCATCGCCTGCACCCAGGCGAGAGCCACCAACGCTTCTGGCTGAGCGCACCCGGTCAGCCCAGCGCCTTGCAGGCCGTATTTGCGCAATTAAGCCCAGACGATGCCGGCTCGGATCAGCCCTTGCAACTCGGTTTGCGGCAGATCCGCGTGGTGCGCCGCAGCAGCCAGGCGATCTGGTGCCGTTTCAGCGAGTTGTGCGAGCAACCCCTGTCAGCCCTGGAATTCATGGCCCTGTGCGACCTGTTCCCGGCGATCCTGGTAGACGGCATCCCGGCCCTGAGCGGCGAGCAGCGTCCCGGGCGTATTGCCCGCGGCACTGAGGATGGCGCCTGTCGGGTGGAGGCAGGCGATCGCCAGTTGCCGGCACTTTCACCGAAAGATGACAGCGTGCGCCGCTTCATCGCCTTGGTCGATGAATGCTATGACCGGCGCATTGCGTTGTACCTGGAGGCCGAGGTACCGCTCGAAGCGCTCTACACTCAAGGGTATCTGGCGTTCCCGTATCAGCGGACCCTGAGCCGGCTACGGGAGATGCAACTGCAACGCTTCGCTTGAAGGAGCCGACCATGGAGCCGCTGTCGCATCATCTGCTGACCCAGGCCTATAACAATGGCTGGGCCAATCACCGGTTGTACAAAGCCTGCCTGCAACTGACCCAGGACGAGTTCGTCGCACCCCGTTGCAGCTTCTTCCCGTCGATCAAGGCCACCCTCAATCACCTGCTGACCGTGGATTGGTTCTACCTGCATGCGTTGGAGTGTGAACAGCGCGGCGAGGCGCCGGACCCGGATGGCGAGCGGTTTTTCGAGCCGGAACAGCCCTTTGCCACCTGCGCTGATCTGCATGCCGAGCAGGCCCAGGCCGACCATCGCTTGATCGCCTACTGTCGCCAGCTGCGTGACGATCAACTGCGGCGCTATGTCAGCATCGTGCGCCCTGAGCGGGTGCAGCGTGAGCAGCGTCTGCGGTTGCTGGCGCATTTGTTCGAGCACCAGACTCATCACCGCGGCCAGGTGCATGGGATGCTCAGCGATACGGCTGTGCGACCGCCGCAGTTGGATGAGTTCTTCTGTGAAGAAGAGGCTCATTTGCGGGCTGATGATTTTGCCGAGTTGGGGTGGAGCGAGGCGCTGGTTTGGGGGAGGGGGTAGGCTTGTGGGATTGGGGCTGCGCAGCAGCCCCAACAATGCTTATCGCCCGAGCCACCCGATCAGCGCCTGGTGAAACCGCTCAGGCTCTTCGATCTGCGGCGCATGCCCCAGCCCCTCGAAGGTCACCAATTCGCCCTTGGGTATCATCTTGGCTGCCTGCGGCCCCAGCTCCTGGTACTTGCCCAAGCGTGCCTTGACCTCATCGGACGCGATATCACTGCCAATCGCCGTGCTGTCCTGATCGCCGATCAGTAACAGTGTCGGCATCTTCAAATCCTTGAACTCGTGGTACACCGGCTGGGTAAAGATCATGTCGTAGATCAGTGCCGAGTTCCACGCCACCCGCTCATGCCCCGGCCCTTTGTTCAGCCCCACCAGCATCTGCACCCAGCGCTCGTACTCAGGCTTCCAGCGCCCGGCGTAGTAGGTCTTGCGCTCATAGTTACGCACCCCTTCGGCATCGAGCTTGAGCTCGCGCGCATACCATTGATCCACCGTGCGGTAGGGCACGCCAAGCGCTTTCCAATCTTCCAGGCCGATCGGGTTGACCATGGCCAGGCGCTCGACCTGCTGCGGGTACATCAGCGCGTAGCGGGTGGCGAGCATGCCGCCGGTGGAGTGGCCGAGGATGATCGCCTGCTTGACACCCAAGTGTTCGAGCAAGGCATGGGTGTTGTCTGCCAGTTGCTGGAAGCTGTACTGGTAATAGCCGGGTTTACTGGAGGTGCAGAAACCGATCTGGTCGGGGGCGATTACCCGATAGCCGGCTTGGCTGAGGGCTAGGAGGGTGGTTTCCCAGGTGGCGGCGCAGAAGTTCTTGCCATGCATCAGCACCACGCTGCGGCCATTGGCTTGGCCCTTGGCGGGTACGTCCATATAGCCCATCTGCACGTCTTGGCCCTGGGACTTGAAGTTGAAATGCTTGAGCGGGTGAGGGTAATCGAAGCCTTCGAGCTGCATACCGTAGGTGGGCGACTCGGCAGCGATGGCCGAGCTGCCCAGCAGGCAGGCGAGGGTCAGGGCGGTTGCGCGCAGCATGGGAGTACTCCGTGTAGCACCATGTAGGAAAAAGCGACTCTAACAGCCTGTTGACCGCCTGCAGCGGCAAAGGTGTTACTGGCCGTTAAACCAACCCAGGGTAATCAACGCCAACACCATATAGCGCCCGCCCTTGGCCACCGTGACCAGCAGCAGGAAGCGCCAGAACGGCTCGCGCATAATCCCGGCGATCAGGGTCAGCGGATCACCAATCACCGGCATCCAGCTCAGCAGCAACGACCATTGCCCCCAGCGCTGGTAACGCTGTTGGGCACGCTGCAGCTGTGCGGCGCTGAACGGGAACCAGCGGCGTTCGCGCAGGTGCTCGATGGCCCGCCCCAGCAGCCAATTGACGATCGAACCCAAGACATTGCCCAGGGTTGCCACCAGCAGCAGGGTCAGCCAGGCATCAGGGTCGCGCAGCAGCAGGCCGACCAGCACCGCTTCCGATTGCAGCGGCAGTAGGGTAGCGGCGCCAAAGGCGCTGAGAAACAGCGCCCACAAGCTCAACATCGACGACGTCTCAGTAGTTGGCCAGCACCTGGTCCTGGCCATCCTGGGTCAGGCCGATCACTTGGTAGGGATCTTTGTGATCGCCCATTTCCATGCCCGGCGAGCCCATCGGCATACCCGGCACGGCGATGCCTTTGAGGTCGCTGCGTTCGCTCAGCAGGCGCACCTGCTCGGCCGGTACGTGACCTTCGACGAACTTGCCGTTGATCACCCCGGTGTGGCACGAAGCCAGCCGTGGCGCCACGCCCAGGCGCTGCTTGACCTCGCTCATGTTCGGTTCGACGTGATCGTTGACGGTGAAACCGTTGTCGCGCAGGTGGCTGATCCACAGCTTGCAGCAGCCGCAGTTGGGGTCGCGGTAGACGTCGATGACCTCAGCCGCCTGGGCCAGGCCGGTGAAGGCCAGCAGGCCCAGGGTAATCAGGTGTTTGCGCAGCATGGTGAACAGTCCTCTAGAAACGTAGGCGGATACCGGCGACCAGGCGGGTCTGGCTGATATCTTCGGCATCGTCGCGGGCCATTTCGGCGCGCTGGCCGTGCAGGCGATTGAAGCTGACCCCGACATACGGGGCGAAGCCTCGGCTGATTTCGTAACGCAGGCGCACACCGACTTCGCTCTCAGCCAGCCCCGCGCCTTGCTCGCGGCTGGCATCGTTACGACCGAAGAAGTTGGCCTCAAGGGTCGGCTCCAGTACCCAGCGATTGGTCAGCAGCATAGCGTAACCGGCCTCAAGGCGCAGCGCGGTCTGTTGCCGCTCGCCAGCATACGCGGTGGCTTCCAGCTCCAGGCCATACAGCGGCGTGCCCTGGATGCCGAAGGCCGCCCAGGTCTGGCCGCTGGCAGGCTTGAAATCCTGGCGCAGGCCGCCGACCAGCTCCCACCAGGGGCTGATGGCGTGGCCCCACAAGGCCTGCAGTTCGGCTTTGTGGGTCTTGCCCTGTTCCCGTTCCCCTTCGGTGCGCAGCCACAGCCGGTCGATATCGCCACCCATCCAGGCCGTGGCATTCCAGTTCAGCGCGCTGCTGCTCTCGAAGTTCTGGTATTCCAGCTGGTCGACGATCACCGCCCAGTTGATCGCCCGGTCGTGTACCTGATGGCCTGGCAGCGGTGGGAAGGCGGCGCGGCGGTCGGCGTCGGTGATCACCGCCAGTGGCGTGCGCGGCTGCGCACTGAGCGGCGCAGGAGGCTGCTGCAGGGGCATGGCGCCATGGTTCATCTGGCTGTGGTCCATCGGCATCGCGCCGTGGCCGTGGTGGCTTGCCTCAGTGGCGAGCACGCGCTCGCTGGCCAGCAATGCGGCCAAGGCGGCGCCCGCCAGCAAGCTGCGATTGATGACCTCATTCATCGACCCGTACCTCGCGGAACATTCCGGTTTCCATGTGATAGAGCAGGTGGCAGTGATAGGCCCAGCGCCCCAGGGCGTCGGCGCTGACCCGATAGCTGCGGCGGCTGCCAGGCGGGATATCCACGGTGTGCTTGCGCACCAGGAAGCGCCCGTGCTCGTCCTCCAGGTCACTCCACATGCCGTGCAGGTGGATCGGGTGGGTCATCATGGTGTCGTTGACCAGGGTGATGCGCACCCGCTCGCCATAGCGCAGGCGCAGGGGCTCGGCATCGCTGAACTTGATGCCATCGAACGACCAGGCGAAGCGCTCCATATGGCCGGTCAGGTGCAGCTCGATGTCCCGCGAGGGCTGGCGCCCGTCGGGGTCGGCAAAGGTGCTGCGCAGGTCGGCATAGGTCAGTACCCGTCGACCGTTGTCGCGCAGGCCAATACCGGGGTCGGCCAGGTTGGCGCGTGGGGCCATGGTCTGCATGTCGACCAATGGGTTACCGGTCTCGCTGGCTGGGTGGTGCTGCATGGCCGACATCGCGCCATGGTCCATGCCGGCCATGCTGGCGTGGTCCATCCCGGCATGATCCATGTTGCCCATGCCGCCATGGCCCATGTCATCCATGCTCAGCACCGGGCGCGGATCCAGCGCGGGCACCGCTGCTTGCAAGCCCGGCGCGCGGGCCAGGGTGCCACGGGCAAAGCCGGTGCGGTCCATGCTCTGGGCGAACAGGGTGTAGGCGGGCAGGTCGCCCACCTCCACCAGCACGTCGTAGGTCTCGGCCACGGCAATGCGCAGCTCATCGACTGTAACGGGGGTCACCGGCAGGCCATCGGCGGCGATCACCGTCAGCTTGAGGCCCGGGATGCGAAAGTCGAAGTAGCTCATCGCCGAAGCGTTGATCAGGCGCAGGCGCACGGTTTCGCCGGGTTGGAACAGGCAGGTGAAGTTGCCGTCCGGCGGTTGGCCATTGAGCAGGTAGGTGTAGGTTGCCGCGCTGATATCGGCCAGGTCCGTGGGGCTCATGCGCATGCTCGCCCAGGCCAGGCGGTTGTCGACGGTT
Organism: Pseudomonas urmiensis; assembly: GCF_014268815.2. Lineage (NCBI taxonomy): Bacteria > Pseudomonadati > Pseudomonadota > Gammaproteobacteria > Pseudomonadales > Pseudomonadaceae > Pseudomonas > Pseudomonas urmiensis. Next base: position 1,215,564 of record NZ_JABWRE020000001.1, read on the forward strand.
GCTTCCCAGCCCTTGGCGGCCACATCGTCGATGAAATCGCCGACCGTGCGCTTGTCATAGTTGAAGGCGTCGGACTGCTTTTTCAGGGTCGCCATCAACTGCTCAGGCGCCTGGTCGCTCCAATCGCTGAACAGCAGCACGTGATCGCGCTGATAACGGTGCGGCTCAGGCTCGCGCGGCTCGATGACGATGGCCCCGTAGACCCCGGCTTGCTCCTGCAAACCCGAGTGGCTGTGGTACCAGTAGGTGCCGCTCTGGCGCAGGGTGAACTGATACAGGTAGTCGCCGCCTGGCTCGATGCCGGCGAAGCTCAAGCCCGGTACGCCGTCCATGTTGGCCGGCAGGATGATGCCGTGCCAGTGGATCGAGGTCGGTTCTGCCAGCTGATTGCGCACCCGCAAGCTGACCGTATCACCTTCGCGCCAGCGCAGCAGTGGCCCGGGCAGGCTGTTATTGACGGTCAAGGCGGTGCGCGGGCGGCCGGTGATGTTGACCGGGGTCTGGCCGATCGACAGGGCAAACTGCTGGCCCTGAAGGATTTGCCCAGGACGAGCGCCTTCAGCGGCCTGTGCCAGTGGGCGCCATAGGCCCAGGCCGGCCAGGGCCGTCGCGGCGCCCAGGCCTTTGACGAAGGTGCGGCGGGAAGAAATGCATGGCATGACGTGGCCTCGTTGCAGGCTGCTGGCATCCATCGCGGGGCAAGCTCGCTGCCACGTCAGTTCCCGTTGAGGACGATCAGCGTGGGAGCGGCTTGCCCCGCGATGGGCGTCAGACTGCCCAAAGTGGATAGCCGCCATCCTCGCTGCCAGTGCCTGTCAGCCGCCTGAGCGGCAGATTACAGATCCGTCAGGCGGGCACTGGCTCGCTGTCCAAATCGCGCATCAACAGCCCGTATTCCAGCGATACCTGCTCGGGGATTGGCAGGTACACCACATGGCCATCACCCGGCGCCACCTGAATCTCCTGTTGCTGGCGATTGCACAGGCGGTCCAGGTCAAAATGGTAGTTGCCGCGTGGGGTCATCAGTTCCAGCTGATCGCCGAGGGCAAAGCGGTTTTTCACGTTGACTTCGGCCAGGCCATCAACCCGCACGCCGGTCAGCTCGCCGACGAATTGCTGGCGCTCGGACACCGAATTGCCGCGCTGGTAGTTCTGGTACTCGTCATGTACGTGGCGGCGCAGGAAGCCTTCGGTGTAGCCGCGTTGGGCCAGCGACTCGAGGTTGTCCATCAAGCCGCGGTCGAACGGCTTGCCGGCCACGGCGTCGTCGATCGCCTTACGATAGGACTGCACCGCGCGGGCGCAGTAGAAATGCGACTTGGTCCGCCCTTCGATCTTCAGCGAGTGCACGCCCATCTCGGTCAGCCGCTGCACATGTTGTACGGCGCGCAGGTCCTTGGCGTTCATGATGTAGGTGCCGTGTTCATCTTCGAACGCCGGCATCGCCTCACCGGGGCGGTTGGCCTCATGGAGCAGGAACACCTGTTCGGTCGGTTGACCGATGCCCAGGGTTGGCTCGACGTGCTGCACGATATCGCCAGTGAGGTTTTCGCGCGCCTCGCTGGCTTCATATTTCCAGCGGCAGGCGTTGGTGCAACTGCCCTGGTTGGCGTCACGCTTGTTGAGGTATCCCGACAGCAGGCAGCGGCCGGAATAGGCCATGCACAAGGCGCCGTGGACGAACACCTCAAGCTCCATATCAGGCACCTGCTGGCGAATCTCGCCGATTTCCTCCAGCGACAACTCGCGCGACAGGATTACCCGGCTCAGGCCCAGTTGCTGCCAGAACTTCACGCTGGCCCAGTTCACCGTATTGGCCTGCACCGACAAGTGGATCGGCATCTGCGGGAAGTGCTGGCGCACCAGCATGATCAGGCCGGGATCGGACATGATCAGCGCATCGGGGGCCATTTCGATCACCGGCGCCAGGTCCTTGAGGAAGGTCTTGAGCTTGGCATTGTGCGGGGCGATGTTGACCACTACGTAAAACTGTTTGCCCAGCGCGTGCGCCTCCTGGATGCCCAAGGCCAGGTTGGCATGGTCGAACTCATTGTTGCGCACCCGCAGGCTGTAGCGCGGCTGGCCGGCGTAGACCGCATCGGCGCCATAGGCAAAGGCGTAGCGCATGGTCTTCAGGGTGCCGGCAGGGGCCAGCAATTCGGGCATGGCGAGTGGGGTCATGAGCGCACCGGGGCAAAAGGCGCGGATGGTAGGGGCAAGGCGGGTGGTGGGTATTGATCTGGATCAAGCAGAGCAGGGCACTTTTTGCGAAAGCCTGCGCACTAACGTTGTGAATCCCAGAGGAATGCTCATGAACGAAACCGCTCTACAGAACAAGGCACTGGCCGTATTGCTGGCACTGGTGACCGTCGCCTTCGTGTGGATCCTGTTGCCGTACTACGGGGCGATTTTCTGGGCAGTCATCCTTGGCATCCTGTTCGCGCCGTTGCAGCGTAACCTGCTGATCCGCTTCAACCGCCGACGTAACCTGGCTGCCGCCACCACCTTGATGATCTGTCTAGTGGTGGCGATTTTGCCGGTGATCATCACCAGTGCCTTGTTGGTGCAGGAAGGCGCCACGCTCTACCAGCGTATCGAGAGCGGCCAGTTGGATATCGCCGGCTACGTCGAACGCGGCAAGGACATGCTGCCGGCGTTTGCCCAGAACGGCCTGGATCGCATGGGCATGGGCAATCTCGATGGCTTGCGCGACAAGATCACCAAGTGGGCTACCCAGGGCAGCCAAGTCCTGGCCAGCCAGGCGTTCAGCTTTGGTCAGGGCACCTTCGAATTTTTGGTGAGCTTCGGCATCATGCTCTATCTGTTGTTCTTCTTCCTGCGTGAGGGCGCGGAGCTGGCGCGCAAGGTCCGCCTGGCCGTGCCGCTACCCGAGCACCAGAAGCGTCGTCTGCAACTGAAGTTCAACCGGGTGGTGCGCGCTACGGTCAAGGGCAATGTGCTGGTGGCGATTACCCAAGGCGCCTTGGGAGGGCTGATATTCTGGGTGCTGGACATTCCCAGTGCGCTGGTCTGGGCGGTGCTGATGGCGTTCTTGTCGCTGCTGCCAGCGGTCGGGGCAGGGATCGTCTGGGCGCCGGTGGCGGCTTATTTCATCCTCACCGGGGCGATCTGGCAAGGCGTGGTGCTGACCGCCTTTGGCGTGCTGGTGATCGGCTTGGTCGACAATGTGTTGCGGCCGATCCTGGTGGGCAGGGATACGCGCATGCCGGACTACCTGATTCTGGTGTCGACCCTCGGCGGCCTGGCGGTGTTTGGGCTCAATGGGTTTGTCATTGGGCCGTTGATCGCGGCGTTGTTCATGTCCAGTTGGGCAATCTTTGCCGCGACCAAACCACAGGTGCAGTTGCCTTCGTAAGGGGGCCGCGCAGCGGCCCCAATTACACTTGGCCTGGATTGCTCATCAACGCAAGGTGTAGGACACCCCGGCATACACCCCGAAGCCTTCACCCGGTGTCATCCGTGGCATGTCCTTGCCAGCATCGTCATAGCCAGGCGTCACCGTCGCCGCGTAACGCTTGTTGGTCAGGTTGCGCAAATCCAGCCAGGTCTGCCAGTCCTGCTTGGGTGAGTCCCAGCCCAGGCGCGCACCGAGCAACGCATAGGCATCGGCGTGGCCGCTGTTGGCATAGTCGACCTGCACCTTGGACGCCATCTGCGTGTTGAGCCCGGCATAGAAGCCGCTTGGCCAGTCGTAGCGCAGCTCGGCCTGGTAGTAATGCATGGGGATGCCTGGCAGGCGGTTATCGCCGAATTTGTCATCGTCGCGGTAGTGGAAGTCGCTGAAGGTATAGGCCTGGCGCAACGACAGCTTGCCGACGCCGCCACCCTCCCACAGCACGCTGTCCAACGCAGCTTCGACCCCCTGGTGCACGGTAGGGCTGGCGTTGAATTCGGCCGCGGGTATGCCGGGCACGATCTCCACTGCCAACAGCTCATGGCGCACTTGCGAGTAATACCAAGCCAATTCCCAGTGGCCAACAGCGGCCTCACCCCGAGCCCCCAGCTCAAGGGTCGTGGCGGTCTGGTTGTGCATCTCGATGGGCTGGATCTGCCCGCCACTTACGGCAGGCGAACTCCAGATCAGCGACCACGGATGCGGTGGCTCGACCGAACGGCTGAGGTTGCCGTAAACCTGCAGGTTGGGGTTCAGGTCATAGCGCAGGCCCACCCGCGGGGCATAGTCCCAATCATGCTGACTGACCTTGCCGCCAGCGGCGGGGTAGCTGACATCGCTCTCGCGGCGGGTGTAGATCATTGCCAGGCCCGTGGTTAGCCACAGGTCGGGGATCAGCTCCAGGTCGTTGCCCATGTGCAGGACCGTGTCCGAACCCTGGTAGCTGAAGTCGCGCGTGCGCGCGCCGATCACGTCGCCGTTGCGTTTGAACTGCGAGGCGCCACTGTTGGGCAGGTGCTTGGTGGTGCGCCAGCCGACGGTGGTTTTGCTCTCATGGCCAAACAGGGTGTCGCGGCGCAGGTAGTTCAAGGTGCCGCTGACATCGGTGTAGGCGACTTTCAAGCGCATCGGGCCTTCGCGCAGGTCCATCGGGAAGTCGTGATAGACCAGTCCGGCTTCCAGGCGCGAGTCATCGTCGAGGAACAACGTGGTCTTGTTGCCGACCCAGGTGCTGCCCGGTTGTGGGCGGCTGTCGTCGCGGGCCAGGTAGGCAGCGTTGGCTGCCCGTGGGTCGTGCTTGATCTGGTCTTTGCGCAAGCGCCCGGCCAGCTCGTTTTCAGTCTCCCGGTAGCGCAGGTAGAGGCGCGTTTCCAGGTTGGGGTTGAAGCGATAACCGAGGTTGGCGGCGATACCTTTGGCACTACCGCTGCTGTGCTGCTGGTAGCCGTCGTATTCGGCGTCGGTCAGTGCCACATAGTAGTCAAGGTTGCCCAGCACCTGGCCGGAGCTGATGTGGCGTCGGGCATAGCCACGGCTGCCCATTTCATAGCGCAGTTGCAAGGGCGCGGCATCGTAGCCGGTATGGGTCACGTAGTTGATCGCACCGCCCAAGGCCAGCGCGCCTTGATCGAAACCATTGGTGCCACGCAGGACTTCGGCGCGGCTCAGCCACAGCGGCTCGAACAGTTCATAGGGAGTGCCGCCGGGGCCGGTCAGCGGCAAGCCATCGAACATCGTGTAGACACCGGAGCCATGAGCGCCGGGGGCGCGGTTGATGCCTGAGCCGCGAATCGACAGCTTGATGCCGTCGTTACCGGCAGACTGGGCGAACACCCCGGGCTGATAGGCGAGCACGTCCTGGTTGCTGGCCACCCGACCTTGTCCAACCCGCTGCATGTCCACCAGGTTGCTGGCGCCGGGGATCTCGTGCAGGCGCTCGCGGGCGGCGTCGAGCTCGCTTTGCTGCTGATCCTGGATCAGTACCTGGTCGAGTTCGATGCGGCCATTGGCCTGGGCGTTGGTGCTGGCGACGAGCATTGCCAGCAGGGAAAGGGGCAGGGTGGGGCGCATGGCTTTAGAGGGGTTCCAGATCGGGTGCAGGAGTCTGACGCTGCAAATGGCAGACGAAGCACAGTGGTCGATCTGTAGTGAAATCACCGGCCTCATCGCGGGGCAAGCCCGCTCCCACGCCAGCCTGTAGTGCGCACTTCAGGCTGGCGTGGGAGCGGGCCTGCCCGGCGATGGGCCGCACAGCGGCCGCAAAAAAAAACACCCCGCCGAAGCGAGGTGTCTTGTACCGCCTTGAAGCAATCAGCCGATCAGTTGCAGACCCGCCTGCTGAACCATCTCCAGCAACGGCTGCGGATACACACCGAGGACGAAAGCGAGCAGGGCGATGGCCAGCAGCATCACGCCACCGGTGCGCTGCTCCCACTTCAGCGGGGCATCGTGGCGGCGCAGGTTCGGCTCGACCAGGTACAGGGTAACCATGACCCGCAGGTAGTAGTACACGCCGATGGCGCTACCGATGACCAGGGCACCGACCAACCACCACAGCTGCGACTCGACGCCGGTAGCGATGATGTAGAACTTGCCGATGAAGCCTGCAGTCAGCGGGATACCGGCCAGCGACAGCATCATCACGGTCAAAACCGCAGTCAGGTACGGACGACGCCAGAACAGGCCGCGGTACTCGTACAGGGCATCAGCATCACGGCCAGCGTACGGCGAGGACATCAGGGTGATAACGCCGAAGGCGCCAAGGCTGGTGATCACGTAGGTGACCAGGTATACGCCCATGGCTTCCAGGGCCAGGCCCTTGCTGGCGATCAGGGCGATCAGCAGGTAGCCGAAGTGGGCGATCGACGAGTAACCGAGCAGACGCTTGAGGTTGCTCTGGGTCAGCGCCAACAGGTTACCGATCAGGATCGAGGCCACGGCGATCACTGCCAGTACGGTGCTCAGCACGCCACTGCTAGCGGCAGGGGAGAGCATGAACAGGCGGACCACCACGGCGAACACCGCGACCTTGCTGGCGGTGGCCAGGAAGGCGGCGACCGGCGCCGGGGCGCCTTCGTAGACGTCCGGGGTCCACAGGTGGAACGGCACCAGCGACAGCTTGAAGGCCAGGCCAACCAGCATCATGCCCAGGCCCAGTTGCGCCAGCAGGCTTGGCATGCCAGTGCTGGCCAGGGCCTTGCCGATGCCGTCGAAGCTCAGGCTGCCTGCATCGGCATACAGCAGTGCCATGCCGAACAGCAGGAAGGCGGAACCGGCGGCCGACAAGACCATGTACTTGATACCGGCTTCCAGCGAGCGCTTGTTGAAGAACGCGTACGCCACCAGCCCGTAGACCGGCACCGACAGCAGCTCAAGGCCAATGAACAGACCCGCCAGGTGGTTGGCGCTGACCAGCACCAGACCGCCCAGGGCCGACATCAGCAGCAGCAGGTAGAGCTCTTCGCGGTTGCCCGGATAGCCCTTGGAGCCTTCGCCCAGGTAGGCATGGGCGAGGGTCACGCAGGCCAGGGTGGCGACCAGCATGATCGCCATGTACAGGCAGGCGAACTGGTCGATGGTGATCAGCGGGGTGACCGCCAGCGGCGCGACCTTCAGCGCCGGCAGGATCGACAGCAGGGCCAGGTTCAGGCCGATGGTGGACAGCAGGAAGGTCTGCGAGTGATTGCGCTTCCAGGCGATCGCCAGCATCACCACGACCGTGGTGATGGTGGTGATCAGCATCGGCGCCAGTGCGATGAAGTGTTGAGTGGTGAATTCCATAGCGCTCTTACCGGGCCGAAGCGAGTTGAGTGAAAGCGGAGCCGAGCCACTGCTGCACACCGCTCATGGTGGCGGCAGAGGTGTCGAGGAACGGCTGCGGGTAGACACCGAGCAGAATCAGCAGCCCCGCCAGACCCAGCACCATGATCAGCTCGCGGCTGTCCATGCCCGCTAGGACGGTGTCGGACTTGGCCGGACCGAAGTAGGCGCGGTGGATCATGATCAGCGAGTAGACCGAACCGAAGACCAGGCCGGTGGTGGCGATCACGGTGATCCAAGGCACGTGGACGAAGCTGCCGATCAGGATCAGGAACTCGCCAACGAAGTTACCCGTGCCTGGCAGGCCCAGCGACGCCGCAGCGAAGAACAGGCTGATGGCCGGCAGGTAGGCGATGCGGTGCCACAGGCCACCCATCTGGCGCATGTCGCGGGTGTGCAGGCGCTCGTACAGCTGGCCGGACAGGATGAACAGCGCGGCAGCCGACAGGCCGTGGGCGAGCATCTGGATCACCGCGCCTTGCAGCGCTTGCTGGCTGCCGGAGTAGATACCGATCAGCACGAAGCCCATGTGCGAGACGCTGGAGAAGGCGATCAGGCGCTTGATGTCGGTCTGCGCGAAGGCCAGGAACGCTCCGTAGAAGATACCGATCAGGCCCAGGGTCATGGCGATCGGGGCGAACTCGGCCGAGGCATTGGGGAACAGCGGCAGGGCGAAGCGCAGCAGGCCGTAGGCCGCCGTCTTCAGCAAGATACCCGCCAGGTCCACCGAACCTGCCGTTGGCGCTTGGGCGTGGGCATCAGGCAGCCAGGAGTGGAACGGCACTACCGGCAGCTTGACCGCGAAGGCGATGAAGAAGCCCAGCATCAGCAGGTACTCGGTACCGGCTGGCAGTTCGGCCTTGAGCAGGTCGCTGTAGTTGAAGGTGATCACGCCGGTGGTGTTGTAGTTGACCAGCACCAGGCCGAGGATCGCCACCAACATGATCAGGCCGCTGGCCTGGGTGAAGATGAAGAACTTGGTCGCCGCGTAGATCCGGGTCTTCTTGCCATCTGCCGAGCTGTGACCCCAGAGCGCGATGAGGAAGTACATCGGCACCAGCATCATTTCCCAGAAGAAGAAGAACAGGAACAGGTCCAGGGCCAGGAACACCCCGACCACGCCGCCGAGGATCCACATCAGGTTGAGGTGGAAGAAGCCGACGTGGCGCTGGATCTCTTTCCACGAGCACAGCACCGAGAGCACGCCGAGCAGGCCGGTGAGCAGGATCATCAGCAGCGACAGGCCATCGAGCGCCAGGTGGATGCTGATGCCGAAGCGCTTGATCCACTCGACCTTGTATTCCAAGGTCCAGGCAGGTTCAGCGCCCGGGGCAGGGGCCAGGGTGTAGTCGCCGGTGCCCCACAGCCAGAGGCCGATACCGAGCAACAGGGACATGGTCAGCAGCGCAATCCAGCGCGGCAGGGTCGAGCCGAAGCGCTCACCCAGCCAGCACAGGAAGCCGCCGATGAAGGGGATCAGGATCAGCCAAGGCAAAATCATGACGGGTTCGTTTCCTTTGGCAAAGTCGCAAGGTTCGCAAGATTCATAGTCATACCGCAGCCGCCAGCACGGCGCCGAGCACGAGTACTGCACCTACGGCGATCGAAGCGGTGTACCAGCGCAGCTGGCCAGTCTCGGTCTTGCTCATGGCGACGTGGCCGCCACGCGCCATCCGAGGAATCAGGCCGATGCTGCGGTCCACCGGATCCTTGCGCAGGATGTGGCAGATCAGCAGGTAAGGTTTGACGAACAGCTTGTCGTAGATCCAGTCGAAGCCCCAGGCGGCGAACCACCAGGCCGACAGCGCGCGGCCGATGCCGCTGTTGGCGATCGCGGTGACCAGGCGACGCTTGCCCAGGAACAGCACCGCAGCCAGCAGGATACCGGCGATGGCGATGGCACCCGAGGCGATTTCCAGGCTGTGCTTGGCTTCGCCGCCAGCGTGACCAGCGCTCTCTGGCAGAACACCCGCCAGCGGCGGATGGATCCAGGCGCCGACGAAGGTCGACAGCACGATCAGGGTACCCAGTGGCAGCCAGTGGCTGATGCCGTGGCCGGCGTGGGCTTCGGTCTTGGCTTCGCCGTGGAAGGCGATGAAGATCAGGCGGAAGGTGTACAGCGAGGTCATGAACGCACCGACCAGGCCGGCGTACAGCAGACCGGTGTTACCGCTGGCGAAGGCTTCCCAGAGGATCTCGTCCTTGGAGTAGAAGCCCACGGTGACGATTGGTAGGGCCGCCAGGGCCGCACCACCGACCACGAAGCTGGCGTAGGCCAGCGGCAGTTTCTTCCACAGGCCGCCCATCTTGAAGATGTTCTGCTCGTGGTGGCAGGCCACGATCACCGCACCGGAAGCAAGGAACAGCAGCGCTTTGAAGAACGCGTGGGTCATCAGGTGGAAGATCGCCGCGTCCCAGGCACCTACGCCCAGGGCGAGGAACATGTAGCCGATCTGGCTCATGGTCGAGTAGGCGAGGATACGCTTGATGTCGGTCTGGACCAGCGCGGCGAAGCCGGCCAGGACCAGGGTCACGCCACCGACGATGCCGACCAGGTGCAGGATATCCGGCGCCAGGGCGAACAGGCCGTGGGTACGGGCGATCAGGTAGACGCCTGCGGTCACCATGGTCGCGGCGTGGATCAGGGCCGAAACCGGGGTAGGACCGGCCATCGCGTCTGCCAGCCAGGTCTGCAGCGGCAGCTGCGCCGATTTACCCACCGCACCACCGAGCAGCATCAGGGTGGCCAGAACCATCCAGGTGTCGCCAGCCTGGAACTTCTGCGGTGCCAGCACCAGCAGTTCCTGCACGTTCAGGGTACCCAGCTGGGCGAACAGGATGAACAGGCCGATGGCCATGAACACGTCGCCGATGCGGGTGACGATGAACGCCTTGAGCGCCGCGTTACTGTTGTTGCGGTTGCTGTAGTAGAAACCGATCAACAGGTACGAGCACAGGCCCACGCCTTCCCAGCCGAAGTAGATGAACAGCAGGTTATCGCCCAGCACCAGGAACAGCATGCTGGCGATGAACAGGTTGGTGTACGAGAAGAAGCGCGAGTAGCCGGCTTCGCCACGCATGTACCAGGAGGCGAACAGGTGGATCAAAAAGCCTACGCCGGTGACCACGCCGAGCATGGTCACCGACAGGCCGTCCACGTACAGGGTGAAGTTCGGTGCAAAGCCGTCCACCGACATCCACTGCCACAGCAGCTGGCTGTACGCGCCGCCTTCAGGTGGGGCGACGTTGAACTGCCAGATCACGTAGGCGGCCGTCGCGGCCGAGAGGCCCACCGAGCCGACGCCGATCAGCGCGGACAGGTTCTCCGAGAACCGACCACGGGAGAACGACAGCAGCAAGAAGCCGATCAGGGGAAAGACGAAAGTCAGGAAGATAAGGTTCATCCGCGCATCTCACTGGCAGCATCGATGTCGAGAGTGTGGAAGCGGCGATACAGCTGCAGCAGGATTGCCAGGCCAATACTGGCCTCGGCGGCTGCCAGGCTGATCACCAGAATGAACATCACCTGGCCGTCGGGTTGCACCCAACGGGCACCGGCGACGATGAACGCCAGGGCAGAGGCGTTCATCATGACTTCCAGGCTCATGAGGACGAAGAGAATGTTGCGGCGGACCATCAGGCCAACCAGACCTAAGCAGAACAGGATGCCGGCGACCGCCAGACCATGCTCGAGAGGGATAGCACCCATGATTTACTCCTTCGCCTCGTTGCGGCCCAGGTGGAAGGCGGTGACGGCTGCGGCGAGCAGCAGCATCGAGGCCAGTTCGACCACCAGCAGGTAAGGGCCGAACAGGCTGATGCCGACGGCCTTGGCGTCCACGGTGGTGCCGCTGATGCCGGCGCCGCTTGGCGCGACGAACAGCACGTAGAGCAGCTCGAGCAGCAGCAGGGTGCCGAGCAACACCGGCCCTGCCCAGATGCCTGGCTTGAGCCAGCCACGTTCCTGGGCGACCGAAGCCGGCCCAAGGTTGAGCATCATCACCACGAACACGAACAGCACCATGATGGCGCCGGCGTAGGCGATCACTTCCAGGGCACCGGCGAACGGCGCACCCAGGCTGAAGAAGATCATGGCCACGGAGATCAGCGAAATGATCAGGTAAAGCAGGGCATGCACAGGGTTGGTACCGGTCACCACCCGAAGGGTGGAGACCACGGCGATCCCGGATGCGAAGTAGAAAGCGAATTCCATCTTTCTGTCCTTATGGGAGCAAGCTCTTCACGTTGATCGGCTCAGCTTCGTTCTGTGCAGAGCCTTTCGGCTTGCCAGCGATGGCCATACCCGCAACACGGTAGAAGTTGTAGTCAGGGTTCTTGCCGGGGCCGGAGATCAGCAGATCTTCTTTCTCGTACACCAGGTCCTGACGCTTGAACTCGGCCATTTCGAAATCCGGCGTGAGCTGGATCGCGGTGGTCGGGCAGGCTTCCTCACACAGGCCGCAGAAGATGCAGCGCGAGAAGTTGATGCGGAAGAACTCCGGGTACCAACGACCGTCCTCGGTCTCGGCCTTCTGCAACGAGATGCAGCCAACCGGGCAGGCCACCGCGCAGAGGTTGCACGCTACGCAGCGCTCCTCGCCATCGGGGTCGCGGGTGAGGACGATGCGCCCGCGGTAGCGCGGCGGCAGGTACACAGCTTCTTCGGGGTACTGCAGGGTGTCGCGTTTGCGGAACCCGTGGGAGAACACCATGGCCAGGCTGCGCAGCTGGGTGCCGGTGCCCTTAACGATGTCGCCGATATACTTGAACATGGGTCAAATCCTCACTGGGCCGCGACGGCTGGCGTGTTGTAAAGCACGAGCGCAGCGGTCACCAGCAAATTGATCAGGGTCAGCGGCAGGCAGAACTTCCAGCTGAAGTCCATCACCTGGTCATAGCGTGGGCGCGGGATCGAGGCGCGCAGCAGGATGAACAGCATGATGAAGAACGCGGTCTTCAGGGCGAACCATAGGAACGGTACTTGCGGCAGGATGCCGAACGGACCGTGCCAGCCACCGAAGAACAGGGTTACCAGCAGCGCCGAGATGAGGATGATGCCGATGTACTCACCGACGAAGAACATGCCCCATTTCATGCCGGCATATTCAATGTGGTAGCCGTCGGCCAGTTCCTGTTCTGCTTCCGGCTGGTCGAACGGGTGACGGTGAGTCACGGCGACGCCTGCGATGAAGAAGGTGCAGAAGCCAAAGAACTGCGGAATGATGAACCACAGGTTCTGCGCCTGGTAGTCGACGATGTCGCGCATGTTGAACGAGCCAACCTGCACCACCACGCCCATCAGAGCCAGGCCCAGGAACACCTCGTACGAGACGGTCTGTGCCGAGGCCCGCAGACTGCCGAGCAGGGCGTACTTGTTGTTCGACGACCAGCCGGCGAACAGCACGGCGTAGACCGACAGACCGGCCATGGCGAAGAAGAACAGCAGGCCGATGTTCAGGTCGGCAACGCCCCAGGTCGGGGTGATCGGGATGATCGAGAAGGCAATCAGCAGGGCGCTCATCGCCACCACCGGTGCCAGGGTGAAGATCATCCGATCGACGAAGGGCGGGTTCCAGTCTTCCTTGAAGAACATCTTCAGCATGTCTGCTGCGATCTGGAACATGCCGAACGGGCCAACCCGGTTCGGACCGTAACGGTCCTGCCACCAGCCCAGCAGGCGCCGCTCGACGAAGCTGAGCAGCGCGCCGCAGACCACCACGGCCAGCAAGACCACCACGGCCTTGACCACGGCGATGATCGCATCGATCACTTCGGGGGTGAACCAGCTCATTGTGCTGCCTCCTGCAGGCCTTCTACGGATGCACCGAAGATGGCTGGCGGAATGCCGGCCAGGCCTTTCGGCAACGCGACCAGGCCTGCGCCCAGCTGTTCATTGATCCGCAGCGGCAGGCGCAGTGCCACACCGGCCACGGTCAGGCTCAGCATTGCACCATCGTTGACGCCCAGGCGATCGGCTTCGGACTTGGCCAGGGCCACGTAGGCGGCCGGGATGCGCTCTTGCACGGGGGCGGCGCGCGAGGAACTCTCTTCGCTGCCGAACAGGTGGAAGAACGGCACTGCAGTCCAGCTGCCACGGGCCGGGTTGAAGGCGCCCGGAATGGCGTTGAACCAGTTCAGGCGATCACCCTGCGACTCGATCAGGCGGATGCCTGGGTCACCGGCACGCAGGTGGCCACCGACTTCGTCCTGGAACTTGTTCCAGGCCTGCGGCGAGTTCCAGCCCGGCGACCAGGCGAATGGCACCTGCTGACGAGGCTCGACCGAGCCCGAGTAGCCTTCCATGGAGAAGGCGAACGCGGAGTCTTTGTCTTGCGGGGTGCGCGGTTCGTGCACGCTGATGTTGGCGCGCATGGCAGTACGGCCGGAGTAGCGCAGCGGCTCACGGGCAAGCTTCATGCCCTTGATGCGGAACGCAGCACTTGGCGCGGCGTTGACGATCCCGGCCAGTTGCGGCGCGGCGTCGGCGCAGGCGCTGGTGACGTGGTCCAGCTGGGTCCAGTCGACCGGCTTGTTGAGCAGGGTGGCACGCAGGGCGTGCATCCAGCGCCAGCCTTCGTGGATCTGGATGCTGCTGTCCAGGTAGGTCGGATCGAACACCTGGAAGAAGCGCTGGGCACGGCCTTCCTGGCTGACCAGGGTGCCGTCGCCTTCGGCGAACGATGCCGCTGGCAGGACCAGGTGGGCGCGGTCGCTGGTGGCGGTCTTGGAGTGATCGGCGACGATCACCACCTTGGCTGCGGCCAGGGCCGCGTCGACCTTGGCGGCCGGGACGCGGGCGTACAGGTCGTTTTCCACCACCACGATGGCGTCGGCTTTGCCGCTGATCACTGCATCCAGCGCGGCATCCACCGAATCACCGCCGAGCATGGCCAGGCCGAGGCTGTTGGCCTCAGGTACGACCAGGCTCAGCGAGCCGTTCTTCTCGCGCAGCTTGAGCGCCTTGGCGATGTTGGCGGCGGCTTCGATCAGGGCTGGGTCGGCCAGCGAGGTACCGGCAACCACCAGCGGACGCTGGGCGGCGACCAGGGCGTCGGCGATGCGCTGGGCCAGGGCCTTGGCGTCATCGTCCAGGCCTGCTACGGCCGGAGCGCTTGGGTCGATGGCGTGGGCCACGGCAAAGCCCAGGCGCGCCAGGTCGGCGGGGGCTGCGTGCACGCACTCTTCGGCGACGTCGTCGAGCTTGGTTTCAGCAAGGCTGGCGATGAACAGCGGGTACAGCGCGTGCTGGCCGATGTTCTTCACCGCAGCGTCGAGCCAAGGCTGTACGCGCATGGCGTCGGCCATGGCTTCGGCCTTGCCTTTGGTGGCCTGGCGCACGGCCAGGGCGACGCGAGCGGCGGTCTGGGTCAGGTCTTCACCGAGCACGAACACGGCGTCGTGATCTTCGATCTCGCGCAGGGTCGGCACGGGCAGGGGGCTGGCGTTGAGTACATTCAGTGCCAGGCGGACACGGGCCAGTTCGCCTGCTTCCATACCCGAATAGAAGTACTCGGCACCGACCAGCTCGCGCAGGCCGTAGTTGCTTTCCAGGCTGGCGCGTGGCGAGCCGATACCGACGATGGTGCGGCCGCGCAGCAGGTCGGCGGCCTTGTCCAGGGCAGCGTCCAGGCCCAGCTTGGTGCCATCGGCCAGGTGTGGCTGGCGCGGACGGTCCTTGCGGTTGACATAGCCGTAGCCGAAGCGGCCACGGTCGCACAGGAAGTACTGGTTGACCGAGCCGTTGAAGCGGTTCTCGATCCGGCGCAGTTCGCCGTAGCGCTCGCCCGGGCTGATGTTGCAGCCGCTCGAGCAGCCATGGCAGATGCTTGGGGCAAACTGCATGTCCCACTTGCGGTTGTAGCGCTCGGAGTGGGTCTTGTCGGTGAACACACCGGTCGGGCAAACCTCGGTGAGGTTGCCGGAAAACTCGCTTTCGAGCACGCCGTCTTCAACGCGACCGAAGTACACGTTGTCGTGGGCGCCATAGACGCCCAGGTCGGTGCCGCCGGCGTAGTCCTTGTAGTAACGCACGCAGCGATAGCAGGCGATGCAGCGGTTCATTTCGTGGGAAATGAACGGGCCGAGGTCCTGGTTCTGGTGGGTACGCTTGGTGAAACGGTAACGGCGCTCGTTGTGGCCGGTCATCACCGTCATGTCTTGCAGGTGGCAGTGACCGCCTTCCTCGCAGACTGGGCAGTCGTGCGGGTGGTTGGTCATCAGCCATTCGACGACGCTGGCGCGAAACGCCTTGGACTCTTCATCTTCGATGGAGATCCAGGTGCCGTCGGAGGCAGGGGTCATGCACGACATGACGATACGACCACGGGTGTCGTTCTCGTCGGTGTACTGCTTGACCGCACACTGCCGGCAGGCACCGACGCTACCGAGCGCCGGGTGCCAGCAGAAATAAGGGATGTCGAGGCCGAGCGACAGACAGGCCTGTAACAGGTTGTCCGCACCGTTGACTTCGAGCGCTTTGCCGTCTACGTGGATAGTGGCCATGGTTCAAAGTTCTTCGTTGGCCCGCGTGAGCAGGCGTGGCTAATGGAAATCGGTGTGCCTGCGGCTCTGCCCGATACACTCGGACGAGCCTGCGAGGCTGGCGGATGGCACGGACCACCCGCACTTGATCTTGTTATGCGCCGACCACGATCGGCCCGGTCGGAATTGGCTTGGCCAGGTTCGGGCGCAGGGCTTCGCTGGCGGATTGGCTGGCGACGCCGGCCTCGAACTCGGACCGGAAGTACTTGATGGCACTGCCCAATGGCTCGACGGCACCGGGTGCGTGAGCACAGAAGGTGCGGCCAGGGCCGAGGAAGTTGACCAGGCCCAGCAGAGTCTCGATGTCTTCGGCGCGGCCTTGGCCTTGCTCCAGCGAGCGCAGCATCTTCACGCTCCAGGGCAGGCCGTCACGGCATGGAGTGCACCAGCCGCACGATTCGCGGGCGAAGAACTCTTCCATGTTGCGCAGCAGCGAGACCATGTTGATGCTGTCATCGACCGCCATGGCCAGGCCCGTACCCATCCGCGTACCAACCTTGGCGATACCGCCGGCGTACATCTGCGCATCCAGATGCTCTGGCAGCAGGAAACCGGTACCGGCGCCGCCAGGCTGCCAGCACTTGAGCTTGAAGCCATCGCGCATGCCACCGGCGTAGTCTTCGAACAGCTCGCGGGCGGTAACGCCGAACGGCAGCTCCCACAGGCCAGGGTTCTTTACCTTGCCGGAGAAGCCCATCAGCTTGGTGCCGTGGTCTTCGCTGCCTTCGCGGGCCAGCGACTTGTACCAGTCGACGCCGTTGCCGACGATGGCCGGAACGTTGCACAGGGTTTCGACGTTGTTCACGCAGGTCGGCTTGCCCCACACGCCCACGGCGGCAGGGAAGGGCGGCTTGGAGCGCGGGTTGGCGCGGCGGCCTTCGAGCGAGTTGATCAGTGCGGTTTCTTCACCGCAGATGTAGCGCCCGGCACCGGTGTGCACGAACAGCTCGAAATCAAAACCGCTGCCCAGGATGTTCTTGCCCAGCAGGCCTGCGGCCTTGGCTTCATCGATGGCGCGGTTGAGGTTCTTGGCGGCGGTGGTGTACTCGCCACGCAGGAAGATGTAGCCGCGGTAGGCCTTCAGGGCGCGGGCGCTGATCAGCATGCCCTCGACCAGCAGATGGGGCTGTTGCTCCATCAGCATGCGGTCCTTCCAGGTGTTGGGCTCCATTTCGTCCGCGTTGCACAGCAGGTAGCGGATGTTCATGGATTCGTCTTTGGGCATCAGGCCCCACTTCACCCCAGTGGGGAAGCCAGCGCCACCACGGCCCTTGAGGCCGGCGTCCTTGACGGTCTGGACGATATCGTCCTGGGACATCTGCGCCAGTGCCTTGCGGGCGGCGGCGTAGCCGTCCTTGGCCTGGTACTCGTCGAGCCAGACTGGCTCGCCGTCGTCACGCAGGCGCCAGGTCAGCGGGTGGGTTTCGGCTGCGCGCGCGATGCGGTTGGCCGGGCCGAAGGAAGTGATGGTCATACGTAACCCTCCAGCAGTTTGGTGACGCCAGCAGGTTGCACGTCGCCAAAGGTGTCATCGTCGATCATCAGCGCCGGGGCCTTGTCGCAGTTGCCCAGGCAGCACACCGGCAGCAGGGTGAAACGCCCGTCTGCGGTGGTCTGGCCCAGGCCGATGCCCAGCTCGCTCTGGATCTGGCTGACGACCGATTCATGGCCGCCGATGTAGCAGACCATGCTGTCGCACACGCGAATGATGTGGCGGCCAACCGGCTGACGGAAGATCTGGCTGTAGAACGTAGCCACACCTTCGACGTCGCTGGCCGGGATGCCGAGGATCTCGCCGATCGCGTAGATGGCGCCGTCAGGCACCCAGCCGCGCTGTTTCTGGACGATCTTCAGGGCTTCGATGGACGCCGCGCGCGGGTCCTCGTAGTGGTGCATCTCGTGCTCGATGGCCGAGCGCTCGGTTTCGCTCAGGGCGAAACGGTCGGTTTGGATAAGCGTGCTGTTCATGCTTAGCGGTCCACGTCAGCCATAACGAAGTCGATACTGCCCAGGTACGCGATCAAGTCCGCGACCATGCTGCCTTTGATCACCGAAGGGATCTGCTGCAGGTGCGGGTAGCTTGGGGTACGAATCCGGGTGCGGTAGCTCATGGTGCCGCCATCGCTCGTCAGGTAGTAACTGTTGATGCCCTTGGTCGCTTCGATCATCTGGAACGACTCGTTGGCCGGCATGACCGGGCCCCACGAGACTTGCAGGAAGTGCGTGATCAAGGTCTCGATGTGCTGCAGGGTGCGCTCTTTCGGTGGCGGCGTGGTCAGCGGGTGGTCCGCCTTGTACGGGCCTTCCGGCATGTTGCGCAGGCACTGGTCGATGATGCGGATACTCTGGCGCATCTCCTCGACCCGGACCATGCAGCGATCGTAGGCATCGCCGTTGTGGGCCAGCGGTACTTCGAACTCGAAGTTCTCGTAGCCGGAGTAGGGGCGGGCTTTACGCAGGTCGAAGTCGCAACCGGTGGAACGCAGGCCGGCACCGGTGGTGCCCCATGCCAGCGCTTCCTGGGTGTTGTAGGCGGCAACGCCGATGGTCCGGCCTTTGAGGATGCTGTTCTGCAGGGCCGCCTTGGTGTACTCGTCGAGGCGCTTGGGCAGCCATTCGACGAAGTCCTTGACCAGCTTGTCCCAGCCGCGCGGCAGGTCGTGGGCGACGCCACCGATGCGGTACCAGGCCGGGTGCAGGCGGAAGCCGGTGATCGCTTCGATCACGGTGTAGGCGCGCTGGCGGTCGGTGAAGGTGAAGAACACCGGGGTCATGGCGCCGACGTCCTGGATATAGGTACCCAGGAACAATAGGTGGCTGGTGATGCGGAAGAATTCGGCGAGCATGATACGAATCACGTCGACTTTCTGCGGCACCTGGATACCGGCGAGCTTCTCGACCGCGAGCACGTACGGCAGGTTGTTCATCACCCCGCCGAGGTAGTCGATACGGTCGGTGTAGGGGATGAAGCTGTGCCAGGACTGACGCTCGGCCATCTTCTCGGCACCACGGTGGTGGTAGCCGATGTCCGGGACGCAGTCGACGATCTCTTCGCCGTCCAGCTGCAGGACGATACGGAACGCACCGTGCGCGGACGGGTGGTTGGGGCCAAGGTTGAGGAACATGTAGTCCTCGTTGGCGCCCTGGCGCTTCATGCCCCAGGCTTCCGGGTTGAAGCGAGCCGATTCCTCTTCAAGCTGCTGCTTGGCCAGGGTCAGGCTGTAGGGATCGAACTCAGTGGCGCGGGCAGGGTAGTCCTTGCGCAGCGGGTGACCTTCCCAGGTCGGCGGCATCATGATCCGGCTCAGGTGCGGGTGGCCGGCAAAGTCGATGCCGAACATGTCCCAGACTTCACGCTCGTACCAGTTGGCGTTTGGCCAGATGCCGGTCACGGTCGGCAGGTTCAGGTCGCCTTCGCTGAGTGCGACCTTGATCATCACGTCGCTGTTACGCTCGACCGACAGCAGGTGGTAGAACACGCTGAAATCGGCGGCGGGCAGGCCGCGGCGCTGGGTGCGCAGGCGCTCGTCGACGCCGTGCAGGTCGTACAGCATGCTGTAGGGCTTGGCGACGCCGCGCAGGAAGCTGAGCACCTCTTTGAGCTGGGCGCGCTTGACCCACAGCACAGGCATGCCGGTGCGGGTCTGTTGGGCGACGAATGCTTCGGCGCCAAAACGGTTGTTCAGTTCGACGACCACATCTTGGTCGTCAGCCTTGTAAGGCGGAATGAAAATAGCGTTGTCCGCTGTCATGGTCTCGGTCGCTTTGGGTCAACGTAGAGAATGAAGCCAGGCCGCCGGCTCCAGGGGGAGCGGGCGGCAGGTCGCTGGATCAGACTTCGTCGGGGCTGCGCAGGTTGGTTACCGCGATACGCTGTTCGCGACGCAGGTCTTTCTGGGCAGGCATCTCGGCACGGTAAATGCCTTGATCACCAACCACCCAGGAAAGCGGGCGTCGCTCCTGTCCGATCGATTCCTGCAGCAGCATCAAGCCTTGCAGGAACGCCTCAGGGCGTGGCGGGCAGCCAGGTACGTAGACATCCACGGGGAGGAACTTGTCGACCCCCTGAACGACCGAGTAAATGTCGTACATGCCGCCGGAGTTGGCGCACGAACCCATGGAAATGACCCATTTAGGTTCGAGCATCTGCTCATACAGGCGCTGGATGATCGGCGCCATCTTGATGAAGCAGGTCCCGGCGATGACCATGAAGTCGGCCTGACGCGGCGAGGCCCGGATGACTTCGGCGCCGAAGCGGGCGATGTCGTGGGGTGCCGTGAAGGCCGTGGTCATTTCCACGTAGCAGCAGGACAGGCCGAAGTTATACGGCCAGAGGGAGTTCTTGCGACCCCAGTTGACCGCGCCACGCAGGACATCTTCGAGTTTCCCCATGTAGATGTTCTTGTGGACCTGGTCCTCTAGCAGTTGGTCGGTGACGGTTTCCCGCTCACCGACCGGATACTGCTCGTTGGGCGCATCCGGATCGATTCTGGTGAGATTGTATTGCATGCCAAAGCCTCATTGTTTCAGCTTCGCTTGCCGCTTGCGACGACCTTCGGGAGCCCAATCAAGTGCCCCGACGCGCCATAGGTAGACAAGACCTGCCAACAGAATTGCTATGAAAACGAGTGCTTCGACGAATCCGGTCCAGCCGCTTTCGCGGACGGACACAGACCATGCAAAGAGAAAGAGGGCTTCGATATCGAAGATCACGAACAGCATCGCGACCAGATAGAATTTGGCGGACAGGCGCAGGCGGGCGCTGCCGACGGGCAGCATGCCGGATTCGAAGGGTTCGTTCTTGGCGCGGCCCCAGGCCTTGCTACCGAGCAGGCTGGACAGACCGAGCATGAAGGCACACAGGCCGACGACACCCAGGAGGAAGATGGCAAAGCCCCAGTTGTGGGCGATGAGTCCTGCCGAATCGGACATGCTAGAGATCCTTATACAGAGACCCAGCTCTGCAGTCTGAAATAAGTAAAGCGGCGACGTGGTGTCGCAGGTGCAGTGACCAAATGTCGCAGCTGAATCAATCGCGCTGATTTTATGGGTAAACCCAGTGCAAGTAAAATTTCTGTCGCAAATTTATTCGTAGGATTAAGAACAAAAATCTTTTGTAACTGGCTGAAAGCCTTGATATTCGGGCATTACGCCTGCTTTTGTTAATTATGTTTCTTGCCTCGCGTAACGACTTGTAAGTTGCGTAATGATAATTAATATCATTTGATTTGGGCCGGTTAACTTTACCGGGTCTGGGCCTTGCAAAGTTCATTGGGCACACCTCGCTACTTGCAAATGCGAAAAACTCTCGTTCTAGCAGTTTTGCGCACCGCGTGCCCCGCTCTGGATCAATACTTTATCGATTGAGCCGCGTGCGGCCGACGAAGCGATCGCCCATTGGCCGAGCCAGTAGGCGAGGATGATCAGGTACTGCGCCGCAGCGAACGGGCTGACGAAGCGGTCGACCCCGATCAGGCTGTCGGAGAACACGAACAGGCAGGCACCGAGCGCGGCCAGGCCACCGCAGGCCAGGGCGCGCCAGAGCATTGCGCTGATCACCAGGGCGTACAGCGCCACCGGTAGCAACAGGGGGCCAAGGCCGTGGCTGGCGAGCAGGTAGAACAAGCCGCTGCCAGCGACCGCGGCGAGCAACAGGGCGGGCAGGGCGCTCTGGCGGTTTTGGCTGTAGTAGCCGCGCAGGTAGGCCAGGTGGGCAAAGAGGAAGGCGCCCAGGCCGAATACGAACAGATCCGCGGGGATTGCCAGGAGTATGTCGCCGAGTACCGAAAAACCAAGGCCGATCATGATCCAGCGGCGGTAGGTCGTGGCTGGGGTGGTTCGCAGCCAGAGGATCAGGGCCAGCACCGGAACCGGTTTGGCCAGCAGGGCAAGTACAGCGTTGCCGCTGGCCAATGCATATAAATAGAGGGCAGCGGCGACCAGGGCCAATAGCAACAGGCTGAATGGGCGGGACATGGGCAGTCCTTGCTGTAGTTATGGGGCAAGCATAGACCCTAACCTCTATTGCTGCCCGTACAGACGTAGACGACAAAAGGCCCGGGCACCTCGACGGTGGCCCGGGCCTTCTTTATTTCAGTAGCAACCCACTCTTTATCAGTGGAACTGCTCTTCCTCAGTCGAACCGGTCAGCGCGGTCACCGACGAAGCGCCACCCTGGATCACGGTGGTCATGTCGTCGAAGTAGCCAGTACCCACTTCCTGCTGGTGCGCCACGAAGGTGTAGCCTTTGCTGGCGTCGGCGAACTCCTGCTCCTGCAGCTTCACGTAGGCGGTCATGTCGTTGCGGGCGTAGTCGTGCGCCAGGTTGAACATGCCGTGCCACATGTTGTGAATGCCAGCCAGGGTGATGAACTGGTGCTTGTAGCCCATGGCCGACAGTTCGCGCTGGAACTTGGCGATGGTGGCATCGTCCAGGTTCTTCTTCCAGTTGAACGAAGGCGAGCAGTTGTACGACAGCAGTTGGTCTGGGTATTCCTTCTTGATCGCCTCGGCGAAACGACGCGCTTCGTCCAGGTCCGGCTTGGCGGTCTCACACCAGATCAGGTCGGCGTACGGCGCGTAGGCCAGGCCGCGAGCAATGGCCTGGTCGAGGCCGGCACGCACCTTGTAGAAGCCTTCACGGGTGCGCTCACCGAGCACGAACGGCTGGTCGTACGGGTCGCAGTCGCTGGTCAGCAAGTCGGCAGCGTTGGCGTCGGTACGGGCCAGGATGATGGTCGGTACGCCGGCAACGTCGGCAGCCAGACGTGCAGCGACCAGCTTCTGTACGGCTTCCTGGGTCGGTACCAGCACCTTGCCGCCCATGTGGCCGCATTTTTTCACCGAAGCCAGCTGGTCTTCGAAGTGCACGCCAGCGGCGCCCGCTTCGATCATGTTCTTCATCAGCTCGTAGGCGTTCAGAACGCCGCCGAAACCGGCTTCAGCGTCGGCCACGATTGGCGCGAAGTAGTCGATGTAGCCTTCGTCACCTGGGTTCTTGCCAGCTTTCCACTGGATCTGGTCGGCGCGGCGGAAAGAGTTGTTGATGCGCTTGACCACGGTCGGAACCGAGTCGACCGGGTACAGCGACTGGTCGGGGTACATCGACTCGGCCGAGTTGTTGTCGGCGGCAACCTGCCAGCCGGACAGGTAGATAGCCTGGATACCGGCCTTGACCTGCTGAACTGCCTGGCCGCCGGTGAGGGCACCCATGCAGTTGACGAAATCTTTTTCAGGGCGGAAAGAGGGGTGGGCACCTTGGGTGACCAGCTTCCACAGTTTTTCTGCACCCACCTGGGCCAGGGTGTGCTCCGGTTGCAGCGAGCCACGCAGGCGAACGACATCAGCGGCCGTGTAGGTACGGGTCACGCCTTTCCAGCGCGGGTTCTCGGCCCAGTCTTTCTCGAGGGCTGCAATTTGCTGTTCGCGTGTCAGTGCCATGGAAATAAACCTCGTCGCATCGATCTTGGGGTAATTGTGCTGATGCTCAAAAGTCGCGGATCAGAGGCCTGACGGCTGTCCTGTTCGGCGGTGTTGCGACGGCGAACGCGAAGGCTCGAAGGGGAAGGAGGTGCAGCGTGGGTCAGCGATGGCTGCAGGTCGGCTCGTGGATGCCTTGCTGCGGTGCGACATGGCTTGCCTGGTGACTGCGGTGATGCGCTTCCGTCCCTCGGGACAACTTCTCGTTGCAGTCGCAATCCGGTCGAACCGCCTTGTGGGCCGTATAGACACGAAGCGCCTCCAGGGGTGGGAGGAGCGCGCCTCGAAGACCCTTGCCAGGGCCTCTGATTAGCGGGAGCGAGGCCATCATGCCCTTGGCAAAAAGTACCTGTCAAATGTTTTGTAGTGCTTTTTTCTGGTTACTACATCTTTGGTCTAATGCGACTCGGCAGTCAGTTTCAAGGCCTTTGGTCGAGGCCTTGAATTGCCTGGGATCAGTCCAGAAGGTCGACTTTGACACGCAATGTCATGTTTTCACCGCGCTGGGTGCTGTAACTGAGGCTTGACGGGTTGCGCTCGGCTTGGCTCTGCTGATTGAACCCGGCCAGGGTGATCCATTCGCCGAGCTTGCCGGTGACGGTTGTGTCGGTGCTTTGCACTTTCACTACATCGGGACGTTCGCTGCTCATTCGATCATTATTGCTGCTGATTGCCAGGCGAACCGTCTCACCGCTCAGGCTCGGCGTGACATAGAAACCCTGGGTCACGTTGCGGTATTCGGTGTTGGTCTGGATGCGCCCGTAACCGTCGGTGCTGCTGCTGGTGATGGGGATGCTTTGACCGACCTGGATCAACGCCGGCTGGCCCTCGCTGGCCTGCACTTGCTGCATGCCGCCGTCGCGATTGGCGGTGCCGTAGCGGATGACCCGGGCGTTGCCGCGGTTGTCCTGGAAGTTGCTGTCGTTGTTGTCGACGCTGATCAGCAGGCGCTTGGGGGCGGTATCGAGTTGTTGCAGCAGGGTGCGCAGGTCGTCGATGCGCTCCGGCTCGGCGTTGACGATCAACTTGTTCTCGAAGGCGCTGACGCTGCCGTCCTTGCCCAGGAAGGCTTGGGCGGTGGGCAGCAGTTCGGCGCTGCTGCGGTGCTGAAGCGGCACGACCTCGGTGGCGGCCTGGGCGGTGAGGCTCGCAGCCAACAGTAGGGAGGCGATGAGGGGGCGTAGCGGCATGTCCATGATCTCCGCGGGTGGAATGGACATGATGGCAAATTTGTACGGGTCTTGCCGGGTGTGGATCACACCAAGTGGGTTTTAGGCTGGTACTGCCAGCTATGAACCTTTGCCTTGCCCAGGCAGTCGCAGCCAATGTGGCAACAGGGTCCTCATTATGAAGCGCTATTCAATCTTGCTGTTCTGCCTGCTCACCCACGCCGCCTTCGCGGCCCAGGACCCGTTGCGCATCAAGTCGCTGCAGCGCTGCGCCGATCTGCTCAGCGAAGACCGGCAACAATGGTGTCTCCATGCCCAGGGCCTGGGCGCACAACCTCCTACCGTCTGGCTGGCCGGTCAGCGCCTCCCTCAAGCCGATGTACAGCGCCAGGGCGATAACCTGACATTTACCCTCACCGGCGCACACCAGCCCAGCGCACCGCTATGGCTAGAATCCGCCGGTGACAAGAGCAACCCCGTCTGGCTTAGCCGCCAGCGCAGCCATGTAGTGGCCGCCACTGCTGATGAAGTGGCAAAGAACATGGATGGCCTGACCACCTACCTGGACTTGGTCAGCCTGCTGATCGAGGAACAACACCCGGGCTTGCAGGAAGCCCAACGCATCGCCGACAAGTACGGCGCCAAGGTGGTCGGCGCCATCGCGCCACTCAACGTCTATCAGTTGCGCCTACCTGTGCATGACTTGATCCAGCGTGACGCGATGATCCTGCGCATGGGCAGCGAGGCCAGTGTCGATGCGCTGATCATCGAAGAGTCAGCCCCGGAGCGTGGCGAAGAAGGCACAGGGCCGTCCCGGCAGGCGATCAACCAGGCAGACGAGTGGGCCGCCAACCGCTTCATGGACGCGCTGTATTTCTACCAGCGGCGGATCCAGGCCTCGGCAATACCGGTCAAGCCGGTACGCATTGGCGTGATCGAGCGTGAGGTCGACTTCGATGCTCCAGCCTTTACTGGCTATCGTGGGCCTTGCCCACAGGGGCAAACCTGCGTTTACGCCCGCGACGGCGACAAGGTTGAAAGCCACGGCAGCCATGTTGCTGGAATTCTGGCCGGGCAGGGCGCCGAAGGCGGCTTTCTGACTGGCCTTGGCAAGGCCAGTCCAGGCTTCGAGGTCATCGTCGAACGCAACTCCGACGCTGGGATCACCGCCAACATCGCCGCTTCGGTCAACTTGGTCGAGGATGGCGTACGGGTGCTGAACTGGAGCTGGGGTATCCACCGGGTCGGGGCGAAGAGCGTGCAGGGTGATGAGGTCGATTCGCTGGTGCGCTCCGGGCTTGCCATGAGCGGCTATGAAGAGTTGCTCGAGGAGTTCTTCCTGTGGCTGCGCAAGGCCCATCCCGAGGTGATCGTGGTCAACTCGGCCGGCAATGGCGCGTCTTGGTCGGGCACTGACGAGTACCGCCTGCCGTCGTCGTTCGTCACTGACCAGTTGCTGGTGGTCGGTGGTCATCAGCGCAGTGACAAGGGCGTGCCAGTGACCGATCCGCAGCATGTGCGCAAGCGGCAAAGCTCCAACATCGATATGCGCGTGGATGTCAGCGCCGCCGCCTGTATCCGTTCGGCGCAGGCCAGTGAGGCGCATTGCGGTACCTCCTATGCCACGCCGCTGGTGACCGCCACGGTGGCGGCGATGCTGTCGATCAACCCCAGCTTGACCCCCGAGCAAGTGCGCATGCTGCTGCGGCGCAGCGCGCTGACCCTGGGCCTGGAGCAAGACTTCGAGGCCATGGACGCCGAGGACCTGACGGCGCCGATTCTGCCGTCGGAGCGCAATGGCCAGCTCAATCACCCAGACTTGGGCCGATCGGCGCGGCTGGACATGCAGCGCGCCCTGGATTTGGCGGTGCAGAGCCTGCAGCGGGTGCGCTGAGTCGCGCAATGGTGGCCGCTGTAGGACAAATTCCGTAACATCGCTGACCCTATCGCGGGGCAAGCCCGCTCCCACGCTGTCGCTTGAGATCGTGGGAGCGGGCTAGCCCCGCGCTAGGGTCAGCCACAGACACCTTCGCAGGAACTTCATGAAACCCGCCCGATTTCGCGCCGACATCCTCGCCGGCCTGACCACCTCTTTCGCCCTGGTCCCGGAATGCATCGCCTTCGCCCTGGTCGCCCATCTCAACCCGCTGATGGGCCTGTACGGCGCCTTCATCATTTGTACCTTGACGGCATTGTTCGGCGGTCGTCCTGGGATGATTTCCGGCGCTGCCGGCTCCATGGCGGTGGTGATCGTCGCCCTGGTGGTGCAGCACGGCGCTCAGTACCTGCTGGCCACGGTACTGCTGGGTGGGGTGCTGATGATCCTGTTCGGCGCGCTACGCCTGGGCAAGTTGGTGCGCCTGGTGCCGTATCCGGTGATGCTGGGCTTCGTCAACGGCCTGGCAATTGTCATCGCCTTGGCCCAACTTGAGCACTTCAAGAGCGGCGAGCAGTGGCTCAGCGGCTCGCCGCTGTACCTGATGATCGGTCTGGTGGCGCTGACCATGCTGGTGGTCTACGTCTTGCCGCGGCTGACCCGCGCCGTGCCGCCGGCGTTGGTGGCGATCCTTGGGGTGGGGCTGCTGGTGTACCTGCTCGATCTACCGACCCGGACCCTGGGCGATATGGCGCATATCGCGGGCGGCCTGCCCCAGCTGGCCTGGCCGGACGTGCCATGGACCCTGGAAACCCTGAAGATCATTGCTCCTTACGCGCTGCTGATGGCCATGGTCGGTCTGCTGGAGACCCTGCTGACCCTCAACCTGACCGATGAGATCACCGAAAGCCGCGGCTTTCCCGACCGTGAGTGCGTGGCGCTGGGTGCGGCCAACATGGTTTCGGGGATGTGCGGTGGCATGGGCGGCTGCGCGATGATCGGCCAGACCGTGATCAACCTCAGCTCCAACGGCCGTGGTCGGTTGAGCGGGGTAGTCGCCGGGGGCATGATCCTGCTGTTCGTGCTGTTCCTGTCGCCGCTGATCGAGCGCATCCCGCTGGCGGCGCTGGTCGGGGTGATGTTCGTGGTGGCCCAGCAGACCTTCGCCTGGGCCTCTTTGCGCGTGCTGCACAAGGTGCCGGTTAGCGATGTACTGGCGATCATCGCGGTCACCGTGGTCACGGTGTTCACCGATCTGGCTACAGCGGTGCTGTTCGGGATCGTCATCGCGGCGGTCAACTTTGCCTGGCAGCATGCCCGTGAGCTGTATGCCGACAGCCATGATGATGGTGAGGGCGGCAAGCGTTACCAGGTGCATGGCACGTTGTTCTTTGCCTCGACCACGCC